>JBNMFK010000134.1:0-10078 GCA_051269965.1 Algoriphagus sp. | reverse complement strand
TTTCTTAACTCTATAACAAGTTTTTCGAATTTTGTATAAGCTTATGGAGTCTTTTGTCTTGCTCAATGTCTGACTTCTTCTGAAGTTCCTTTATTTTCGTAGGTCTATTTTATTATCTACTAGCTTTTATTTCTTAGTAAGTTTTTGTTCTAGGATAAGCCATCCATAATTAAGAATCGCAGTCCATGAGCTTAAATATGGATCAGGTACCTTTCCCAACCCTAATCGCCTAATTTATGCTTCATAAACAAACAATATTCATTGCTCCATCAAGTCCTTTAACATCCGTCTTTTTAATATCAGTAGTGAAATCTGTTCGGCTTTCACTAAAGATATCATTGGCAATGTTTGGGAATACGCAAAATGGTCTGGCAAGTCCAATAATATCTATTTGATTAGAGGCTACTGCCTCTTTCATTATGGAAGCGGTGCGAAACCCTCCCGTTAACATCAATGGCGTCTTTGTTATTGTCCTGGCTTTTTCAACGTAATCCATAAAGTAAGCTTCTCTTTTTACAGTGCTCTCTTTGTGGCGTTTGCCCATCATGGCTGGGGCTTCATAGGTACCTCCAGATATTTCGATTAAATCAATGCCTTCTTTTGATAGAATTTTGACAACTTCCATAGATTCCTCTTCTGTGAAACCTCTTTTTTGAAAGTCGGCCGAGTTTAATTTAATGCCAATAGGAAAATACTTTCCTACGCGTTCCCTAATTTTTCTATATACTTGAATGACAAACCGGGATCGATTCTCTAAGCTACCACCCCATTTGTCGGTTCTGATATTGGTATATGGAGACAAAAACTGACTCACTAAATAACCATGAGCATCATGAATCTGAACTCCTGAAAATCTCGCATCCTTTCAGATAAGAGTAGTATTGGCAAAGGCCTCAATAATTTCTAGAATCTCAGCTTCGCTTAATGCTAAAGGTATTTTCTTTGTGCCACCTTTTCTTCCTCCAGATTTTAAAGGGACAGCAGATGGGGCTTTTAAATAAGTATTAATTTGTTCCATGGCTTGCCTTCCTGAATGATTTAATTGAGCCCATAATTGGGTGTCTGTGCTGTTTACACTCGCCGCCCATTCTTTAAGTATTTCATAGTTTTTCCGATCCTCCACTACCATATTTCTAGGCTCTCCTATGGCTTTGGCGTCAATCATTATATTTCCAGTAATAAGTAAGCCTGCACCACCCTGTGCCCACTTTTTATAAACATTCACAAGAGCTGCAGTAGGCTCATGATATTTGTTTGATAAATTTTCACTCATCGCAGATTTTGCAATTCTATTATTAAGTATGGAGCCATTCGGCAAAATCAATTCATCTTGTAATACGTTCATGTGAACATGGGTTTTGTTTTGGGAATTAGGACAACTCTAATTTGCTTTTTCGGGTAAAAGGCTCCTTAACGTGTTTTTAAAGAGCTGAATGTTTACTTGTTTAAAAACTTCTATTATGCTTTACTGACACGTCTGAATGTTTATGAAGAACTTACGTGTTGGCATAATCAATTTCTCACATTGTTTATATCACTACATATCTTAGAAGTCAGGTATGAGTATTTTACTGCAACTTAAGTATGACTTCTCTTTCTTTCTGATTCCTAGAAACAGATAGCTTTAAACTCCCATGCCACAGATTTTCTTGATGTTTAGTGAGTAGTTCTGTGATATTTTTTACTTTTTCACCCTCTACATTGAGAATGATATCTCCGTCTAACAAACCAGATGCTGCCAATTTGCTGCTGTCTTTTATTTTTGAGATAATTATCCCATCCATGCTGAGTAGTCCCCATGCTGACTGTTCTTCAGGCGTTTCTATGTTTTTAATCGTGCCGCCCAGCCATTCCTTTGTTGCTTTTTTTATTTTCTGAAAAGAGGCGATATTTAATTCTGGTACATCTGGCTGCTTGGCAATAGCCTTTAATGTTGGTTTTTGAACTCCGAAATTATTCATCGAAAAGTTCTTAAACCCCAGTTTAAAAGCGGGTGAATTATTTTCGACGCTGAAATCGCCTGTTTCAGGAGATGTAAATATTGGATTACCATAAAGACTGTTTTTGTCGGTTTTATTTTCTTGGGCCAAAGCCAATGAAATAGCGTCTGGAAACAAGTTATAATCTACCTCTTTCCCCCAGCCCATCAGGCGAATTGGGAAATGCTCGGTCATCATGATATTTCTTCTGAAAATATCCTTACTATTATCGAACCAAACATGAGGGTGAAAGCCGTTGTTTATCATGATATTATTTTCAACTACCCGGTAAAAACCTTCTCGAAGTTTAATGCCTCCATTCAGGCAAAGGTTATTGTAGATTTCATAATTGGAAGAACCGTCATCAAGGTCAATATCCCAACCGTGGTCACACCGAAAACGGTTGTTTCGGATGATCGTCGTTTGCATAGCATCCCAATAGGGCATTTGGGGGTTTGCATGCACCAGACTGTCAATAACACGCCATTTTGGATGCCAGAATCTATCTCTTCCCCAAGAGTTGAAAGAGCCATGGTCGCCAGATTCCAACACCGTATCAAAGACATCATTGTATTCAATTATATGGCCACCCCAGGTGCCTTCACTCACATTAATACCCGCACGGGGTACATCATAAATACTATTATTTTTTACATGTATTTTCATGGCCATTGATATTTGCACACCCGCTACTTGTTTTTCAACGCGTCCTATCTTGTAAATTAGATTATTCTCTACTCTACAGTAGGACGGATACAAAGCGTTAGCAGGACCTTGTAGGGTATCTATCTCTTCTGAAGGAACAAATTCATTATACTGATATGAAGGGGAACGGACGGAAGTGCTATCACCTACAAAACTGATAGCTGATGCTCCACAATCGTGGATATGATTGCCAATAATTTCTGTGTTTCTATTATATCCATTCACGAAAATCACATTCCCACCCAAATTGGTGAATTCGCAATCATTGATAGAGCTTGACTCGGTTCCATGTAATAGAATTGCTCCTCCTCTGTATATGGTCCAGTCGCTGCGAAGCAGTGGGTCATAGTGCTCCATAAATGTTCGCTGACTATGTTCAAAACGTATTCCTTGTATGGAGATATTTTTAACTGGATTATACTGACTTCCACGAATTTCTATGAGATGCTTTAAAACGGATGCTTCAGTAGTAGCATGATTTAAATCAATTTGATTTGTCCAGAGGTAAAGCTTTTTATCTTGCTTATCGAAGTACCATTCACCCTCACTATCCAATTCTTCAAAAATATTTTCGACCATTCTAAGTTTAGGATGTGGCGGAGAAGACCGATTGTTTTGATGTCCGCCAATTAAGGTAACCTCTCCATTCTTATCAATACCTGTTATTTCATAATGGAAACCGCCCCATCGACCGCTGTGCATAGCATGCAGAAAACCTCCTGCAGGATTTTTCCACGTGGCTACACGTTCTTTTGAAATAGCATCTTCAGCATGTCCTTGCCAGTAAGCACCATTGTCATTAAAATTAGGGTACCTGGCCAAAATCTTCTTTTCTCCGTTAATAAACAGCTGATTAAAATTTACATCACCTTTAATCTCAGTGAACCAAATATGTTCATCGAATTTTTCCCATGATGTTTTAAGAAGTTTTGAGCCTTTTACCGTCACTTTGTCGTGCCCTTCTCCGGTTATCGATATGTTACTTAGTTTTGCGGAAATTACTAAAGTTTTTGATAGGTGATAGTCACCCTCAAGCAAATAGATGTTTATGGCTTCATTGCTTATTTCTCTAAGTTCGACTGCTCTTTCAAATGCCCTTTCAGTAGTTTTAAAGGGCATTTCTTTTGTGCCGAGGTTTTTATCGTTACCAACAGGACTAACAAAAATCGAAATGGCTTTTGCATTGCAACTTAGTATGATAAACAGGTTGATAATTAAAATATGTGTTGCTAGTTTTTTAGACATCGAATAGACCTATTTTTTAAGTTTTTTGTTAGAACGAGGCGTAAAGGCCCTTGGACTTTTATTGTTTCATTTCCCGATTATAAAGATAGGGAAATTTAATATTTAGCGTCTTTTCTAACTTTTGAGAACTCCAACGTAAAGCCAAATTTTAAGAATGTGACAAATTACTTGTTTTTGACTCAATGAGTGGGAGTCAAGCATGGTATAAAAGATAACATGAGTGTCGATTAATTGGCTTAAGAGAGGAGAAAACCAACGACAACCTTTATTAATTACAGGCAAATAACCATTTCTAACTATTTATTTTGAAAACACAGAAATACTGTTTTTTTAATAGGTACCTTGTGCAATCAGAAACTAAAAGAAACGGAATGAGAGGAGAAGGAGTAAAGTTTAATATTCATAGCAAACCAGAATTTTTCAGAGAAGTAGTAAAACGTGTCAATAATCATTTCAAAACTACCAAGCAATCAAAAACAGGAAATGGCTCAATGGTGTTTAAAACTGTCTTTATGATAGCTTTATATATGATTCCATTGGCATTAATTGTTTCTCAAACAGTCACTTCTGTTTGGGGAAATATAGCCATGTGGGCACTTATGGGTTTCGGCATGTCTGGCATAGGTTTGTCTGTGATGCATGATGCGAATCACGGTTCTTATTCCAAAAAGAAGCGGGTGAATAATTTCGTGGGTTTAATCATAAATTTTGTTGGTGGTTATCACGTTAATTGGAAAATCCAACATAACGTTCTTCACCATACGTTTACAAATATTCATGGTTTGGACGATGATATTTCAAAGAACAACACACTAAGGCTCTCGCCGCACCAAGAGAAAAAAGGATTCCATAAATATCAGATATTCTATGCCCCTTTTCTATACAGTATTCTTTCGCTTTACTGGTTTTTAGGGAAGGATATAGAGCAAACAATCAAATATGGGAAAGAGAATTTAGTTCAAGAACAAGGTCTTTCTGTTAGAAGAGCCTTCATTGAGATTACTATTGCCAAACTGGCTTACCTAGGTTTGTTTATAATTTTGCCCATTATGACCTCGAGTATTCTATGGTGGCAAACACTTTTGGGTTTTTTACTCATGCATGCCATATGTGGTCAAGTTTTAGCTTTGATCTTTCAATGTGCTCATGTGCTTGAAGAAACAGACTTCTTTATACCAGACGATGAAGGAAGTATGGAAAATAGCTTTGCCATACATCAAATGAGAACGACATCTAACTTTGCCAATGGAAGTACTTTTTTCTCTTGGTTTATAGGCGGACTGAATTATCAAATAGAACATCATCTATTTCCGAATATTTGCCATGTTCATTATAAAGATATTTCTAAGATTGTGAAATCTACTGCCATGGAGTATAATGTTCCTTATAATCACCATACTACTTTTGTTGATGCTTTGAAAAGTCACTTTACCGTTTTGAATCGTTTGGGTACAGGGCATATCTGATTTTTTAAAAATGGAATCTATGAGCAAAAAAAATTAATAACCAACATATTACTAGGTAATGCTGAACCATCCGAGGGTGCATGCATTACCTAGTTTAAGGGTCATTTTTATGATGTCATCAAAACTGGGTTTCTTGCGTATTATTGGTTTTTTAGAAGGCTGTTCCTTTCTTTGTCTCGCTATTACAATGCCCTTGAAATACATGTATGAAATGCCAAAACCAAATCTTTTTGTAGGTATGGCTCATGGCTGGTTGTTTATAGCATATACTATTTTAGTACTGCTAGTAGCTAACAATCTTAAATGGGGCAAAAAGAATACGTTAATGGCTCTTATAGCCTCTCTGATCCCCTTTGGAACTTTCATAGCAGACCGAAGGCTATTCTCAAAATATAAAACTTGAGGTGTTCCTTGTGGAGGTAAAATATTATCACCGACCAGAGGTTTCACTTAATCCTCCTGCTGCGATCTCCGAATATAGTACCTAGTCCATAGATTTTGTCCAAAAAATGTAAAAATAGATAGCCAGCTTAAGCTGATGAAGAGGCTTTTGAGCTGAGTAAAGGTGCTTGCCATTTTAATAATTGATTGACTTAAAATTAGGCTATCCGTTATGAGAATTGAAATAGTTATGTTTTCTAAATAATTAAAGGTCATAGCGAGCAATGGCAAGAATCTCAGGATAGTTAAAATGGTTCCAAACTCAATAGTGTGAAGCATAACCAGCCGAACAAGGAGAGCGTTTAGGAAGAAAGCCAAAAGGGCTGGGTAAAGCAGGTCCAGAAATGTTAGTTGAGGGAAAAGGTAAAACTTGATGGTACTGCTATCTAAGTTTTGGAGTATAGTCTTTGCTTCTTCTAAAGAATACCCAAAGGTTTTAAGGTCAAAGGCTGTTGTGCCTATTAGGGCATTAATGATAGGGAAGGTATAAACCATCATTATTAACAAAACGGTATGAGCTAAAAAAAAACAATACTGTTATTTTAGACTTGGACGGTAGTTCTCCTTGGCATTTCATCTATTCAGTTATAATTATTAAGCAAAATTAGATGATCCAAAATACCGCTCCATTAACATTTGTTTCAAAGACCTTTAGTTCATTAATTCTCTCCTAAGTTGGCTCAAAGAAATATTGGTAATACCCAGGAAGGAGGCAATATCAGTGTGTGATATAAAATTTTCTAGAGTTCTAAAGTGATCTCTGAAAGCTAATAGTCTTTCTTTAGCAGTTGAAGAAGCTAGACCAATTTCCTTCTCTACTTTGGCTTTTAATTCGTTCTGCACTACCAGATCCCCAAAGCTACTGATCTCAAGATTACCTATCATGAGGCTCTCAAAAACAGTTACATCTATAGAGGCTATTCTTAGATCTGTTAAAGCCTTAAAGTTTATATTCGCTCTGTCGACCGAGGTTATGATATGGTTAGGAGACAATATGCTATTCTTAAGGAAAAATGAGATGGTGATTTCACCTCCGTTAGTAACTCTTAGAAATACCTTCAATCAAGAAATTTTTTTTTCTTTTCCTTTTTTAATGAAAAATTTACCATTAAGGAATGGATTTAGCTTAAATACTTCTCCAAAAGCTCAAAATAATTTTGAGAAATGGATAAGACTAAACTCACAATATGGCGTACTTCATGATACATTGAGGATATGGATTACGGAAAAATATAGGCACATCCTAGGATAATTTTTTGAAAGGTTCTAGCTCAGGTATTTTATTGCCGTTTTACATTAACAAGGTATGAATAAAAGGCTCTTTCTATCCTCGCGGCATTTGAAATGATTTCATTTTTGGTAGAATAAATGAAACTACCTGAGGGGAATCCTCCAAGACCTAAATTTATGGGTAGTTGTGATGCTTTTACTAATGTCATGCAAGGGAAAAAATAAGTTTTGCTGACTAAAAGTGATTTCTTTAGCAGTCATGTGTAAAACCAATACTAGTTTCAATGTGTCTTGCATATCTAATTCATATTCGTTTTTCTACAAATTAGTAAGAGTAGTAACACGAGCTTAGCTTAACAATAAGATTGGTTTCATTAGGGTATCATAATTGGATCTTAGCCTATTTATAAGTAACCATACGAGAACATTCTATGTTAAAGTCTTCACTATCAATTTGAGGCAAATCTTCTTCAGTCATTCTTTGAGTGCTTAACTTTTGAAATTAAAAAGGAATAAATGATATTTTCAATCTTAAAATATATTGAATTTTGATGAAGAGCGAAGTTCCACTTGCATTACATTTTAAAACTGAGAATTCAGTATGAACAAATATTCATAACAAAGCATACAACCTTAAGATGTTTCTATTCATTGTTGATTTATACGATTTTTGAAAAATAATGAAAATAGTCTTATTAACCTTAGTTGCTTTATTTACACTTAACTGTGGTATGTTCAATAAGAATTCAAAATTACTGCTTGGTAAATGGGATAACTCCTATCAAATTCGGCAAAAGGACTCTACAGGCGTTTGGAGTGAGTGGCAAACGATAAACACGTTGGTGGCTCTACCACAATTAGAATTTACCGCGAACGGCAAAATTCTATGGGATGGAAAATTGGTTACGGAATGTGGTCTTTTTTTATCCTACCAACTTGTAAAAGATGAAATAGAACTCAGTGCCACGACTCCATCAGAACGATGCAATTATACAAATTGTCAGAAATGGGAAATTGAGAAACTTACTGATGAAGTCCTTGAAATGAATTCGTGCGATAGTAAGGTTCGATATTTTAGAGCCCAATAACTTTAAAGCGTTCTACATCTTATTTTCCAAGAGGAAAACCCCGTTCTTATTGGATATGATGATATCAGGTTTTACATCATTATTCATGTCTTCGATAGCGATATTTAATCCCGCACCAGAATCTTCATCAATAAAATGTTCTATAAAATACGGAGCTCTATCAGGGGTAAATTCAAACCATATCAAAATAGGAGAGTCTGCACCGCCGGGATCTTTACCATTATGTGCCAAGAATCTTTTCCCCGTGATGTAATCATCTTTGCCATCGCCATCCAAATCTGCCATGATAGAGGCATGCGTCTGAGTGGTGGTCTCACTCATTAAATGTCTTGTGAAATTGATGGTGTTAGCCTCTCTGGTTTGTTCATACCACCAAACGCCTAGTTTGTGAGCTGATGCAGAAACCACATCATTTAGGCCATCATTGTTTACGTCTAAAATCTGCATATGGGAGCAGGGATCGCCCAAATAAGCAGGATGAAAAGTCCAATCCCCAGAACTTTTATTTGACTTGCCTTCAAACCAACCTGCGGTAATAACTACATCCTTTATGCCGTCATGATTGATGTCTCCAAAACCTATTCCATGTGAAAACCTATCTGTTCCTTCTACATTTTCTTCGCTTAGAGAGTGACGAATCCACTCGGTTTCTCCTTTTTCTGTAGGAGCCTGTAGCCAAATGATCTGTTTCTTCTTTACATCAGCACAAAGCAAGTCTAACCTGCCGTCTCCATCTATATCTATAAAACCTGGTGATTCATTTCCAATGCCTACAGAATCAGCAATTATGTGCTTAGGCCAATCAAGGGCTTCGTTTTTAGGGTTTTCAAACCAATAGGCTGGAGTCCCCGGATAATCTATATTTACAATATCTACCCAGCCATCTAAGTTGACATCAAGGGTGAAATTTAGAAATGATTTGCTGTATTCTTTTCTTGGTTCAAAAAGCCTTGCCTCAGCTACTTCGTGACGAACCCAATTTGGAGCTTCAAACCAGTAATAGCCAGCTATGATATCTTTCAGGCCGTCATTGTTTAAATCAGCAACTGCAACGCCTTCGGAGAGGAAATCTCTAGTTAGAGTGGTCTTTATAAAACTTTCACTAGGTTGACAATGTGATAAGAGTGGAAGGCTCAATACTATAATACTTGTTAACTTATGAGTATTCATTTTCTTTAATTTACATAGGGTACAGTTCCAGAAGAATCAACCTGATGTCCCCATTTTTCCAAATAGGCAGGTCCAGGGAGAAAGTCATCATCCAGGCGTTCTAGTTCTTTATTAAGCAATCCATCTAAATTCTTTGCAACAGATGTATAGTCTATATTCCCAGCAAGGTTATTTAGTTGATAAGGATCATTTATATTGTCGAAAAACAACCACTCCCCAGCTAAATCTTTGGCATACGTATATTTTTTGGTAATAACACCCCTAAATTCTCTTCCTCCTTTAGTTCTTTTCCATTGCCCAAAAGGTTGTAAACAAGCAACCAAAGCGGCCTCTCTAGTGTCTTCTTTTTTACCTAGCATGATATCTGTGATATCTTCTCCATCCAAACCCGTTGGCTTTTTTATACCAGACATTCCTAACATTGTTGGTAGAATATCCAGAGTATTGAAAAGGAAGTCACTTTTACGACCCTCTGTACCAAAAAATGCAGGATATTTAATGATGAAAGGAACCTTTGCCGACTCTTCATAGATTCGCTGTTTCTTCATCTGGTCATGACTGTTGATTAAATCTCCATGATCCGATGTAAAAACGAAAATCGTATTATCCTCTATATTGCTCTTCTTAATGGCGTCCTGCAATTGCTTAATATATAGATCTAAAGCAGAGCAGTGAGCATAATACCCTCTCAGGATTTCTTTTGTTTTTTCGGCCAGATGGTCAGGTACATTCGGTCTTAAATGAATATCCGTAT
>JBNMFK010000133.1:0-10135 GCA_051269965.1 Algoriphagus sp. | reverse complement strand
CAATCGTATTTGGATGAATTTTGTTATAAATTCAATAGAAGGTATTTCGGCGAAGCAATGTTTGCTAGGCTTCTAGTGGCAACAGTGAGTAACAAAAATAAATTTAGGTATAAATACGGATAATCATATCCTTTTATGTATTTTAGGGGTGATCATGGTCATAAGTTTCTCTTTGTCAAGAAACTTATGACCATCCTTTTAAAGGATAAAGAAAATGGGCTGAAAGCCCATCCAACTGTTGTGAAATGGGCTGTGCTAGTGACGAGAATTCTGAATTTTAAAAAAAATAAAGAAGCCTTACATGACTTCCATTCGTTTCATTAGTTCTTCCGAGTAATTTTTAGTTATCGGGATTTCTGTGTTTAATATACAGACAGAGGTAGGCTCCACTTTTGTCAGATAATCTAAATTGACAGCGTAGGACTTATGAGTTCTAAAGAAGTTTTTTCTATTTAGTTTCTCTAAAAATCCACTAAGACTCTGTCGAATAAGTTCTTTTTTATTGGCAAGATGAATTTCTACATAATTTCCTTCAGCTTTTAACCACAGAATATCATCTAAAGGAAGCTTGGTATATCTGTACTTCTCTTTTATAAATAGAGCGTCTTTAATTATCAATTGTTCTTCTCCCTCTTCTTCCTTTTTTGGTGTATTTGCCAAATTAAGCATAGCCATTTCTATAGTGGTGAATAGCTGTTCTCTTTTAAAAGGCTTTACTAAATAGTTTATCGGGTTTACTTTTTTTGCTCTTTCTACAGTAGACCCGTCAGAATAGGAGGTAGTGAAAATAAAAGGAATTTGGAAGGTTTTATTAATTTCTTCGGCAAGATCTATTCCGTCTTTTTTCCCGCCTAGATTTACATCTAGCAATATCAAATCAGGCGTTTCATTTTGAAGTATTTTTATAGCTTCTTCAAAATCCATAGCAGTATCTAGCACCTCATACCCCATTTCAGAGAGCATGTCTTCCATGTCCGCTGCTATGATAAGCTCATCTTCAACAAGTAGTATTTTCAGCATTTGTTTATATCACTCAGTATGAATTTTTATTAATAAATATCAATTAATTTGCAAGAACTTGACTATCTGATAATAATTTTTTTCTAAGAATTCCGTATGGTAACTTTTGTGGGCTTAGCTTATTTTCAATGGCCAAGACAGCGGCTGTGGCGGCAGACTGCCCCAATATCATAAAAACTGGCTCCATCCTTATAGAGCCAAAGGCAATGTGGGTGCTAGATACACAAACTGGTACCAGAAGGTTTTTGCATTCGCTTTCTTTCGGTAAAATGGCCCCATAATCTATGCCATATGGCTGGTCTGGACGTACACCAATATCACCTTCGTTTTGTACAAAACCATCTGCATTCACATACCTTTGGGCATTATGAGAGTCCAAAGAATAAGAACCCATGCCAATTGGCCTTTTAATGTTGGTTTTGCCTAAGGCATCTGCCTCCGTCATTACAAACTCCCCAATCATTCGGCGTGCTTCACGAATGTATAATTGATGCGGCCAATGTTCATTATCCAGAAACTCGTCTTTGGCTAGTCCCCATTCCTGCATTTTGTCGTGTATTTCTTTTGGAACGGATGGGTCATTTTGTAAAAAGTAGAGATACCCTTTTTGATACAGTTCGTGTTCTTTAAAAATATCAGCCCTACGTTCGTAAGAGGCTTCAGGGTAATCGTAGTTTTTTCCAATATAATCGCTGCTAAAAGGCCCATGATTGTTAGTGTCCGTTTTTCGGTTTGGAAGCATATCAAACTTATTGAAGACCTCGTTCCAGCCACTTTCCAAAACTCTTTTTAAAAGCTCGTATCTGGTGGCGTCATAGTTTTCTGGTTTAGGAAAAGGCATTCTGTTATTGGGATGATTACTCATACAAAGCCTAAAACAATAGGCCTGCAAACGTTTATCGCCTGAGCCGTTTTCTCCAGGAGGTAAATCAGAGATTTCGGGTAATAAGCCACTTTTTGGATCCCCTTTTATAACATACGGGTCTATATTTTCTCTGAAATAGTGGCCATGGTGTTTCGCGTCCTGCTGCACACCGTTCCATTTCTCGCTGTAGGTGCTATTTGCCTCCCGACCAAAAGTATAGCTTACTCCGGCTTCAGCCATGAGGTCGCCTTCATAAGTAACGTCAATAAACATTTTACCTTCGAAGGTTTTACCACTTAGAGTTTTGATTTTTTTAATCGTATTTCCTTTTTTCCAGACACCTTGCCCTTCTCTTATTAAATACTCGTTTCTGTAAACCGGAATGTGGTTTTCTTTAATAAGGTTTTCAAAAACACCTTCTGCCACAGAAGGCTCAAATAACCACATGGTGCCAGATTCAGAATCGAGTGCTACGGTGCCTTGTCCTCTATTGCCAAATGCCTCTTTTTTCTCCCATTTCCATCCTTCTGGCGATTGATAATGTTTGTATAGTTTTTGATAAAACGCCCTAGCAAGGCCGCCAATGACGGTTTTGTTACCCGTGTCTGTATATCCTAAGCCGCCCGTAGTGAGCCCTCCTAGGTGCTTGTCAGGCGACACTATGATAACAGATTTGCCCATGCTTTTTACTTGTACGGCAGCTGTTATGGCGGCAGAAGTACCTCCATAAATGATGACGTCGGCTTTGTGTTTTTGAGCAAAAAGTGTTGACGACAGAAGGCAAAGGAGAAGCGTTTTAATCTGAGTTTTCATTTTAAAAAAGTTAATTTCAATTAGGATGCAGCTAAGTTAAATGCCAACTCTTTTGAAACAAAATAATTGGCAATAAGGACTAAAGAAAACCTAGAGCTTTTGATAGGCTCTAATATCTTTAAAAAACACTGTAAAATTGGCACCCTTATCAGATTTGGCAGCGTACTTACCTCTTAATTGCTTACTCAAAATCTTCACAAGTTTAAGTCCTAAAGACTTGCTTTTTGTGGGGTCAAAATCATAAGGTAAACCAACTCCGTCATCATCTACATGAAGTTCATAGTCTATCTCATTAAGGGCTTTTATACGTACTTTTATTTTGCCCTTGTCTCTTTTATCGAAAGCGTATTTGTAAGCATTGGAGACTAGTTCATTCACAATCAAGCCAAGCGGAATAGCGGTGTCAATGTCGAACTTTATGTTTTTGGCGTCTACCTCCACTTCTATACTTTTATTATTCCCCGTAAATATGTCCGAGAGGTAATTGACTAATTCTTTTAAATAATTTTCTATGTCCACGTCATTGATATGTTCTGACTGATAGAGGTTTTGATGTATCAAACTCATCGCTTGCACTCGGCTCTGACCTTCTTTTATGGAGGACAATACTTTGGGGTCGTCAATATTACTGGACTGGATGTTTAGAAGGCTGGAGATTATCTGAAGGTTGTTTTTTACACGATGATGTATCTCGCGTAGCAGGGTTTCTTTTTCGGTTAATGAGGATTGAATGGCATCGCTTTGCTCTTCTATCACTCTTTTTTTCTTTCTTAATATCCTGTAATTCCGAATGCTCAGAATCAAACCTATTAATATGATTAAACCTAGAATGGAAATCCAAAAGGTTTGTTTTGATTTCAATTCATTGTCTTTATTTAGTGTACTTATCTCCAGTTCTTTCTTTACAGTCTCGTATTTCGTTTGAAAATCGGCTACTTGTTCCGTTTTGGCCAGATTTGTTAGCGAGTCATTAAGCTCAACCCTTTTCTCGTAATAGTATAGGGCAGAATCATATTGATGCGTAAGCTTATTGATAGTTCGCAGATGTCCATAAGCATTCATAACCCTATGGGGCATTTTTAAGGAATTACCAATGGCTAGCATTTTAAAAGCATATTCCTTGGCTTTTTTGTAATCACCTTTTTCTTTATAGAGGTTAGATAAATTGGCGTAGTTATAAGAAAGATTGAATGGACTATTTAATTCATTGTTTATCGCAATCGCTTTATTTAACACCTTCAGTGCTTTATCATAATCCTTAAAATGCTCTATATAAACTTGGCTTATATTATTGTAAAGCCTTTGGAGCTGGATATCATTCTTACGAGAGGATTCCAGCATTTTAGTAGCCTCCTGAAACTTGACATAAGCCGAATCCATGAGTTCTGGTTTCTGCTGTATATATCGCATATCTCTTAAGATAATGCCTTGATTATTGAGACTATTAATGATAAGGATATCGTCCTTAAGTATTCTGGCCTTAGTTTCAGCGGAACAGGCTAGGCCTAAGGCTTTGAGAAGGTAGTCCACCGTTCCTCTCTCAGCCCCCATGCTTTTATAAATAGTAGATAATGAAATCTCAAGGTCAATGGCTCTTTCCTTCATCCCTAACTTTTCAAATCTACTGGTGGCATCTAGGTTATATTCAACGGCCTTAGCATATTCCCCACCGCCTAAGTAGGAGTCCATCATCAGGGATTTAGATAGAGCAATTCCCTTTTGATAATTTATGGATTCTGCTATGGTAAGGGCTTTCTTAGAAAGGGAATCTATCGTATTTCTATGGCCTTTAATCAGCTTAATGTCAGAAAGGATCTGGAGTACTTTTGAGCTGTCTTCTATCGTGAAGTCAGTTTTTTGTCCCCAGCCAGGGTTTCCAATTAAATAGAGTCCAATAAAAAGAAGAATTGGCAATTTCATTTCGATGCGAAGTGTAATTGAAATAGTCTATGACTCATTAAATGTTATTTTGATATGCCCTAATATCCTTAAAAAACGCAGTAAAATTGGCACCATATTTTGAGCTAGAGGTGAATTTACCTCGCAATTGTTTACTCAAAATCTTCACTAATTTAAGTCCTAAAGACTTACTTTTTTTCGGATCAAAATCATCTGGGAGACCTTCGCCATCATCGTCTACATGAAGTTCATAGTCAACCTCATTCACCGCTTTGATGGCTATTTTAATTTTGCCTTTATCTCTTTTTTTAAAAGCATATTTGTAAGCATTAGATACCAATTCGTTTACAATTAGACCTAAAGGAATAGCCGTGTCAATGTCGAACTTAATGTCTTTGGCATCTATTACCACCTG
Organism: Algoriphagus sp.; assembly: GCA_051269965.1. GTDB lineage: Bacteria > Bacteroidota > Bacteroidia > Cytophagales > Spirosomataceae > Arcticibacterium. The sequence goes on along the minus strand of JBNMFK010000133.1, from coordinate 5,123 downwards.
TACACTTTTATCAGTACCAGTAAACATATCAGAAAGGTAATTGACCAGCTCTTTTAAATAGTTTTGAATGTCGACGTCATTGATATGCACGGACTGATAGAGGTTTTGATGAATCAAACTCATGGCTTGTACGCGGCTTTGACCTTCTTTTATAGAAGATAAAACATCTGGGTCTTCAATATTACTGGATTGAATATTTAATAGGCTGGAGATAATCTGCAGGTTATTTTTGACACGGTGATGTATTTCCCTTAGCAGCGTCTCTTTTTCTGTGAGAGAAGTTTGAATCAAATCACTCTGTTTTTCAATTTTCTCGTTTTTGACTTGAAGTAGTTCTTCCGCTTTCTTTTTGATTCTAAATCTATTGAAATATAGAAGTGCCACTATTCCCAATAAAAAAGATAGAGCAATGGCCCCGTTTCTTTGAGTCTTTCCCAATGTTTGGTCTTTTTTGAGCAGAGAAATCTCTGATTTTTGGGTTTCAATTTCAGCTTCCTTTTTGAACTGTTGAAATTCTTGTTCTACGTTCGCGATGGATTCATTTCGCTCGGTCTCTAAGAATTTACTCTGAATCTCCCAATACTTTTCAAGAGCAGAAAGAGCCTCTTTAGGTTGCCTTAAACCCTTATATGCATCTGATAGATTTGCATAGGCACCATCGGCTATACTTTCTATGCCCGCTGTTTTTCCGATTTCAATAGCCCTATTTGCATAGCCTATAGCTCCCATATAATCCATCTGTAGGTTTCTAAGTTTAGCTAGCTCTATATAGGTATAGACATTTGTTCGGGGAATATTTATCTTAGACAGAAGGCTTTCTGCCTCTTCCATGTATTTTGTTGCCCTTGGGATATCCCCGGTCTTTTGATAAACAGCCCCTATATTAGACAGGTTACGTATGGTGGCTTCGGTTAGTTCTAGCTGCTTGTTTATGACTAAAGCTTCATTTAGGTATTTAACGCAGGTCGCGTAATCTTCTTTTTGGTAATATCCAATAGCCATATTATTACTCAAAGCTGCAATATTTAGTTTATGATCTATTTTGCGGGCTAAGAGTAAACCTTCTTCACTGTAGGCGATGCATTTATCGTTTAGTCCAAGTTTTGCGAAAAGGCTAGATAGTCCTTTGTAGGGGCTAATCCATTTGACGGTATCTCTTATACTTTGTGCTAGTCTTATAGTTTCAGTGTAGAGATGGATAGCTGTGCTATCTTTATCAATGTTGGCATAATAGACCGCCAGCAGATTGGTAGCGTTTGTTTGACCAGGTACATCCTTTAATTTCTCAAAGAGAGCCAAACTCTCCGTTAAATAGCTTTTAGTTTTGGAATTATTGCCCCAGTTTCGGTAATTATATCCTAGTTCAAAGTATGCCTGAGCTTTCAAACTGTCAATTCTCATGAAGTCTTCTCGGGCTACTAGAGCTTCTCCATATGCTATGGTTAGGTCTTGGTCAATATTGGGATATTCTCTTTGAACTTTGATATGTTTGTCAAAAGAGAGGGATTTGATGGCCTCTGAATGCAATATACTTCTAAGGCTGTCCAAGTTGACTTCTTGGGCATAAGTATTAAATGGGAAACAACAATAAATAAGAATTAATGGAGCAAGTTTATGAAGCATTAATAGTGGTCATTTAAATATGGCTTGTGACTTTGTGGTTGTAAAGCAATCTATGCTATTATTTTATTAAAAATTACCGTTTAATAAAAAAATCAAGATTGATGACATGAAGAAAGTATAATTATTCCTATCCTCTTAAAACTCAGTTTTAAAGCAATGCGTTTTCAGTTAGTTTAGGTGGATAGAGCGGTCAAAGCGAGCCACCAAGAACGGATTAAAGTGAGCAGGGTAAATCAAGTACTAAAATTCGATTCATTTGTAATATAAATTAGTGTTTTTTTCTTAGTTTTTTTCTCATCGATTCCCCTTTTATATCTACTCTATGTGCCGAGTGCACCAGCCTGTCTAAGATGACATCTGCAATGGTTTGTTCTCCTATGATTTGATGCCAGGCTTCTACTGGTAATTGAGAAGCAATTATGGTAGCCCGTTTACCATGTCTGTCTTCTATTATTTCCATAAAATAGTTTCTGTTTATAGCGTCCAGAGCTCTTAATCCAAAGTCATCCAAGACCAATAGATCTTGTTTTTCTATTTTATTAATTTCTCTACTGTAGGAATCATCCGCTTTTGAGGTTCTAAGTTTGGTAAATAACTTTTGAGTATTAAAATACATGACTTTATAGCCTAAAGAGCAAGCCTGGTGTCCTATGCCGGAAGCTATATAGCTTTTACCTACCCCAGTACTTCCTGTTATGAGAATATTTTCTTTGTTTTTAATAAAATCACAGCTTGCAAAACGTTGTATGCTATTTTTATCAATAGCTCTTTGATGATCATAATCAATATCTTCTATGACAGCCTTGTATCTAAACCTGGCGGCTTTGGTTAATCGTTCTATTTTTCTGTTGATCCGATCATCCCATTCAGATTGTAATAAATAGGCAATAAGTTCATCATTGGTGTAATGAATGCTGTCAGATTGCATTGTTGAACTAAAGGCTCGTTGCATTCCATGGAGTCTTAGTTGTCTCATTTGTTCAAGTGTTTGTGTATTCATAATATTTATTTAATTGTTATTTATAGTAGTCTCCTCCTCTAATATTGGCGTGATTGGGTACCTGTATGTCTTCTGCGGCAGGTTCTTGTATTGCATCCCATCCTTTGTCTAGTATGCGTTGAATCATGTTGTAATTATAGGCGCCATAATCCAAAGCTCTTCTGCAAGCATTATTTAAACGAACATTGCCTACCTTCTTTGTTAAGTGTAAAATGCCTAAGCATGATTTATAGGACTGCTCGGGATGTTGTTTCTTGTCTAGTATCTTAATAATATATGCTTGGCACTCGGGTCCAATAACCGCTGCCCAGGTGATGAATTTTTCAGGACTCCATTCACTAACAAACCTGTGATGAGTAGGCATATGCTCTTTAGTGCTCGTATAGCCATATTTCTTTTTGTTTCTTGGGTGCAGGGCAATACAAGTGTGCTTATGGTAAATCTCAATTAGGCTATCGGAGTAGATGATTTTAACTTTACTGCCGATGTTTTTATAAGGGACGCTATAGTAATGCTTGTCTTTGTTTAAATAGATATGACTGTTTTTATGGACGGTTTCTTTTGCATATTGTTTAAGCTCGTACCTCTTTATTGGAAGCGCTCCAAGCGTATGTTTTTCTACCTCTTCAAACAAGGAATGCCTCGAATAATCACGTCCCCTGAAAGGCATTTTATTGTGTTGTTGCAGTAGTATTAAAATTGCTTTATTAAGGGCTGACTTGCTGTGGAATGTTTGATTTCTTAAAGGTGCAAAAACACGTGTGTAAATAATACGAACAGCATTTTCTACGATAGCCTTGTCTCTTGGCTTATAGGCTCTGGTAGGCAATACCGCTGTTTGATAGTACTATGCAAAATCAGCAAAGGTTTCATTAACAAGAGGCTCATAACGGCTGCTTTTTGTTACGGCTGCTCTAAGATTGTCTGTAACCAGTGCTTTGGGTACGCCTCCGTAATACCATAATGAGTTTTCTATGCAACGTATAAAATCCTCTTTCTTTTGGCTCTCACAAGCCTCTACATAAGTAAATTGACTACTGCCCAAAACGCATACAAAAACTTCTAATTCTTGTATTTCCCCAGTATGTTCATCTACAATGGTAAGTTTCTTGCCCGCTTTATGGGTGAAATTCATCACGGGGGAGACTTCTTTACACCATTCTCTATACCAATACCTAAACTGTGTTAGCTTAAAACCTGCTGGGTGTTTGGAGATGTATTCTTCCCATAGCAATTGTTTGGTAACTCCCGTTTTTCGAAGCACAAGGTCAAAATATGGGAAATAGTGCGCTAAGGTTTTTTGCTGAGAACTTTTCTTTTTTTGTCCTGATTTAAAAAGGCTATCAAGCTCTTGAAGCGTCATGGCTGACACTTCATAATTTGTTAGTTTGTATCGCTCAAAGAAGGCAATGTATTTAGCAACCGTGTTGCGTGCTATTCCTAATTGAGAACTGATCTGGCGTTCACTAACACCTTCGGTATATAATTTAAATAATTGTTTTATTTTTCGCATTTCTATCTGGTTGTTTGACATAGTCTTTTTCCTCAAAAAAAGACTATGTGTAACTCACAAATAGAGTCGACTTTTTAGTGGCTCACTTTCGACCGCTGCAGGTGGCTCACATTGCTCCGCTCCACTATGCTCACTTTAATCCGCTGCTAGTGGCTCACTTTATCCGTTTTTTGCATTCTAAGCCATATTTGAATTAAATTTCGAAGGATTTTTTTAGACCAGCCCTTCATCATTTCATATGTCCCTTCCTAAAAGTCAATTATTAGAAAATTTGGACGCTTTCATTGATGGAAATATTACGGACAGTATGCTTTCTATTGATTTTTTGGTTGAAAAAATTGGACTTAGTAGGTCTAAGCTATATCGTATTGTTAAAGAAAGTCATAACCGTTTCATTGGGCTTTACATTAAACATAGAAGGCTTTTAAAAGTAAAAGAACTCCTGACCTCCTCGGAGCTTCCCGTGTCTGAAGTAGCTGATGCAGTGGGGATAAATATCCCTCAAAATTTCAGTAAATAGTTTACTAATGCCTTTTCTATCGGTTCTTCTGATTATAGAAAAGAGGCCCTTATTAAAATGGAGGAGGTTCATGCTACAAAACCAAAGTATTTTATTGCGGTTCTGCCTTTTGTAAACAGAGGAAGCCAAGAACAATAATACTTTAGGGATGGTATAACAGAGGAAATTACACCCTCATCCATTTTATAGACAGTAGCAGTTAGTTATCATCCAATACATTGGGGATTTTAAAGGAACAGTTAAGTTCGTTTCATTTTTTTAGAACTAACCGCTCCATACGTGTCAATTTAAATTACTTAGACCGATTTATAGTGTATTTTCGAAAGGGGCCCTTTAAATACCAAGAATTAAGACTCTCAGGATGTTTTTCTTTCAAGAAGGTGTGTGGCCGCTTTTGAGGCCTGCCTAAAAAAGGAAACTAGAAATTTGGTAATTTTACGAATGGACACCAAACTACAAATATGAAT
>JBNMFK010000132.1:0-10142 GCA_051269965.1 Algoriphagus sp. | reverse complement strand
AAGATTTTAAGAGGAACAATACCTAATGATTTATTTACCTTATCAAAAACTATGGCCCTAAACTAAGTTTTCTACAATGGTTTTTTAGAGATAAGATTCAGATAGAGCTTTTTTATTTCAAACTAAGAGTGTGGGTAAATAATGTTATTTTCCTTTTAATCTATGTCATACCCTCAGCTATCTTCAGAGCCCAAACAACCTCATAAAAAATATTCCTTATACTGGCTGTGCAAGAATTATTGCCTTGATCTTCTTGCTATTGGCCAGGTAATATTCGTTTTGATAGGGACATTTCAGAAATTGTTACTAAAGTTGGTACTATATACTTATCATAAAACCTTTAAATCATTATGAAAAAAATACGGAAATGAAGGACATTGACCATTATTATTTAAGTCAGATCGAGCCAAAAAAAGCTGTTTACTTGCTTTGAGGAGTATAATTCTTAGGCAAGATCCTGTTGTATCTGAAACTCAAAAATGGGGAATGCTATGTTTTTGTTATAAAAATAAGATATTTTGTTTCCTTTGGACGGATAAGAAAACGAAAGAACCCTATATACTATTTGTAGAAGGGATACTCCTAAAATATCCTCAACTAGAACAAGGTAGCAGAGTTAGAATGAAAGCATATAGAGTGAATGCTAGAGAATATTTACAAATAAAAATCATTCAATTATTGATTCGAGAAGCTCTTGAACTTTATAAAAACGACATTATAGAAATCAAATAACTAAGAATATTTTATGAAAAAATGGACATAAAAAAGCTCATCTCTTCAAAGAAACGAGCTTTTTGGAAATCTCAAGAATTGTTACATCGCAGCTTCTAGCTTCTGGATCAAAACATGCTTGGGCACTGCCCCTACTATTTTATCTACCATTTCACCACCTTTGAATATCATCAAAGTTGGAATAGAACGAATACCAAACTCCATAGGAGTGCTGCTATTAGCATCTACATCCATTTTACCTACAGTAGCTTTTCCTTCATATTCTCCCGCTATTTCTTCTACTACTGGCCCGATCATCTTGCATGGTCCGCACCATTCAGCCCAAAAATCTACCAAGACTGGTTTTTCCGAAGCTATTAATTCTTTAAAATTTGCGTCGTTTATTTCGATTGCTTTACCTGCCATTTCTGTTCATTGGTTATTTTCGGATAAGTAACATCTGCCTGCTAAGTTTTAGTTCCCATCTTTCATAGGCCCCCTTCTTGATATAATTAAGACGATTAATCTGACCAACATCATTTACTCAGCAACAAAAAATAGACTACTTAAACACTCAAACAACATCAAAGCCTTACTAAATATTGGTTTATTACTGATTTAACATTAAATAATAACTAAGTTTAAACAAAGTATTTGATTTTGATTTAACAGCTAGCATACAAAAATCCCAAAAAATGTCGAAGAATAAGTTATCCAATAAAATGTTAAAAGCTTTCACCAAAAGCGTTAAAAAAGTAGAATCTATTGCCTTCAAAAAAAAATATAAAGAAGATGGTAATACATTTTCAAGTTTTGATTTACTCTTTAAACACAAGGAAGGAGAAGCTGATAAATTGGGGGACTTGGTGAAACAAATTTGGAATAAGAAAGAAATTCCTTCTAAATCTGACTTGAAAGCACTCGTGAAGGCCCTTGTAGATTTAAAAGACACAAAATCTGATTCCAAAACAAAAAAGAAGAAAAAAAAATCGATTGAAAAAGAAACAAAGTCTTCGTTTAAATCAAACAAGGAACTGGAAAAAAAGAGGGTAGTAGCTACACCCGAAAAAAATAAGAATGCACCTACAAAAACTATTTTAAAAAAGACAGCGAATAAGGCAGACAGTCACGTAAAAAAGAATGAAACAATAAAACCTACGAAAAGTAGGTCAAAGACTTTAAAAAAAAGCGAAAGTAAGTCACCGGTTAAAGAAGTAAAAAAAACCACGAATGAAACATCCTCAAAAGTAAAACAGGCAAAGCCTTCCACTCGAATACTAAAGAAGAAGACTATGACGGCGGTAGAATCGAAACCTGCGACCGCCACTAAAAAAGCTGTAAGAGCGAATACAGAATCTAAAAGAGCAATAAAAATTCCTCGAGTGGGAGATAACCTTAAACTTATTGAAGGTATCGGTCCAAAAATAGAATCTTTCTTAAAGGAAGAAGGAATAGATACATTTGCGAAGTTGGCTCAGGCTGTGCCAAGTGCCATGCAAACAATGTTGGTCACAAAAGGCGGATCTAGGTATAATGCCTATAACCCAGCTAAATGGCCAGAGCAAGCTAGATTAGCCGCTGCAGGTAAAATGGAAGAACTTAAGAAACTAAAAGATGTCCTTAAATAAGCTTAGGCAAAACTCACATTTCCTTCGCCCAAAAGCTCTCTCAATTCATGATAGACTTCTTTATTAATGTCTACTTTCGAGTTTCTACTAAAGAGATTGAGATTTAGCTTTTCCTCATTATCGTAGATGCTGAACTTCATTTCAAAAATCCCAGGATGGTTATCACTAACCTTTCTGAGGTTTTTAATGAAAGTCTCGTTGATTATACTGAGGTCTATTTTTAGACTAACCTCCTTAAATCGACCCGCTTTCACTTCGGATAGCAGCTGCATTTCTTTTGGTTTAAATTCCAATTCATCTTCTCGATTCCATCTTTCTTGAATTCTACCCCTAATGAAAAGAAACTGACCCTCCATTAAGAAATTATTGAAGGCCACATGATCTTTCCCAAAAAGCATCATTTCTAAAGAACCTGCATAGTCCTCCAGTTTAAAGATAGCAAAAGGATTACCGTTCTTAGATTGCCTATGTTGAACAGCCGTTATCACACCACCAATATTGAAATCTCTATCTTTATTCTCCGGAGAAATAAGAGTATCTAAAGGCTTACAAAGACTCATTTCAATAGAAAACTGGTCTAAGGGGTGTCCCGAAATATAGAAGCCAACCACTTCCTTTTCATACTTCAGACGTTCTATATTTCCCCAAGGATTTACTTGTTCAGGAACAGGGTTTGACACCGCACCGCCACCTGCCGAATCTCCAAATAATGATGTTTGAGCAGAACGTTCATCTTCTTGAATTTTATTAGCATAACGGATAAGCATTTCTATAAAATTGCCTCCCTGAGCATATTGAGCAAAATATTGACTTCTATGAAAATCTTCAAAACAATCGAACCCGCCAGCGTAAACTAAAGATTCTAAGGTTTTTTTATTGACCGTCCTTAGATTTATTCGCTTCATGAAGTCATAGATACTTGTATACGGACCTTCTGCCCTACTCGCTATAATATCATCCACGGCAGCGTCTCCACTCCCCTTTATTCCTGCAAGTCCAAAACGAATCTCTCCATTAGAATTAACACCAAATCTTTTGGCAGACTCATTGACATCTGGCCCTAAGACGGGCAATCCCTTAGCTCTACATTCTTCCATGAAGAAGGTGATTTTGTCAATATTCCCGAGAGCCGAGGTTAAAACTCCAGCCATGTACTCTGAAGGATAATGTGTTTTCAGGTAGGCAGTTTGGTAAGCTACAAAAGCGTAGCATGTAGAGTGCGATTTATTAAAGGCATATTGGGCAAAGGCCTCCCAATCTTTCCATACCTTTTCTAACGTTTCTGTAGGGTGCCCGTTAGCAGTTCCTCCATCCAAAAATTTACTTTTGAGCCTATTTAGGACCTCTAACTGTTTCTTACCCATAGCCTTTCTCAGCACATCGGCATCTCCCTTAGTGAAATTGGCTAGTTTTTGCGAAAGCAACATGACTTGCTCTTGATAAACGGTAATCCCGTAGGTCTCTGCTAAATACTCCTCCATTTCAGGCAAATCATAGGCGATAGCCTGTTTTCCATGCTTTCTTAAAATGAAGTCTGGTATATAAGCAATTGGGCCAGGACGATAGAGTGCGTTCATAGCAATGAGGTCACCAAACTGATCGGGTTTGAGCTCCTTCATGTACTTTTTCATACCGTCAGACTCAAACTGAAAAATTGCGTTAGTTTCACCTCGCTGAAAAAGCTGATACGTCTCTAAGTCGTCTAATGGAATATAATCTATGCCATTCTCCATTAAGTCTAAAGTCCGCTTCTGCTTTATGGTAGCATTGTCTTTATCAATCCCTTGGCCATGATTCTCAGCAATCATACGAAGGCTTTCCTTGATGATGGTCAAATTACGCAGACCTAAAAAGTCCATTTTTATAACCCCTGCTTCCTCAATGATTTTTCCCTCATATTGAGTAACTAAGAGCTCCGAATCTTTAGACTTGCTTACTGGAACTATCTCAGAAAGATCGTGCGGGGCAATAATGATGCCTGCCGCATGAATGCCGGTATTTCTAACGGTACCTTCAAGTTTTTCAGCTTGCTTTAAAATTTTACCTTCTAGGGTGGGTCCATGATAAAGTTCCCTTATTTTATTTACATTGCTTACTTCTTCAGGACTTAAACCAATTGAGGCTAAACTTTTAGGGCCTTTTTCAGGAAAATGGATCAACTTACTGAAATTCATTCCGTAAGAAGGCTTGTCAGGTACCATTTTGGCGATATAATTGGCATCAGCCAGTGGCAGTTCCATGACTCTAGACACATCTTTTATGGCTGATTTAGTAGCCATCGTGCCATAGGTAATAATCTGTGCAACTTGATTTTTACCATATTTATTTACCACATAATCAATTACCTTTTGACGACCTTCATCATCAAAATCTGTATCAATATCAGGCATTGACTTTCTGTCTGGATTCAGAAAACGCTCAAAAAGCAGGTTGTACTTGATGGGGTCTATATTAGTAATCTTAATGCAATAAGCTACCACCGATCCAGCCGCCGAACCCCTTCCAGGACCTATCATTACATCTAAGTTTCTACCTGCCTCTATGAAGTCCATCACAATTAGGAAATAACCCGCAAAGCCCATGGTTTTGATGGTGAAGAGCTCAAAATCTATCCTTTCTTTTACCTCTTCTCTTATTTCTCCATAACGCTTCTTTGCACCTTCATAGGTAAGGTGTTGTAAATACTCCCATTGATTTAACTTGTCATCAGCATGTTTCTTAAACTCAGCTGGTATTGGAAAATTAGGAAGCATTATATCCTGCTTTAATTCCAAGGTCTCAACCTTTCCTACTATCTCATTGGTATTGTCCAGAGCCTCTGGCATATCCATGAAAGTCTGAGACATTTCTGCTGTGGTCTTGAAGTAAAACTGGTCATTGTAAAAAGCAAAACGACCTCTCCTACTGCCTCCATCAGACTCGTCATCATAATCTTTCATTTTCGGCGTAGACATCTTTTCATTGGTGTTTACACACAACAAAATATCATGTGCTACCCAATCTTCTTGGTCTACGTAATGAGAATCATTTGAGGCAATAACCTTCACACCAAACTCTTTCGCCCACTTGGTCAAGACCTTATTGACCTTATTTTGATCTGGGATATCATGACGTTGGATTTCTATATAGTAATCTTCACCAAACCTATCAAGCCACCACTTAAACTCCTCTTTCCCCGCCTCCTCTCCATGTCTTAGAATTTCCTGAGGCACTCGAGCTCCCAAACAACAAGTAGTTGCTATAAGTCCTTCTTTATACTTCTCTATTAAGGCCTTTGTTACCCTTGGATACTTACTATAAAGACCTTCCATATACCCTAAAGAGCATAATTTGATGAGATTTTTATACCCTTGAGGAGTTTTAGCTAAGAGTAATTGATGGTACCTTTTATCCTTCTTTTCTTTTGTGAAACTTTTAATGTGATGATCCTCTACGACATACAACTCACACCCTACAATTGGCTTTATTCCGAACTTAGAGGCATTCGCCACGAAATCAAATACCCCAAACATATTACCATGGTCTGTAATAGCAACAGCTGGCATGTTGTCTGCCTTGGCTTTCTCAAAAATCTTTTTAACGCTAGAGGCTCCGTCTAGTAAAGAAAACTGGGTATGGTTGTGAAGGTGAGAAAACTGCATGGAATCTAAGAGAATTTAATGTATTAAATTAGGCTAATAAATTCAAGCTAAACAATTAGTCTACAAACGTTTAACACAATAATTCAAGGAAGGTTTAGATAAGTTGATAATTCCCTACTGTGTCCTGCAAAATTAGGCGAAATCTTAGTCCATTTCGTGTGAAAGAAGAAAAAAACTTTAGCTTTGAAATTATTTTGTAATTGAGTACTTTTGCACCCCAATTAACTTTTTTGTACTAAAACTGTTTTAAATCGATGCCAAAGCAAAAAACAAATTCTGGTTCGAAGAAGCGTTTCAAAATTACTGGAACTGGTAAGATCGTGCGTAAGCATGCATTTCATAGTCACATTTTGACTAAGAAGTCTAAAAAACGTAAGTCTATCCTAGCTAGTAGTACGCTTGTTTCTAAATCAGACGAAAATCGTATTAAAAGCCTATTGGCTCTTTAATTTTCAATTTATTGGTTCAATTGTTTCACCCGACAAAAGGCTCAAAAGGTTACAAAAAATTGTAACGCCTCAAGTCAAAAAACTAAAAGATTATGCCACGTAGTGTCAATCATGTAGCGTCGAGAGCAAGACGAAAAAAAGTGATCAAACTTGCCAAAGGATACTTTGGTAGGAGAAAGAATGTTTGGACAGTAGCGAAAAACGCTGTTGAAAAAGCATTGTGTTACGCCTATATTGGACGTAAACAAAAGAAAAGAAATTTCCGCAAATTGTGGATAGTTCGTATTAACGCCGGTGCAAGACAGCACGGAATGTCTTATTCAGTTTTTATGAATAAGTTATCTCTAGCCGGTATCGATTTAAACCGTAAGGTATTGGCTGATTTAGCAATGAATCACCCAGATACCTTTAAGGCAGTAGTAGAAAAAGTCAAATAAAAGATACGATTCTAATATCTTTATAAAAGACCTTCATTTTGAAGGTCTTTTATTGTTTCTAAATTACCGTTTAATAAAGTAACTGATTTTGCCATGTCAGCCAACTCAACATTCGGTAATATTGTATGTAGTTTGGGGATGCCAACTATAACAATTGACACACGACTAATATTTTGAAGATTAGAGTCCTTAGATTACTTTTAATTTTTCTTTCAACTATTTTAAATGTTAAGGCACAGGTTAGCATTGATTTGCCTGTAAGCAACTCTGTTTTTCAAAGGAGTGCAGGAGATGAAACCGACCTATACATAGCCGGATCTTATTTAAATCCTATTGTCACTTCTGTTCAAGCAAGACTAGTTGCTCCAAGTACCTTAACTCCCATTTCAGGATTCGACTGGACCATCATTGAGAGCAATCCTTCTAAAGGAAAGTACTTCGGCCAGCTAAGCACTGTCCCTACTGGCTGGTACATCTTAGAAGTTAGGCTAGTAAATACTGGTAATGTTTTGAGCTCATCTTTTGTTAGTCGTGTAGGTGTTGGCGACGTTTATTTGGCTTTTGGCCAATCCAATGCTCAAGGGCTTTCTGAAAGTGGTGAGGTAGGTGCAGTTTTTGAAAAAGTAATTTCTCATAATTATATTGATTCTTGCTCCCAAAAAACACCTTCTTTTCCGTCATTATCAAAAATTATAACTGAAAGTAACGTTGGCCAGCATGGCTTGGGGTCTTGGATATACGGACGTCTCGGTGACAACCTCGTTACGGAAAACGATGTACCCGTTGCTTTTTTTAACGCTGCAACATCAGGTGCTGATTTATATAATTTTCTACAGAGTTCTATTGGCAGTTCCACAATCCATCCATTTGGTGGCGAACAGTTCTGTACTGGAGTAAACCCATCTTTCCCTTCTGGAGTTGGTAGTCCATATGAAGTTTTCAGAAAAACCATTCACTACTATAATAGTATTTATGGAATCCGGGCCATCTTATGGCATCAAGGTGAATCTGAAACTTTTTTAAATACCCTACTTTCTAATTGCTACAACAGACTAGACAGTCTTATTAACTACACACGGGCGGATTTCGGGAAAAATATTAACTGGCTTGTTTCAAGGGCTTCATATATTAATGGAGCGACTTGGGCAAACATCATTACTGCTCAAGATAGCATTATAGACACTGCGAATAAGGTATTTGCAGGCCCATTTACGGATAATGTTATTGGCGTGGATAAACGAGACGTTACACAAGATGTGCATTTTATTAATTCTGGTCTAATCGACTTAGCAAATAAATGGTCTGATGCTATGGTTTCTGATATTTATACTGGTAATACCGAATCTTTTTATGATTTATCTGTCCCCTATGAATCCAATGCCATCCCAGAAATAGAAACGAGTATTTCTGGAAATAGCGTCTCCCTAACGGCTCCATTGGGCTACACCTCATATAAATGGGTAAACGGAGATAACTTTGATAGTCCTGTGATGGACAACGATAGATTTTATACCGCAACCTCTGGAACTGTCAGATGTTATATGACTTTGGCGAATAATAATATGGTGTTTAGCCCTGCTGTTAACATTTCTAATTTATTAAGTCAGCAGTCTATTTCAACCGCTTATGTGGATAGTTTATACCTCTCAGACTATACCCCTTACAGTATCTCAAACGGACTAGGACCCGTATCTTTTAATCAAAGCGTTGGTTCCTCTGGAGACGGTGATGGCTCTTTTATGGAAATAAATGGAATTTCGTATCCTAGAGGAATTGGAACTCATTCCGGTTCTGAGTTGATATATAAAATGAAAACTGGTTTTTCCTCTAGACTAAAAGCCTCTATTGGCATTGATGATGATTCTTTTTCTGGGGCGGGTGTAAAATTTAAGGTTTATGGCGAAGATACTTTGATATATACCAGTTCTATTTTAACGCATGCCTCTAATACAGTCAATATTGATGTAAATATTGCTGGATATTCGAGCATAAAACTGGTGGTGGAAAATAGCGGTGGAACTGTGGCAGCCAACCAAGCTAATTGGGCAAATGCAAGAATTATTTATGATAAGCCTAAAGATTTAACTCTTTCTCTTTTATCCACTAAGTGCTTGGAACTAAGTTGGACGGCCGCTAACGATTTGAATGGCATAGTTTCTTATAAATTGTACAAAAACGATACCTTACAAGCCACCATTCCAACAGGTATTTTAACCTATAAATTTGACAGTCTCAGCAGAAATATTTCATATACTTTAAGTGTGAAAGCTGTTGATGCAAATGGTTTTGAAACCGCTAAAATTGATACAATAGTATCTACTTTATTACCATCAGTAACATATAACAGCAACAATCAAATCTGTATTGGTGATAATGTAATTCCCACTTTGATTCCATCTGGTGGTGTTTTTAAATTGGTCGATAAACCCGAATCAGTAAATATGACCTTTAATTTGGCAACAGGAGAGCTGAATTTTTCCACGGAAGGTTTTATCCTCATAAGATATATATGGGAAGATGGAACCTCTTGTAAAGATAGTGCTCAAACATATGTCGGAGGTATCGTAAAGCCGACTGAACCTAGCATTAGCACGTCTACTAATACACTGATTAACACAGGTCAACATGTTTCTTTTAACTCTACGCCCTGTGTAAGTCCCTATGTCCTAGAATGGCAAGATACTAGTATGGCATCTTCCTTGATGACTTCTCCTTCAGATACGAGCTCCTATTTTGCCTTCTGTAAAAATTATTATTGTTACAGTAATCCCTCGAATGTCATCATGGTCAGCGTAATTCCTGATTGCCCAAAGAGCTTTACGCTTGTCTCTACTGTAAATGATATTAATTACGGTAGTTCGTCATTTAATTTCTTTGCCTCAACGACCATTAATACAACGAATCAAATAATAAATCCATCCAGTGCCTTTTTTAAAGCTGGTCAAGCAATCACCCTTAATCCTGGCTTTGAAATAAAGGCGGGCTCTGTCTTTTCGGCAACAATTGGGGGCTGTCCCTGATTTTTTTCTGCCAAAAAAAACCTATTCCTGACAAACTGTCACAAAAATATTCCCGGTCTCGCCTTGGCATATTGATTGTTCATCAAGTAGCATAACATGATTTTGAATTAATAAAACTAAAAAATATAACATGGGGAAAATTATAGGAATTGACTTAGGAACGACAAACTCCTGTGTGGCAGTGATGGAAGGAAGCGAGCCTGTTGTCATCGCCAACAGCGAGGGAGCAAGGACTACACCTTCAATTGTAGCTTTT
>JBNMFK010000131.1:0-10147 GCA_051269965.1 Algoriphagus sp. | reverse complement strand
GCTTCAGTAGAATTTTAAATTTATAAAAAAAGACCTCGCAGGTAATCCACGAGGTCTCATTATTGGGCCTAAGCCCTAATATCGAAAACTAAGCCATCTCCTCAAAAGTCCTATTCACAAAGTCAGTAAGGTTACCACCTGAAAGCATGCCTTGAGAAAGAAGGGCTAGGTCATGTAGTTGTTTGGCATAAACTTGTCTTCTGTCTTCGCCTTTCATTTTAAGCATTTTGGCTATGATTGGGCTATTGCCGTTAACTACCAGATTATACATGGTAGGCATATTTCCCATCATACCGGCTTGGCCATTAAGCTTATTCATATCCATATATCTACGCATGAATTCTGGCTGAACGATACTTACAGGAGCGTCGTCCGCAGGAAGGGCTTCTATTTGAACGGTATTGCTCCCAGCTACTTCTTTAAATAAGCCATCCACTTTCTCCTTTTCTTTTTCAGAAAGTACAGACTCCACAGTAAGACCTTTGTCTACTAATTTATCTAGAGAGTCACCATCTACACGCTTAAAGCTAACTTTTTCAAGTTTCTGCTCCATGGTATTAATGAAGTGGGCGTCCAGTACATCTTCTAAGACTAATACATCAAAGTCACGCTTTTTGGCACCTTTTATAAAGGCGTCTTGCTTCTCTACATCTGTGGTATAAAGAATGATAGTATTTTCGTCTTTATCTTTTTGAAGAGCCTCTACTTTAATCTTGTATTCCTCTGCTGTGAAATACTCACCCTCTGTGTTTTTAAAAAGAAGAAAATTTTGAGCTCTATCATAGAATTTATCATCAGAGATAATTCCGTATTTGACAAATAGGCCAATGCTATCCCATTTCTCTTCAAAACCTTTGCGGTCGCTATTGAACAGATCCCCTAATTTATCGGCTACTTTTTTAGTAATGTGGCTGTTGATTTTCTTTACATTTCCATCGGCCTGAAGGTAACTTCTAGATACGTTCAACGGAATGTCTGGAGAGTCAATCACACCATGAAGTAACTGCAGGAACTCAGGGACAATATCCTTAACATTATCTGTAATGAATACCTGACGGCTATATAACTGGATTCCTTCTCTGCTAAGCTGGAAATCTTGCTTGATTTTTGGGAAGTAAAGCACTCCTGTCAAATTAAACGGGTAGTCCACATTTAAATGAATCCAGAAAAGAGGATCTTCACCCATCGGATATAGCTCTTTATAGAAAGCTATGTAGTCTTCATCTTTAAGGTCAGAAGGAGATTTTGCCCAGATTGGTTCTGGATTGTTGATGATCTCCTCTTTGAATTCTATCTCTACAGGAAGAAATTTGCCATATTTATTAAGAATAGTCTCTATTCGAACTTCTTCCAAAAATTCTTCAGAATCTTCAGCAATATGTAGTATGATTTCTGTACCGCGTGATTCTTTTTCTAGACTAGAAATTTCATATTCTGTGGTACCATCACAAGTCCATTTAACAGCGGGTTCATCTTGATAGGATTTGGTGTGAATCTCTACTAAACTAGAAACCATGTAGGCAGAGTAAAAACCAAGGCCAAATTGACCAATGATTTGATTTTTATCTTCTGCTTGGTCTTTATATTTTTCAAGGAAATCTTTGGCACCAGAAAACGCAATCTGATTGATGTATTTCTTTACTTCATCAGTTGTCATTCCAAGCCCATTATCAGAAATAGTAATGGTTTTGGCTTCTTTATCTACACTTACTTTTATTTTGAGGTCTCCCAGTTCGCCATCGAATTTCCCCATGGCGGCGAGCTTTTTTATTTTTTGTGTAGCATCTACAGCATTAGAGACCAATTCACGGAGGAAAATCTCATTATCAGAGTATAAAAACTTCTTAATAATCGGGAAGATATTTTCCGTATTAATGGAAATGCTACCTTTTTCAGTTGACATCTGTATTCTATTTTTGTGTTAAAAGTTATCGCTATTTGATGTGCCTTAGCACAGTGCAATATGTACAAAGTACATTCCAAATGAGAGAAGGCTGACAGATTGACAGAATTGGCGAACACAACCTATAAATTACTTGAAATAGGGTTACTTTTATGTCACAACCTGTGTAAACGTACCAAAAGTCGTCAGCTGAGGCGGCTAAATGTGATGAGACGAATCTCTTGGCAGTTTTTTGCCCTAGCTTTTATTTTTCTGGCCTGCGTGGATACTTACGATGTGAATATAGTGGGCAGTAGAAAGTATTTAATTGTAGAAGGGACCATCACAAATATTTTTGATGAGGACCAAACAATAAGGATTTTTGAAACAGACGATCAAAGTGACTTTATCAGTACAGATTTCACAAAGACTATTTTTTCTAAAAATAATGAAGCTGTTCCTGTAGAAAATGCCTTAGTACGGGTGGTTGAGAATGGAAGTGTAGAATACAGTTTAAATGAACTCTTTCCTGGCTTTTATGCGATGCCAAATAATTTTTTGGCTAAGGTGGGTAATGGGTATCAATTGAAATTTAGGACAAAGGAGGGTATATCCTATGCTTCTAGCATTGAGATGATGAAGCCTGTTCCAGATGTTGCTAACTATGAAATTAGATTTAATCCAGTCGGTGTTAAAAAAACAAGACTTTTCAATATTCGGACGCCAACGCATGATTTCTATCTAGATTTCAATGATCCAGCTGATGAAGTCAATTTTTATAGCTGGTCTTGGACAGATTATGAAATCCAGAATGTCTGTCATACGTGCAAGCAGGGTCTTTATTTTCCGGCAGATGAAGCTGGGGGTTTACCAGAGCGATGTGAGACTAAGACAAGCTTTAATGTAAATACTTCTTATGACTATAAATGTCAAAGCCTCTGCTGGGAGATCTATGATGGTGATGATATTACTATTTTTTCAGATATTTTTACGAATGGGCAGCTTCAAAAAAATAAATTAGTAGCTCAGGTACCAGCTTTTCAATCCAACAGTTGTCTTGTAACAATACAGCAAAAATCGCTTACGCCTGGAGCGTTTAGATATCTAAAATTGATAGAGGATCAATCTGTAAATTCTGGTTCTTTGGCAGATACTCCACCAGCACCCATTAAAGGGAATGTATTAAATGTGGATGCTAAAGAGGAATTAATACTAGGCTATTTCACCGCTTCTGCGGTGAAGGAGGTGAGGCATATGTTAAATAGAAGGGATGCTCCTAATTTATCACCAGATAGGATTTTCAGTAGTCTAAATAACAGAAATGTCGTTTTTGAGTTAGACGGTCAGTATCGACCTTTGGTGCCCCTTGCACCATGTCTATCCTCTAGCACGAGAACTTCAGATGCTCCTAGAAACTGGCAATTTGGAAAATGAGAAGATTACAACTAGTTGCAATGCTTATTTTCAGCTTTTCGGGGTCTTATGCACAGCTATATTGCTCCGGGCAGGTATTGGATGCCATGACGAACGAACCTTTAGAAGGAGCGTCTATCCTCTTAAATTACGAGGGTAAGAACCGTGGTTCCCGTTCAGACAAAAACGGAGAATTTAGAATAGAGCTTCCTTACGCAGATAACAATATTCAGATAAGATACACGGGCTTTGTCTCTCGGTGGATTTACTTGGAGTCTGGGGTTTCACTTATAAACTCTACTATAAAATTAGAACCAGTAAGTAACACTCTGGAGCAAGTTATTGTGACGAGTAAGGGTTTTGACCAAAAGATTAGAAAACCTGTTTTGGGTGCTAATAGCATTAATATGAAAACGCTTCAACGTATTCCTGCGGCTTTCGGTGAAGTAGATCTATTTAGAAGCATCCAGATGCTCCCTGGTGTGACAAGTGTCGGTGAAGCCTCAAACGGAGTAAATATTAGAGGAGGTACGACAGACCAAAATCTAATTTTGATTGATGATACGCCTATTTTCAATCCTACACATATGTTTGGATTGTTCTCTCTAATTCCACCTGATGCTGTTAGAAACTTGGATCTATATAAAGGTAATGTGCCAGCAAGATTTGGAGGAAGGGCAGCTTCTGTCTTAGATGTAGCTTTAGTAAATCCTGATTTGACCAAATTTAAAATGAAGGGTGGACTAAGTTTAATTTCGGAGAAACTGATGCTAAGTACCCCTATTGTTAAGGATAAATTAGGTATTTATTTAGCCGGAAGAAGTTCGTATCATGATGCCATTCTACCTATCATCTCGGATGCCTTAGAAAATATTAAAACTCAGTTTGGGGAGTTGGTAGCTAAGACTCTTTGGCGTGTAAATGATAAAAATACCTTTACCGCCATGGGATATTTGAGCTCAGACTATTTTGAAACAGACCTCCTTAATCATTTACCCAACGTGGTAGGGACAAGCACTTTTTTTGAGCATACCACTTCTAATGGGGCTGCTAAATGGTCTCATATTTTTAATGATAAATTTGACATACAGGCAACGGCTATGGTGGCCAACTATAAGCCGACTATAGGTACGCGGGAGTCCGAAGGGAATAATGCGGTCAGATTGGAGTCTAGTATTTTGCAAAAACAGTTAAAGTCAAACGTCTATTTCCAACAGAAAAGTCATAAGTCCGAGGCGGGTTTAATGTTTACTAATTATACATTAAACCCGGGGAGACTAAATCCAGGAACAAGTGAGCGTGTCAATTTGATTAAAACACCTATTGAAAACGGGAATGAGCTTGCCGCTTATTTAGATGATGAATTTAGTCTAGGGACTAATTTGGCCATGTCTTTTGGTTTACGATATAGTTATTTCTACAACTTTGGACCATTGAATGTTCGAACATACAGAAGCGGTGAGCCGAGGGATGATTTTTCTGTTTCAGGAATTGAAAGTTTCCAAAAGGGGAGAATAATTCAATCTTATGGTGGATTGGAACCAAGGTTTGGAATGAGGTATGCTTTAAGTCCGAAAAACTCTGTTAAGTTTGGGTACAATCTCATGAGGCAATACCTTCAAATCGTGTCAAATACGACCACACCGATACCTACCTCTAGATGGAAGACTTCGGACACTCATATAAAGCCTCAGGTAAGTAATCTCTTCACAGCTGGGTACTATCAGGCTTTTAGAGATGACATTTATGAAGCTACAGTGGAAGCTTATTATAGAGCTACGCAAAACATTATGGATTATAAGCCGGGGGCAGATTTTCTCCTTCAAGAATTTCCGGAAACGCAGCTGGTACAGGGGCAAAGCAAGGCCTATGGCATAGAATTAATGGTGTCTAAGAAAAAGGGTTTATTTACAGGCTGGGCAAATTATACTTATTCTAGGACATTTAACAGGGTGAATCCTGATGTCGATATTTTAGAATTAGTAAACGGAGGAGATTGGTACCCTGCCAATTATGATAAGCCTCACAGTTTCAATACCTCATTGGATTTTAACGTAGATGAGCACAATTCTTTCTCTTTTAATTTTGTTTACAGCACGGGCAGGCCATACACACAGCCCGTTGGTTTTGTGAGTTATTTGAACAGTTTATATCCTTTCTACGATTCCAGGAATAATGAAAGAATTCCTGATTATCATCGGTTAGATTTTTCTTGGAATATTTATAACCCAAGAATGAAGGATAGACGTTGGCAAGGCAGGTGGGCTTTTTCGGTCTACAACCTTTACGCTAGAAAAAATGTCTATTCTGTTTATTTTAGAACTGAAGATAGTAGAACCAAGGCATATCGACTTCAAATTTTAGGGGCACCAATAGTTTCCTTGGCCTATAATTTCACCTTTGAGTAATGGGAATTGAACGTGGCAAGTAAATTGTTCGTTTATTTGGAAAAGAAAATTCAAGCGATGGATAAGAAATTCTCTATGGATAAGCAATTCTTGCAGAAGATTTACGAGAAGCATCAAAAAACAGAGGCTGTCCCTGAGACAAAGAAAATAGGGAAGTGGGCGACAAATGTCTTTCACCTTCTTTTTCCTGAGCAGGCTAAAGAATTTTTTCCAAGTATTGATGAAATAGAGGGAGAAATATGGAATCTCGGTGATGAGCTGAAGACCATCTTAAATGCTACAGATAAATGTAAGGATTATGATAATAATGAGCGATCCCAACTTTTCAAGTCTGCTTTGCCAGAACTTTGTAGGAAGTTAAATGCAGATGTTAAAGCCATTATGGCAGGCGATCCCGCAGCGACTAGCGAATTTGAAATTATTAGAGCATACCCTGGTTTTCATGCCATTTCATTCTACAGATTAGCCCATTTACTATTGGAAATGGATATTCCTGTCATCCCAAGAATACTGACCGAATTTTCGCACTCAAAAACGGGCATAGATTTGCATCCGGGTGCTGAAATTGGTGAGAATTTTTTCATTGACCATGGCTCAGGAATAGTTATTGGAGGTACGAGTATTATAGGTGAAAACGTGAAGATTTATCAAGGGGTTACCTTGGGGGCTTTAAGTGTGGATAAAACATTGGCTAATACAAAGAGGCATCCTACGGTAGAAAGTGGAACCGTAATATATGCCAATGCGACGATTTTGGGTGGTGAAACTACCATTGGAGCTAACAGCATCATAGGGGGAAATGTATGGCTTACTAAAAGCGTACCACCAAACAGCATTGTTTATCACAAACCAGAAATAGAAGTTAAGGAAAGAGAATTAGCATAAAATGGCCACAATAATAGATTTAGTAGGGAATACTCCGCTAGTAGAATTAAAAAGATTAAACCCACATTATGCTCAGTCAGATAATCCTAAGGTTAAGATTTACGGAAAACTAGAAGGTCATAATCCTGGAGGCTCTGTAAAAGATAGAGCCGCTCTGAATATGATACGCTCTGCTATGGAAAGGGGAGATATCAAGCCAGGTCAGAAACTTATAGAGGCGACCAGCGGGAATACAGGAATAGCTCTAGCCATGATAGCTCGTCAATACGATTTGGAAATAGAGCTAGTATTACCAAAGAATAGTACCATAGAACGCTCTCAGACTATGGCGGCCTTTGGAGCTCAAGTGATACTTTTAGACGGAATAGAAGCCTGCAGAGATTATGCAGACGCTAAGGGTAAAGAGGACGCTTATTTTCAGCTTAATCAGTTTGGGAATCAAGACAATTATTGGGCTCATTATAAAAGCACTGGGCCAGAAATCTGGAAGGATACAGAGGGCAAAGTCACTCATTTTGTGAGTTCTATGGGCACTACGGGTACCATTATGGGTACTTCCATGTATCTTAAAGAACAAAACTCTGATATACAAATTGTAGGATGCCAGCCTACGGAAGGCTCAAAAATCCCAGGAATAAGAAGATGGCCAAAGGAATATTTGCCAGCTATTTTCGACGCATCTAGGGTAGACAGAGTGATGGATATTTCTACAGAAGTAGCTACCAAAACAGCTAGGAATTTAGCTAGAGTAGAATCTATTTTTGGTGGAATGAGTAGCGGTGGAGCAGCCTCCGCGGCCATAAAGTTGGCGAATGAGTTAGAAGAAGGCCTCATCGTATTCATCGTTTGTGATAGGGGTGACAGGTATTTAAGTAGTGAATTGTATAACTAGTGAGCAGAGAAATAATTCTTAGCTTTGTCGCTAGAAATACGGGCAATCTTTAAAGTTTATTTTTTAAAGAAATTCAATGATAATGTTCCTTATCTTCAATATTTCACTGAATTTTCACAGGTTTATAATGCTGATTCAGAAGCTTGTAAGAGCGTTATTTCATAAGAACAACCTTTTCGTATTGTGTTTAGAATGAAGAAGTAGGAATACTTATCATTATCGAACAAATGTCAAAATATAAAAAGAATTCACAGAGACAATAAACACTTTAATATACAACATCAACAAAATAATGACAATGAAAGCCCTTAGCCTTGCAGCCCCGAATAAACTTGGAATTGTAGAGAAGCCTATACCTAAACCTACTAGAAAAGGTCAGGTATTAATAAAGATGGCCTACTCGCCCATTAACCCTTCCGACTTAGCCTTTTTAACAGGCCAGTATGGTATCCAAAAAGCCTTTCCTGTAGTTCCTGGATTTGAGGGAAGCGGTGTGGTGATGGAGTCTGGAGGGGGTTTCTATGCCAATTATCTGAAAGGTAAAAATGTGGCGTGTGTGGCTTCGGAGAAAGGCGACGGCACCTATGCAGAATACATGCTCACAGATGCTACAAAGTGTGTAGTGATGGGAAAGGATGTGAGCCTAGAACAAGGATCAATGTCTTTTGTGAATCCGCTAACTGCTATTGAATTAGCTGAAATGGCTAAAAAAGGGGGCTATACCGCTATTGTTATGTCGGCGGCGGCTAGTGCTTTAAGTAACATGGTCAACTATCAGGCAAAGAAAAATGGCTTGGCCTTTGGGGGCGTGGTAAGAAGAAAAGAGCAGGTAGATAAATTGACATCTTGGGGTGTAGATTATATTGCCAACAGCTCGGAAGATAATTGGAAAAAGGACTTGAGTACTTGGGCAAAGTCTTATAAAAAAGTACTCTTTCTAGACGCCGTGGGCGGAGGTGATTTACCTAGTGACATCCTATCTTGTATGCCTCCGAAATCAAAAATGATAGTTTACGGGATGTTAGATCTAGAGAATATTCCGAGAATATCTCCTAGAGATTTTATTTTTTATGAATACGAAGTGGCGGGTTATTGGTTGTCTAAAACCGTTGCCAGAAAAAGCTTTATTCAGACTATGAAAGACACTAGAAAAGTACAAGCTATGCTTAAAGATGGTTTTGAAACAGATATCAATAAAAAGCTAAGTCTCGATAATTTTGGCGAAGCCTTGAAGACTTATACTGAAAATATGTCCGCAGGGAAGGTTTTATTTAAATTGTAACTTATATTCATGAATACCTTAGAGGTGATCGGACTAGTTGCGGCTTTCCTAACCACGGTAAGCTTTTTGCCACAAGCGGTAAAAGTGATAAGTACTAAAGATACCAAAAGTATCTCTCTGAGAATGTATCTTATGTTTATCATGGGTGTGGCTCTTTGGTTTTATTATGGTTGGGAGAAAGATTCCATACCCATGATTTTAGGAAACGGAATAACACTTTTTTTGGCCGGCATTATTCTTTTTTATAAACTTAGAGAAAAATAGAAGGTCTGAATTACAGAGTTCAGACCTTCTTTATGGTCGGTAAATTCCTTAAGACCAAGATCCAATAATGGAATCCATAATTATCAAGATAATAACTTGGTAACCTGCGTCTTTCAGTCAAATTTTGAAGCTTTTGTTTTAATATAGAATATTTATAGCCGCCCCACGAGCTATAAATTTAAGAAGCCCATGCAGTAGGCCAACTTGCCAATCGATGTCTCCAGCTCATGACCTCTTAGTAGAATGGTCATTCCTACTGACATACTAATCATCATGATTAAGCTTCCTCCGAGGGTTTTAATTACGTTAGCTTTTTTGAATTCCTCTTCAGTAATACCAATGCCTTCTTACCAAGCTTTAATAAATATGAGAGGACTATACCACAAGGATCTAAGGGCAAATGAGGCAACGGCACCTGTATTGCTACAGCTCCGAAATTGGTGTTTTAAAAATCCATAAGGGTGTAGGTTTAAGGGTAATTTGAACTATACTATATTTTCTTTAAGGTATAATTTGAAATTATAGGAAGTGTTTGTATACAAGAGATAAGTATTATTTGTCATGAAAAAAGTATTATTCTTCTGTTTGATGTCATTTTTGAGTTGTGATAAACAGAGTCAAAAGACCTTTCAAATAGGCAATTGGGGGGCGGAAGGGGCATCCCTGAATATTCAAGAAAACTCATGGCACCTAGAATTAGGGTGTGCCCACTTGACGGTTCAGGGACCTATAATTCTTATTGATGGTCAGTTTCAAAAAACGGCCGAATATTTTCAAGAATCTGGGGCATATTTTGAGGATCCTGATTTTTACGAAGCCCGTCTAGGAAGGGTATCCGGTCGACTAATGGAGAACGGAGACCTTGAAATAAACATTCAGGCGGGAGAAAACTTAGATGATACAGGAACTTTTACTTTTAGGCTTAACAGAGAATCCAAAGTGCATAAATGTGCTTAAACTGGTTTTCTAAATTGCCGCATTAGTTTTAGAACTCGCAAAATGTTGCCTCCCAGTATCTTGTTAATATCTATTACGGAGTAACCCTTCTCTAAAAAAGTTTTAGTAATTCGAAGATAAGTGCTCACATGATCTAAACGTTCAGGGGTAGATTCAATCCCGTC
>JBNMFK010000130.1:0-10178 GCA_051269965.1 Algoriphagus sp. | reverse complement strand
CTTCACAATATAGCCAATTTGCGACACCTTATATTTCTCAAATTTGCTCCGCAATACCTGAGGTTCCTGTCACAGTATTTGCTAAAGGGGCCTATTTCGCAAGGGAGGAAATTGGTAAACTAGAATGTGAGGTTATTGGATTAGACTGGAATATGGATATTGTTGCTACACGCGAATTAATACCAAATAAAACGCTACAAGGGAATCTAGATCCTTGTGTCCTTTACGGGTCATTTTCTGAAATAGAAAAAACGACTAAAGAAATGTTAAGTCAGTTTGGGAGGCAAAAATATATTGCGAACCTTGGGCATGGGGTTTATCCTGATATGAAACCTGAAAACGTAAAATGCTTTATCGACACTGTAAAGAGTTGGTAAGGCTTGTTTTTTTGTTAGGGTGATATTTAGTTAGAACAATAATTCTCACCAAATAAGCGTATCTAATAACATGAAAAATACTTTTTTGTTTTTTATTTTGTTTTCTATACTCAATTCTTGTGCGGTGAATGCTCCATACGTTTCAGAAGAAATGGAAAGGCTGTCGGCAAGCCATCAAAAGATAGCTATTCTACCGTTTAAGGTTAGTTTTAATGAAGAGTATAAGGCTAATGCTAGAATAAGAGGAGGGAGAAGCGGGACTTCATACTGGAATGAGCAAGAGAGGCTAGCGGGTTTAGATATGCAAAAAGAATTTTTTATATACCTAGCAAAAGAAGTAGAAAAGGGAAGAATGGAAAAGGTGGTACAGGATTTTCTTACGACCAATAAAAGATTAGCAGCGGCAGCTGTCAGAATTCAAGATATTCCTTCTATCAATAAAGGTCAGTTAGGACGTATTTTAGATGTGGATGCTGTTATTTGGGGAGAAACCTATATTGAGATAAATCCATTTTTTATGGGTTCTGCTGCTGCTGAAGGGGCCACCACCGTAGGAGGTATATATGATGCCAGACAGGGGAATTTACTTTGGCAGAAGAAGATATCACAGAGGCCTTCAAGTAGAATGGATACCCCTAAAAGGTTAGGAGGTTACACGGCACAGCAATTAGCAAAACTTCTGCCTTATGGTAATTAAAAGAAAATGTGAACAAAAAAAGGCCCAATCTCATGTGAGCTTAGGGCTTTTTTTTGTTTTTAGGGAAGATCTATTTGGTAGTAGCCGTAGTATCCGCTGCTGGTACATCTTTTTCAGAAGAAGAATAGGCAGCGTTTAAACCTTCTAATACTTCGCTTGTGATTTCAAGGTTTTCTTTAGCGTAAAGCACTCCGCCTCCTTTGGAGAATCCAATAACCATGTCATAGCGGTCACCAGTATTGTGTTCAGCTAAATAATCCTGAATATTAGTTAATATTTCATCAGTTTTGGCAGCTTGGTCAGAAGCTAAGTTTGCCGCCGCATTATCTCGGTAAAGAAGGATATCTTGCTCTTTCTTCTGAAGTTGTTGCTGAGTTGACTCTCCTTGTTGCTGAGACATTCCTCCAGCCTGCACTCTTCTTTGAAACAATGCCACTTCGTTTTGAAAAGATTCAGACTTTTTCTTCAATTCATTCTCCAAGGCAAATTGCTTATTCTGGAATTCGTTAACTACATCTTTATAATATTCGTAATTTGTTAATAACGTGTCAGTATTAACATAAACAATTCTTCCTGAGGATTGTCCAGCCGTACCTTCTTGGGTTCCTTTATTGCATGAAGAGAGTGCCACTATTACAAAAAGGACGCTTAAAATTTGTTTCATCAATATCTGTTAATTAGGTTCTTGAAAATGTGGAGCAAATATAGTTTTTTTATCTGAGCAGCAATAACAGGAACGTATAAAGTGATTTTGATTCGAATTTAAATCTGCTTTAATTTATAACCTGCAATTCCCGAAATGCCACCAACTACTAGTGACAAAATCGCGGTCAACCCAAAAATAAGGCCAATGTTTCCAATAGGACTTATGCCATCTACACTACTCGTTAATACACCAGCCATTTTATGAACCATATCTACCTCTGAGGCTAATTGGATATATATGGCATACGCAAGCCAAAGCGTAAACAAGGCCAAAGAAGAACTCCAAAAAGCTTGTTTATTACTTTTTGCTTTTAAACGACAAGCAATAAAAGCAACTGGGGCGGCTATCCACCAAGGACCAAGTACACTGAGGATGGCTGCAAATATTAGAATTGCTAAATAAATCATTTTGAGGGTATTAATTTTTGTGATGAAAGAATATGGGAAGACTCTTCTGATACATTCTTCAGGAAAAGAAGCTCGTTAAGTTGGCCTTCCGTCCAGGTATCTACCATATTATCATAATATCTGCTACCTGGATTGCCGGACTGGCCGCCAGGATAGACACCATAAGCCCGGGGCCACTCTTTGTCTAATTCAACAATCATTCGCCAAGACGGGCCTGATCTTCCAGTACTAGCATTAACTATTCTTTTTCCGCCACCATTTGGAAGGTCTTCTTCACTAAATCCTTTAAAAGCAGGAATTAAGTGCCTTATGCCTGTTTGTTTTATCTTATACCACTCCCAGGTTTCGGAGAGGTCTCCATAGGTTCCTTGAAGTGAGTCTATAGTTTGATTGAAACTTATAAAGACGATGTCCTTTAAGGATTCCACCTTGTTTTTAGTTTTTACATCGTCAAACCACTTAGAGTTGGGTTCCTCCAGAATTAATTGCAAGGTTTTATCTTCTGTGGGGTAAGTGAAGTTTTCAGATAAAGGAAATTCGTCATCCCAGATTTTTTCCATTAAAATATTTATCCAAGTTTCAAAAACTGTTGCAGCTTTAGAGTCAGCTTCATTTCTGAAATCCCAGTTTTCAAGTAAGGCCTTGGCTTCAAGATGAGAGGTCTCTGTTTTGCCGAGCATTTTCAAAAGTGAAGGAAGGAACCATTCGGCTGCTAAACTATAATTA
Organism: Algoriphagus sp.; assembly: GCA_051269965.1. GTDB lineage: Bacteria > Bacteroidota > Bacteroidia > Cytophagales > Spirosomataceae > Arcticibacterium. Next base: position 7,265 of record JBNMFK010000130.1, on the reverse strand, counting down.
TCATTTTGAATACTCCTTAGACTATCAGCTGTTGCGTCTTCCATAGCAGCTAGTCGCTTATTGATTTGGGTGCCTCGATAGGGGTCAGCAGAGGTCCAATCGATATAGTAAGGATAATCAGCCGGGTTGTTGATAGATTGGTTGGCGGAGCTCACATACCCTCTTTCTGGGTTTTTTACATGTGGGTTATGATTTGGAGGTAAATAGCCTTGCCAGTCATGGTCTTTACGTGTTCCATCCAAAAGGAATTTTCCTTGTTCATCCCATTTTAAGGGAAATTTACCATTCGGGGTTATAGCTATATCATTCTCATTGCTGGCGAAGATAAAGTTTTGGGCTGGGGCAATATAGTGTGTAAGAGCTTCTCTATAGTCAACATAGTTTTTTGCCTTATTTAGCCCTATAAAACAGCTTAAATCTCCTGGCGAGCTGTCATGTGTAATCCATTGCATGGCATATCCGGCAGGGACAGATTGATTGAAATTGGATTTACTATTCTCAAAATAAATGACGGGTCCATGATGGGTAGAAATTAAGGTGTCAGTAACCGTTTCCCCCCCTTTAACTATGTATTTTTCAGTTCTTTTTGTTGTTTTTTTCCATCGGCCATCATGCCAATATTCATTCATGGCCTTATCTCTAAATTTGATTTTGAAAAAATCCATGACGTCTGGCCCTACATTGGTGACCCCCCAAGCTATGTCTTTATTAAATCCTATGGTGACTCCCGGAACACCTGGAAGTACGGATCCGTAAACGTTAACATTTGGAGAATGAAGTTGAATTTGGTACCAAATAGAAGGGAACGAAAGCCCTAAATGAGGGTCGTTAGATAAGATTGGCAAGCCACTTGCAGACTTTGACCCCGCTACAGCCCAATTATTACTTCCAATTTCAGGCCTTGGAGCTTCCAGCGTCATCGCAATTGATTTGTCAGCTGGAAACGCTACTATTTCATTCGGTATTTCAGGAATAGGTAAGGGATCAAAAAGCAAAGGACTCCCATTCGGAATAATAGGCTCAGAATTTTTTGGGTATTTGGGAAAGAGTTCATTAACCACCTCTAAACCATATTTTTGAGCTATTCTGGTCATTTTGAAATCTAGGCTACCACCGTTTAGTTGATTTCGCATATTCATCAATATGAGCATAGATTTCTTAGGTGTCCACTTTTCAGGAAAATAGCCAAGCATTTTGTATTCTATGGGTAAATCTTTCTCTTTAAGGGAGGCGATGTAGGCATTTACTCCAGCCGCATATGACTCTGAATAGGATAGTAGTTCTGGAGCCTCATTCATTCGGTTATAGATCTCTTCTGCGGTGAAAGCCATGCCACTTCTACGGTTATATTGATCGTAAGCCAGAGCTCTTTCTCCTACCACTTCTGTCAGCCTTCCAGCTGCAACTAACGTATAAAACTCCATCTGCCATAGTCTATCAGATGCTATGGTATAGCCTTGAGCAAAATAGAGATCTGCATCATTTTTTGCGAAAATATGTGGTATCCTGTTTTTATCATATTTGATGATGACTTCCTCCTGGAGACCCTTCAGGTCTAAGTTCCCTTGCTTGAGGGGCTCAAGTTCAGCATTTTGCCAAAACCCCGTGAATGGGCTAAAGAGCTTCCCTAATGCTGGCACAGAACCGTGGGAGGTTCCCAGTAGGTAAAGGAGGGAGACGAGGAGCAGTGAAGGCCAAAGAGCCTTTAGGATTTTCATAGGTTTATGAGATTATTCTTTCAAGGTATTGTTGATAATGCAAAATACTAAAAAAGAACCTCTCTAAATCTTTAGGTGTTATTTGTCGTTGTATAAATAAAAATAAATTGAAGAAGACCCTTATTTCTATCGTTAGTTTTGTTTTATCAGCCGCTCCTATTTACGGACAAGTGGAGAGTAGTGCGTTTAACCTCTTGCTTAAGGCTATGCTAAAGGAAACGGTCCCTACGGTTTCGGTGGAAGACTTATCAAAAGAAAATTCAAATGAAATTGTTTTGTTAGATGCCAGAGAGCGAGCAGAATATGAGGTAAGTCATCTTTATAACGCCAGATGGATTGGCTTTGAAGACTTTAATGAATCTCGATTAGCTGGGCTGTCAAAAAATCAAGAAATAGTAATTTACTGCTCTATAGGTGTGCGGAGTGAGAAAATAGGAGAGCGTCTTTTGGCGGCTGGTTATACCAATGTAAGAAATCTCTACGGTAGTATTTTCGAATGGGTAAATCAGGAAAATGAGGTTTATGGACTTGATGGAAAGCCAACAAACAGGGTTCACGCCTACAGCAAAACTTGGGGAGTCTGGTTAAAAGAAGGCGATAAGGTCTATTAGTTAACTAGGTAAGAGAAAAAAATAGAAGCGGACCAGTATGGCTCGCTTCTAAAAGTGTAAAGATTGTATTCTTATAAAGAATTGACGGTAGTGCTATTAACTTCTTTCACAGGTAGGCCAAAGTTCAAGGATATTCGCCATGTATTAGCCAAAGGATTTCCTGCATTTGTTGGGATCAAATAGGCTAAATCAATGCCATAAAACTCTTTTAATTTAACTCCAGCTCCTAAGGTTACATATTTCCTTCCACCTTTCTGAACAGGTTCGAAGAAGTATCCGGCTCTAACAGCGAGTAAGTTGTCGTAAATGTATTCTGCACCAATGGAGCTAGTAATTTCTCTCATTTCTTCGCCGACTCCATCTGGAGCATCTCCGAACGATTTAAAAATAGATTCTACGGTTCCATATTCAGGAATAGAACCATCAGATTGAGGTGTAGGAACTAAAAGCTTGTTGAAATCAAGTAAGAAATTAAATCTGTTTTGAGCATCGGGAGTTAGCGTAAACTGAGTTCCTATTTTCAGGTTCATTGGTAGGAAATACTCTTTATTTAGCCCGTAATTCACTTTACCGCCGACGTTACTTAAATTCAGACCAAAAGCAAAATCTGTCTTTTTAAGGCCTTCAGTCGGCCTATCTTTATGGTAATAGAGGCTTAAATCAGCGGCAGCAGTCTTGGCAGGCTTACTCGCTTGGTTGTTAATGACCTGGCTTCCAGTAAGGTTAGAATTTATAAATTTGAGATTCAGACCAGCAGAAAAATCTTGGCCAAGCTTCATCGCGTATCCTACCGCTAAAGCAAACTCTTTAGAGTTGAAGGGATCTCCAATGTTCTGTCCAGTGTTAGTGGTAAATTGAATTTCACCTTGGTCAAAATAAGTTAATCCGGCAGTAATGGCTTTTCCCTCACCGATTTGCTTAAATCCCGAAATATTTATTAAGCCCATATCACCTACTAAATCTCGTAGCCATGGAGCATAGGAGGCACTTACGCCTGAATTGCTTTCGGAAAATGCTAGTTTGGCGGTATTCCAATAGATTGAATTAGCATCTGGGGTAGAGGCTACACCCGCATCTCCTAAAGCTGCTGAGCGAGAATCAGGAGAAATAGTAAGGAAAGGAACAGCTGAAGAAACGAGTCTGTTACTTTCGATTGGACTGTTTTGGCCAATAGTTAAGAGAGGTAAAAACCCCGCACAAACAATCGCAGTAAAACGATTTCTCATAAAATACTTCTTTTTATTTTTAGGACACGTGAACCCAAATTTACCACCTTTTTATTTTCATTTCCAAAATAACAGTCGACCGCCTTCGTGACTCTGCCTGCCACTGGAAATTTGAATCGCATTTATTTTGTACAAATACCTTCCTTCTTGACTTAAGTAGGGCTCAAGATTCATACCAAAATTCACTTCTCTTTCACACAAATAGCACTCTCTAGTTTCTTTAAGCACCAACTTCCCAGAGATATCAAAAAAAGTTATTTCAAACTGTAAATTATCTCCCGGCTTGTTATGTCTTAAACTTAGATTTACAAAGTCTTTGGCTGGGTTTGGATAGAGAGTGTTAGAAATAATATGTATGGCAGCAGGGTTTATTTCGAATTCTAACGTCTCTGACGTACTGTTATTATACACGTCTGCCAAATTCAATAAAATGGTATGTATTCCTTCTTTCAGAGGAGGAAGTTGGTATTTTATCTCTCCTCTCATATAGCCATCAGTAGCTACATAATAGTCATTCAAACTGACTTCTGACGTGTCATTAAAAATCAAGACCATTTGTTTATTTGGCTGATTATAAGAGATATCAATGCCACTTTCATCAGAGGTAATTATTGTTAGTAAGTGTGTTCCTGAGTCCACGGAGAGTGAAAACTTAGGAGGTGTGGTGTCATTTCCTCCTTCATCAGACCGTCCACCAATTAAAAAAGAATTATTGCCTCCAATAGCCTCTTTTGTGCTATCAGTATTTACAGCATAAAAGTATATTTGACCACTTTCTGGGAATTCATTCACACTCCGAGGCACAATAAAAGTGGCAGTAAACTTTCCGTTTTTTACCTCTGCTATACCCGCAAAAAGTTTACTCTCTACACTCTTAAAAGACATTTTGGGATAATTTATTCCACCAAATGTTTGTTTATCTAAGGCCTTGTCGTAGAGTGTGATGTTTACCTTTCCGTTGAAACTAGGGTCGTTCACCTCTCCAATAAGTTTTACTTTTGACTGCCCCTGTATTAAGTAATTTTCTGGGTCGGAGTTGTTTATACTCTTTAGCCTCGCCTCTAAATTGGGGTAGGCTATTGCCATAGATGGATCTCCCAACAGAGAAAAATTTCTATTAATGACACCATCTATTGATTCATTTTTGGTTCTTTTGAAAATATCTCCGAGCCGTATTGGCTTAGAAGTATCCTCAAATATTTGGTTATAGAAGGCTCGGTTTATTTTGAAATTAGTGCTAGAGAAAACTGGTCTAGTCGTGGTTAATAGAGCAATGGCCCCACCATCTGGGTTTAAGAGAGCAGCTTCTGCCCCAGAGACTACACCAGGGTTATCATATCTTCCGAACTCACAAGTAGCAGTAAAAAAGATGGGCATATTATCTTTATTTCGCCACTTGAGTATTTGCCCTAAAGTCAAAAGTTTTTCGTCTGTCCAGCCATCTTCAGATCCATGCCCGTTATAATTTATAATAAGAGAGCCCTCATTTACAGCTCTTTCAAAAGCTTCATTTGCCTGAGGAGATCGTTCACCAAATTCGGTCTCTAGCTGTGGATAGGCATCTAGGTAAACTTTGTTGGCCTTAACAGCGGAATTATTGCCAATGCCAATTTCTGAGAATTTTTCTGCGTCTCTTTGATGAATGTTAAGGTCTGCGTCATCAGCTACAAAGGCTATGTTTCTTTTCCAAGTCCCCAAGGTGTTTTTTGATGTACTATAATACTTGATTTTATCCACAAGTAACTTTGCCTCAATACGCCCTTTCACAGGTAATCGACCCACAGAAATATCCAAAAGGTGATCCTTTGAGGAAGTTTGTTGCCATCTGCCGTTAACAGAGGTGCCTTCAGGCCATTCTCCTTCATGATTTTCTAAGAAACCAAAATAATCATCTGATGAATAACTATAAATGGGCTCAAGTGACTCTTTGCTCTCATACGTGGGGATGAGCTTTTCTGGATTTACATAGCTTAGCTGATTGTTGTTTTTGATATCATAATTAGTATCGCCAAAGAGTAGAAGATATTTAAATTTGTCAGGGTTTTGGAGCCATAGTTTCTTGGCTAAGTTTCTAATGGCGGTAGGGTCTGCTTTCCCACCTGAAAATTCATTATATATCTCTTTAATGTTGATAGTGGCCACTTCTAGGCCGTCATGAGTTCTTCTAAACATTGCTAAATCTTCCGCTTCGGCTTTAAAAATTTCAGGATAGATAATGACCAAATTAGGGACTTCAATAGGGATTATATTCTGGGGGATAAGCTTTTTTAGGTTCTTGGGCGACAATGTGTTGCTTTCCTTAAAAAAAGCATATTTATTTAGTCTTTTTTTTGAATCTGAGATGTATTGGCCTTGCTGTTTAAGGACTAAAGTAGGGGATTGCCAATCGCTTACATTCCATACACTTTCAGGAGCTCCTTCAAACCAAAAGCTATGCTCCCCGATTAAATACCCTTGATGCTGATCTAGGTAATTACCTATTTTTCGGGGAAATTCCAATTCAATAAAATCGAGGTACGCCCCAGATGAAATATCAATATCTGCAGGTAGCTGGAAAGTCAAGTTAATCTCTTTATTTAGTGCGGTAAAACTGAATCTGCCCTCACTTATTTCACCAGCTCGTCTATATCTCCTAAAAGAATCATTCCATCTATACTGGATTAGTGACATCGGTAAAGAGCCTAGGTTACTGTTGTCTGAAAAGATAGAGAGCCTTGTATTTTCAAAAGTTTGGCTTACCCATTTGGTATGTAGCTTAATTATTTCTGTTTGAATTCGACCTTCTACCTCAAAAGTTTTTGTGATTTCAGAGATTAAATATTCACCCAACCATTCTCTTCCGCTTTGTAATAGATTTATAAATTCCGGCTGGTAAGATTCAAAATGTATGAAGGTCTCTAGTTTTTTTCTGTCGGTATTGGTTGTATTTTCAGGCACCAATTTTCTTGAAACTTCAGTCCCGATATTCATGAAAACATAGTTGGCATCGGCATAAGGATGCTGAAATTCGTAAAGGCTATTATCTTTATCTAGAAGAACTTGATGAGCATTTTCTGCGTAGAAAAGGAGGGCATCGCTATCCGCAAAGATCTTGTTATTCCCTTTTTTTAAGATTGGGATTTCTTGGAGTTCGCTGTTTGGAATAATACTGTTTTCCTGCGGTAATAATTTTTCAGGAGAAACAAATAACCTGATATGATCGGGATTTAGATTTTTAGTATCAATGCCATTTTTGAGAAAAAAAGCCTTGTCAATTTTATAGACGCCATCTTCGGCTATTTCCATTTTATACCAACTACCGAAAGATAAAATACTTTGCTGAGCAAAGACATCTTGCAGGGTACTTAAAAGGAATAGATATGTTAAAAGTTTTCTCAAATTTTAAAGACTACGGTAAGTAACGAAGTTCAACTCAGATTAATTTGACTTCAGCAGTCAGGGGAACAGTATATTTTTTTTTGGTGTTTAAGTCTAAACATAATGCTCGAGTTCTTCTTTTCTCCATTTTTTGAAATTTACGTTTTTGAAATAGAAAAGATTGGCCTATGTCTACTTCTTCCAGTAAAACTTGGCCAATCTCTCTACCATAGTCATACAATTTAAGAGCCTTCATAAGGCTTTGATCTCTCGTGGACGAGGCTGCTGGATTTTTCATATGGTTGGCTAGTTCCACTAAAACGTCTTTGGGGAAAACATTCTCACTTAGCATT
>JBNMFK010000129.1:0-10260 GCA_051269965.1 Algoriphagus sp. | reverse complement strand
TAGACTACTACCTTATTTGGATAGATAAAGAAACTAAACGTATAGTAAAAATGAAATATACGATTAAAAAGATATCGTTTTTTAATGGGTGCTGCGACATTTAAAAACTAAAAAGGGTATGATGGACAGTTGTCGTCAAGCAATATGTTCGTAGAGTCTAATATTGTTTCTGTAGGACTGTTATATTAGATGGATATTAAAGAGGTTGAACCCAACTTGATTAGCTTAGAAAGCTTAAGACCTAATGCATCATTACCGGTTTTAGGAAATAGTAAGGAGTGATAATTTAGGTAGGGAACCTACATATGCTTCCTACCTAAATTAAATTGGTAAATTCTATTTCACAGAAAACTTATACATAGTAGAAGTTTCATAAACCTCTCCGGGTCTTAAAGTAGTAGAAGGGTATTCAGGTTTGTTGGGAGCATCTGGAAAGCCTTCAGTTTCAAGACATAAACCCCATCTGGAGTTATATTTTATGTCGTTATGTCCTACCAGACTTCCGTCTAAAAAATTACCGGTGTAAAACTGTATGGCAGTTTCTTTGGTGTAGACTTCCATCAGTCTTCCAGAATTAGGCTCATATACGGCGGCCCCTAGTTTCATTTTTTTTGACTTGTCAGTAAAAACCCAGGCATGATCATAACCTCCGCCAATGGCTATTTGTGCATCCGTACTGTCGTTTATTTGTTTGCCAATTCTTTTACTAGTGGTAAAATCAAAAGGTGTGTTTTTCACCGATGCAGGCTCACCATAAGGGATAAGGCCTTTATCTACTGGTAAATAGGTATCGGCATAAAGTGTTACTTCATGGTTTAAAATATCTGAATTGAAAGCTGATAAATTAAAGTAGCTATGATTGGTAAGGTTTACCACTGTTGGCTTATCTGTAGTCGCTATATAATCTATTCTTAGAGCATCATCTGGCATTAAGGTATAGGTGACTTCTACACTAAGATTGCCTGGGAAACCTCCTGCTCCATCCGGAGAAACTACACTTAACTTTAATGTGGGATTTATAGATTCAATAATTTCTGCTGTCCACAATTGTTGGTCAATACCCTTACCACTACTATGCAGGCTATTTTCTCCATTATTTGCAATTAATTGGAATTCTTCTCCGTCTAAAGAAAATTTCGCTCCGCCTATTCTGTTACCAAATCTACCGACCAATGTTCCAAAGAAGCTTGCTCCATCAAAATACTCTTCCAAGGTTTTCATACCGAGGTTGATGTTTTCGTAATTTCCATCTCTATCTGCGGCTGTCCATGTGATTACTTTTCCGCCATAATTAGATATAGTGACTTCCATACCCTTTGCATTTTTTAGGGTAAAGAGGGTCACCTCTGAACCGTCTTTTAATTGGCCATGGGTAGTTTCTAAAATGCTTGAATTACCAAAGCTGTTTGTTTCTTCTGTTTTAGGAGAACAAGCTATTGTCATAAAGGATAAGAAAATTAAAAGGGTTATTTTATTCATGTTGATAGGGCTAGGGAGAACGTTTTAATAAATCAAAAATAACAAAAAAAGGTCTCTTCCTTTATAAAAAGGAAAGAGACCAGCTATCTATAAATAATTAGCTAAAGTATATCATAACCCAGGCCACAATAGAGATGACAAACAGACTGGCTGCTACATCTATCCAGTTAAAGCTTTGATTGTTTTCTGCTCTTTGCTCTGTTGTTATAGTTCCAAGAGTTAATCCCTCTACTTTATCCTTGCTAGGGGCTTTTGTGAACATTGATACCAATATTGCAACTGTAATACAGTATAAGAAAAAGAATGAGGAGAACTTTAAAAAGTTCATAGAGGCAAAATTATAGAGGAAACTACCCTCAATCATAGAGTCCAAAACTAACTCTGAAGAAAGACGAATAATTACGATAAGGATTCCAGAAAATAGCGTAGCAAGTGCTCCTTTATTATTAATTCTACTTGAGAAAATACCTAATAAAAATACTGCCGTGATCGGAGGTGCTATATAAGACTGCACATTTTGCAAGTATTGATACAATGTACCGCCGGCTAACCTTTCTATAACGGGTACCCAAGCAATTCCTAGTAGAACAACTACTCCAGTTGCGATTCTTCCAACTCGAACCATTTGTTTTTCATCGGCAGCAGGCTTTAGTTTTTTATAGATGTCTATGGTAAATAGAGTGGAGCAGCTGTTAAAAACAGAAGCTAACGAAGACATCAATGCCGCCATAAGACCTGCTGCTACCAAGCCCCTAAGTCCAGCAGGAAGTATCTGCATCATTAATGCAGGGAAAGCTTGGTCTGGTGTATCCCAAACGAGTTCTCCTCTCATTTTTAGTACTAAGGCTATAATTCCTGGAATAAGGAAAAGGAAAACAGGCATTAATTTTAAAAAGGCTCCAAAAATGGTTCCTCTTCTTCCTTCTTTAAGGTTTCTGGCAGTAAGTACACGCTGCACTATGACTTGGTCTGTACACCAATACCAAATACCTACGATGGAGGACGAGAGCACTAACCAATGCCAAGGGTAATCTTTATCATCCATGGAACGCCACATATTCATGTATTCTGGTCCTACGGTTTCCACGACACTTCCCCAGCCTCCTACAGCCTGAAGTCCTAGAATAGTTAAAGTAGCCGCTCCTATAACCAAGACGACAGCTTGTAGCGTTTCAGTATATACTACAGCTTTCATCCCACCTAAAACAGTATAGATACCGGTGAGGACTACGGTAGCGATGGCTCCAGTCATGAAAGAAACACCTACTAAGGTAGAAATCACTATGCCTCCAGCATATAAGGTGACGGACACTTTGGTGAGAACGTAGGCTGCTAAACTGAAAATAGACAGAAACCATCTAGCCTCACTACCGAACCTTTTCTCTAAAAATTCTGGCATGGTAAAAACACCACTTCTAACATAAAAAGGTAAAAACAGCCACCCAAGGAGAATAACCACCCAAGCGTGTAGTTCATAAATAAGGAGAGGAAACTTATCAGCCGCTCCTGAACCGGCTAGACCTACAACATGCTCAGAACCAATATTTGAAGCAAAAATAGAAGCACCTACAACAAACCAGCCCATATTTCTACCCGCTAAAAAATAGTCCTCGCTGCTTTCATTTTTTTGGGCTACTACCCACCAAGCTACTGCTAGTAATAGACCAAAGTAGACGGCTATTACTACCCAATCTAAGGTTGCCAAAGTGTTCATGTATGAAAGATTAAGTTAAAATAAGTGTATGATTGACAATTATAAATATTCTATTCAAATTACACTAATAATTCTTTATAAAATGTAATCAAATGCACGATAAACTTACAAAGAATAAAAGGTTTATAGTATTAACTGACTTAAATCTAGTGCTGTTTTTAAAGGAAGAATTTGGAAGCAGAAATACCTACCACTACTATGAGTAATCTATAAATCCAAACATTGGCATTAGGTATTTTGGCTATGAATTTTACGCCTATCCATGCCCCGATAGATTGGAAAATACCCATCAATAAACCATATCCAAAATGTACTTTTCCATAATAAATAAATAGGGCAAGTGCTGGAGCAGTAAAAAGGAAAACCACAAATAGCTTTATACCATTTGCCTGTTTGAGGCTGAATTTGGATATTAAAACCATTCCTGCCAATAAGAAAATACCTACACCTGCTTGGAGAAAACCTCCATAAATACCAATGGCTAAAAATGCCAAAATAGACCAAGGGCTTTTTCTGTTTGTACCGCCATCTAATGTTTCTTGTAGCCATCGCTGAGGCTTGAAAAGAAGAATGATGAGCATCACAATCATTAAGACGCCGATACTATAATTCATTGTTTTTTCATCAATATCTATGGCTATTTTGGAACCAATAACTGCACCAATAACGGCTGGGATAGCTAGCCACTCCATTCCTTTGTATAATCCAGGGAATGTTTTATTATATCTTAGACTAGCTACACCAGATTGCATAAACACACCAATCCTGTTTGTGGCATTAGCTACTGAAGGCGGTAAACCACACATAAAGATAAAGATAGGCAGGGTGATTAAAGAGCCGCTACCCGCCAATGTATTAATTACGCCAGTGAATAAGCCCGCAAAAGCGAAAAGAAGAAAGTCGACAAGAGAAAGGTCTATATCCATGGCTATTTATCAGTTTTGCTCAAAGATATGATTTTTTGAATTTGTCCGTTGATTATGATACTGGTGTTTTCTTGGATATAAAATGTTAGAAATTTGTCGTGAAACTGGGCATATTTTGTCTCACATCCACAGTAAATAATAATGAGTTATTAAATATTCTGATGCATTCTTTAACTATTGTTTAAAAGCAACTTTATTCTAAATTCTGTCTTCAATAAAGTACGATATGCTACATCCATCAATGCCCTAATTCAATCTGTAGTTAAATGTCAAAATGGTTGAACGTCTTCTGAACTGCCTTCTACCTTCTGTAATAAAATTCGGACCTGTACCCTCTGTACGTTCAATTCTTGAATTCAACATGTCTAAGACACTAAAGGTTAAGGTAGCCTTATTCTCAAAAAGTCCTTTACTGGCAGATAAGTCAAAGAAATAAATGGCTTTTCTTAAGTCCTGAGCCCCTCGCTGGGCGGCATTATAGTTGGCTCTAAACTGTATTTTAAAGTCTTTTGGCAATGTAAACCTTGATGTTTGTCTAGCAAACCATGAGTTGGTTTCTGTTAGATATGTTTCGTTTATGTTAGTTCCGTTCGTTTCACCATGAAATGCATTAAAATTCAAATCGAGTTTCCACCAGTTTATTGGCTCTAGTGTTGTCGTAATTTCGACTCCATATGCATTTGCACTATTTAAGTTTTGGGGGAAAGTAGTGGCAAATCCTTCTGAGTTTACGTTTCGAATACGCTCAATTACATCTGTAGATTCACGGTAATAAAATGATGATGTGAAAGAACCTTTTTCAAAATACTTCACATGTCCTATCTCATACATATCTGTATATTCTGGATTTAAATCTGGGTTTCCGGCAAAATAATTTCTACTATCAGAAACCGTATAAAAAGGACTCAAATCATTATATTTTGGCCTTCTAACTCGGCGGCTATAGCTTAATTGAATTGCATGTTCTTTTGGTAAATTATATGTTATATGAGCACTCGGAAATAAATTGAAATATTTTCGAGGGTTTTTTTCGTTAGTTTTCTCCAAAATCGTTGTGATGTCAGTCCATTCTGCTCGTAGTCCTACTTGATAAGAAAACTTGTTTTGCTTATTTCCAATAATGCCATAAGCTGCAGAAATATTCTCTTTGTATCTAAAAAGATTATCAAGCTCGGGAATGGAAGCATTATCCGCCGAACCTTCAGTGGTACGAACAAAATAATCATTAACCATTTTTCTAAAATTACTTCTTCCACCCAATTCAAATTTACCCTCCTTACCTATCGGCTGAACATAGTCTAATTGGTAAAGGAATTGTTTTTCAAATTCATCGTTTAACGATTTCTGCACAAAAGTATTTAGAGGATCTACGGCTCCGCTGGCTAAATTACCTGCCTGGGTAAAAAGTTGATCTGACGTTTCAGAATGGTCTATAAACCTCCAAGAAGCCGTCAATTCATGTCCTTTTCTCTCAAACGTTCTTTTATAACTTACCACTGTTTCACCCATTGGTTCTATTTCATCTTCCTTTTGAATTCTCAAGCTGTTGGCTATTGGATTATTAGTGCTGTTGAAATAATCTTGGTAAGCATTTTCTGTATACCTACCACCATTCGCCCGGCTGAGTAAATAAGAGGCCGTAAGTATGCTTTTTTCAGAGAAGAAGTAATCTAGTCCGGCTCTTACATTAGTATTGAAACCAGTTACTTCACCTTCTGAGTCCTGCTGTAAAATCCTTGTTCCTTCTGGTGTATATACTTCTTGATATAGTTCGGAAAAATTTGGATTTACGCGGTAAGATATTCCATAATTTACAAAAAAGTTTAAATCGTCTTTTCTATAGTTAACATTTAAGGCTGCACCGTAATTTGTGGGTAATCCTGTACTAAGCTCAAAGGATCCATTGAAGCCTTCTTTTTTGTCCTTTTTTAATATTATATTTATTATACCAGACATACCTTCAGCCTCATACCTAGCTGAAGGATTTGTAATTACTTCAATTCTATCTACCATGCTGGCTTGAAGCTGCTGAAGACCAGCCCCTCCTTTAAAACTCACCAAGCCTGATGGTTTTCCATCAATCAAAATCCTGACATTACTACTTCCTCTTAAACTTACGGTACCATCTACATCTACATTAACTGAAGGTATATTTACCAATATTTCTGCCGCAGAACCACCCGCATTGGCAAGGTCTTTACCAACATTAAAAATTCTTTTGTCCAGTGATAGCTCCATACTGCTTTTTTCAGCTCTTACAGTCACTTCATCTAAAGAATTAGGAGATGATGATAATTTTAGTAGGCCTAAATCAATTAATTTATGATCGGAAGATAATGTGAAAAATGGTGTATTTATACTATTGTAGCCCATAAATTCTATGTTGACATAGTACTTTCCGTATGGTAATGTAAAACTGAATTTACCGTTATCGTCCGTGATATTGCCATCAATTAAACTGCTGTCTACTAACGAAAATACACGAATACTTGAAAAAGCCAAGGCGGTCTTTGCCTCAGCATCTGCAACTTTACCTATAAGTTTCCCTTGCTGGGCAAAACTGAAGAATGAGAATAAAAGAAAAATAAAAGTTAGCAGTTTCTGGTACATCGTAAGTGGTTGATTGTTTTTTTTGAAAGCCTAAGACTGAGCTGCAAATCTAGACGCTTTTTCAGAAACACGCTCGATAATTGTAGGTAGCTAAAAGATGTATCGACGAGAGGAAGAGATAGGGAGACTTTGTTTGAATTAAAAAATTTATTGGCTGCTTTCTGCCATTAATATTTCTGTCAAAAGCTCTTCCAGCTGACTGGCATCCAAATCAGCTCTTAGGGAAGGATGATAGAGCAAGCGAACAAGTTCTTCATCAATTTCGGGGTACTCCGTAGTGCTCGTCCAAGATTGCTGGAAAATGCTTTGCGGGTATCTTTCTGAGTCTTTGGCCAAACCCAGTGCTTGTGTTAGTTCTTTGCAAAGGAGGTGCCTTTGCTTGGTTTTATTAGGCCTTTCCAGTATACATCTGTCGACCATAGATGCGGTTTCGGCCATTTGTAGAATCACTGAAAAGGCCCTAATTAGTGGTCACTAAACTTTTAGAAGAAGGGAATAACTCTCCATATGATTTCCTCCTACCCAAAAAGACATAATAGTTGGCAAGTGAAGAGTCTGTAACAGTTCTTATCTGAAAACCATTTTGTGTTAAAGTGTTAATTTCATTGGATACTTTATTTAAGTCATTTATCAGATAGTCTTGTTTATTTCCCCCGACATAGATTTTCATATTGTCTGACCCGTTTCGGGTAATTTGAGTGCTTGAACCGAATTCAAAACCAAGAGCCACCTCTTTATAGTAGATAATTACCTCTTCTTGAAATTCTATGAGGATTTTGGGTTCAGGAAATTTTCCTTGACACGAGAGCAAGAAGTTAGGGGAAAGATAAGGGCGTAAAAGACAGCAATATTCTTCTTCATGTTCTCTCCCAATCATGGAACTATGAGTGAGTAATAACCTTAGTATTATCTCAAATAAAATTTGATGAATGGATTTTTTTTTGGGGGCGGCTTAAAAGAGAAACGAGAATACTATTGTAATAATCTGAGAGCCTATATATTTTGGTTAAAGCAAGGTAAGACACACTCATTTTAAACGTATGAAAAAAGTTAGAGTACCTCTGGGTTTACACAATGAATCATTTCTCCTTTTTCAAAATATTGAATAATGTTTTCAGCAGATAGCCTTGCCATTTCGTCTCTAGCTTTCACGGTAGCAGAACCTATATGAGGGAGCACACATACATTAGGCATTTGAAGCAATGGATTATTTCTGGCCATAGGTTCTGGATCACTTACATCTAAACCAGCTCCCCAGATGTCACCTGACTTTAAGGCGTTTATCAAAGCAGTCTCCTCGTGTACTTGTCCTCTGGAGGTATTGATAAATAATGCCGAGGGCTTCATTTGCTGAAACGCTGTAGCATTAAACTTTTTAAATGTCTCCTTTGATAAATTACTATGTACAGAAATGACATCAGATTGAGTTAAAAGATCTTCAAATGAAACCTTCCTTGACCCAAATGATTTTTCTGCTTTAAGGTTTTGAGAACGATTACAGTAAATAATTTTCATATTGTAAGCTGCATGGCATTTTCTAGCCATTTCAAAACCAATAGCACCTAATCCGAAAATTCCAAGTGTTTTACCTTGCAACTCCTGACCTAAGTTAGCCCTTGGCTTAAAATCTCTTATGTGACCAGCTTCTATTTTTTTATGCATGAAGAAGAAGTTTCTTGCAGTGGCTAGCATAAGCCCAAAAGCAATATCTGATGTGGCTATACTCATAGCATGTGGTGTATGACCCACTGGGATTTTGCGCTTTAAACAAGCTATGATATCAATATTATCGTACCCTGCAGAGTACTGTGAAATCATTATTAACTGGGGGTTGGCCATTAAATAGTCCTCCGTAATTTTCTCCTTGCTACTGGAGAGAACTACATCTGCCCAAGTTGATTCTGTTTTGAATACCTCCTGTGAGAAGCCCTGCTCAATGTCAATGATTTTTAAATCACAGCCTTTACTCTTAAGTAAGTCTAGTCCTTTGTTAGGAATGTTTCTGGTAATTAGAACTTTTAAGCCACGAAGAGATTTGTTTTTCATGAAAGTTTTATACGATTATCTTAGTCAAAATTAAAAAGAAAAGACTCGCTTTTAGCGAGTCTTTTCTTTTTAATAACTGTTTGAGTCGCAGTTTTAAACTCGCTTTGAAATATTATTATGCATTTGGCTTAAAGTAGTTTTCAAGTCATATTTCCAATCCCAGGTAGGATAATGCGATTTAAATCTACTTAAATCAGAGATGTACCAAATATGATCACCGCTTCTGTTATCGTCAGACAGGCTATAGTTCATTTTATTACCCGTAATCTCTTCACAAAGGGCTATACCTTCCTGCATAGAGCAGTTAGAGAAGCGTCCTCCACCTGCATTATAAACTTCAGCAACTCGTGGATTTTGATAAAAATGCCAGAACATATTTACTAAATCCCAACTATGAATATTGTCTCTGACTTGTTTCCCTTTATAACCAAATATCGTGTAGTGATTCTTGGTAATGGCACATTTCATGAGATAAGCCAAGAAACCATGCAGCTGTGCACCTGAGTGATTTGGGCCCGTGAGGCATCCTCCTCTAAAAACGCCTGTTTTCATTCCGAAATAACGACCATATTCTTGAACTAAGACATCGGCAGCCACTTTAGAAGCTCCAAAAAGAGAGTGCTTGGTATGATCAATACTCATAAGTTCGTCAATACCATTTTCGTGATATTCGTGGTTTTCTGCTATTTCCCAGCGGGTTTCATGCTCTATCAAAGGAAGAAAGTTTGGATTATCTCCATAAACTTTATTTGTAGATGTAAAGATAAAGACGGCATCTGGACAATGGAGACGAGTCATTTCTAGCATGACTAACGTTCCGTTAGCATTCACCGTGAAATCCATAAATGGCTCACGGGCTGCCCAGTCATGAGAAGGCTGTGCAGCTGTATGAATAATGAGTTTGACATCTTTTCCGTATTCTGCAAATATCTTTCCTATCTCCTCTTCAGAACGAATATCAGCTTGATAATGCCTGTAGTTACTAAATTGGTCTTCAATTCTTTTCTTGTTCCACTCGGTGGATGCTTCATCTCCAAAAAAGTAGGCCCTTAGATTATTGTCTATTCCTATGATGAGGTCAAATTTGTCCGACATAAAGGCTACTGATTCTGATCCAATAAGACCAGCCGAGCCTGTAACTATAGCTATATTCATTTTTATCTATTGGTAAATTCCAAAAGCAAGTGACAATTCCGTTTGCTTTTTTCTAACTTCAAACTATAAAGTAGTGATTATTCGCCGTACAAAGTTTCTTTGATTTTGGCGGCTCGAGCTACATCTTCAGGACTAGTGTCATATTCTTTTGAAAGCTGCCTAGCGGGAGCTTCAGGTCCATCACCATAAATTCTTTCATTACCTTCATTTACATCATCTTGCTTGATGGTGTTGTTCTTTTGATAATCACAAGAACTTAAAAGTGCGGTAGCCGCTAGGAATAATAAAAAGCTTATTTTTTTCATTGCTTACTCTCAATAAATAAATTTG
>JBNMFK010000128.1:0-10309 GCA_051269965.1 Algoriphagus sp. | reverse complement strand
TATTATTTTGACGAATCTTTCTCGCTAAACAAAACTGGGAAATACTATCGCTCCCAACTCCTTCTTCTCTGCCTTTCAAATCAACTATACCGCTCTGTTTTCCTAACGGGAGTGCAAAGGTAAAACAAGAATTGGAAATTCAACCAACTGATTTTGAATTATTCTCACTTGCACAAAGTTACTCCTTTATATATGTGCAGAAATAGCGACAAATACACAATTAATTGATGTATATTCTTTATTTAATACTATATATAAATGATTAGAAACATTGGCCCCTTGAAAATAGCAAGGTATTATTGAAATAGGTATTAGCTTTGCGACTCATGGCAAACTCAAACATATTAATTACAGGTGCCACAGGGCTACTTGGGACTGAAATAGTTGCCCAACTTTTAACCAATCCTTCTTTGAAAATTAAAGCGTTGGTCAGAGATAATGACAATAAGCTACCAAACGAAGTAGAACAAGTTTTTGGCGATATACTTGATATTCACTCGCTGGACTCAGCTCTCCTTGGGGTTGATTATGTTATTCATGCCGCAGCATATATTTCTTTTAATAGCCGAAAAAGAAATCAACTCTTTGAAACGAATGTGGAAGGAACAAAAAATTTAATTAATGCTTGTCTAGGAATAGGCATTAAGAAATTTGTCCACATTAGTTCCGTGGCGGCCATAGGCAAGCCCGAGAGTGTGCTAGATGCCGAAAATGAAGTCCTTGTAGACGAAAATCATAAGTGGCAAGAATCGCCGCTCAATTCAAACTATGGAAAAAGCAAATACCTATCCGAACTTGAAGTCTGGAGAGGCCAAGCGGAGGGACTACCAACAGTGGTCATCAACCCTTCGGTAATATTGGGAGAAGGCGATCTGAACAAAAGCAGCAGCCAATTATTTAAGTATGTTTTAAAAGGGAATTTATTTTATACAAAAGGTTACCTCAATTATGTAGACGCTAAAGATGTAGCAAAGATGACCATTTCTCTAATGACCAATAAAACCGAAAACAAACGCTTTATTGCCAACTCAGGTAAAATCAGTTTTTATCACTTTTTTCAAAAAACTGCAGCCCTGCTTGATACAAAAGCTCCTAGTGTTTTATTGGGTAAACGCCTGATTAACATTCTTTGGAGGTTTGAATATTTAAGAGGTTTAATCTTGGGAGTAGAGCCCCTTATAAGCAAGGAAACCTCAATAACGGCACGAACTAATGTGTTTTTTTCAGGTCAAAAAGCGGAGCAAGAGCTAGGAATTAAGTACATTGATTTGGAAAGTAGCTTAAGAAGAATCACCCAATACATAAAGACCATACCCAAAAGCTGAGTTTGACTTTTAATAAGAACCTGTAATACTATTGCCCAGTCATCCCTTCTCAAGTAAACAAATTGGTAGGTGACACATTACTTAAAGAGAAAGGCAGCATTCCCCGAATAATGCAAGAAATAGCACCTTTTTTTTGATTTAATATCGGAATTATGAAATTTTCTTAGTTATTTCGCAGCCTGAAAAGGAAGTAAATTTGATGTTTTCATGCCCTCTTCCCGTTCGGATTTAATCAAAAGCAAAAAAAATCTTAAAACATAGACATGGCATCAGTTAGACCAGACGAAGTTTCGGCCATTTTGCGTGAGCAGCTTGCGGGAGCAAAAACCGAGGCGGAATTAGAAGAAGTAGGTACCGTTTTACAAGTCGGTGACGGAGTGGCTCGTATCTACGGTTTATCAAAAGTTCAAGCAGGTGAATTACTTGAATTCGAAAATGGACTTAAAGCATTAGCACTTAACCTAGAAGAGGATAACGTTGGAGCTGTTTTGCTCGGAGAGTCCGATATCAAGGAAGGGGCTATTGCAAAACGTACAGGAGAAATTGCCTCTGTGAAAGTCGGCGAAGGTATCATTGGCCGCGTGGTTAACACATTGGCAGAACCAATTGACGGTCACGGACCTATACAAGGAGAAACTTTCGAAATGCCTCTTGAAAGAAAAGCCCCTGGAGTTATCTACAGAGAACCTGTTACAGAACCTCTTCAAACTGGACTAAAGGCCATAGATGCAATGATTCCTATTGGCCGTGGCCAAAGAGAGCTTGTTATCGGCGACCGCCAAACTGGAAAAACAGCTGTTTGCATTGATACAATTATCAATCAGAAAGAGTTTTACGACAAAGGCGAACCTGTATTTTGTATATATGTTGCTTGTGGACAAAAAGCATCTACCGTAAAAGCTGTAGAACAAACTTTGAGAAAGCATGGTGCAATGGACTACACAGTAGTGGTAGCGGCCAACGCTTCTGATCCTTCTGCAATGCAATTCTTTGCTCCCTTTACTGGGGCAGCCATTGGTGAGTATTTTAGAGATACTGGAAGACCAGCTTTAGTTGTTTATGATGATTTATCGAAACAAGCTGTCGCTTACAGAGAAGTCTCCTTACTTCTTCGCCGTCCTCCAGGACGCGAAGCTTATCCTGGTGATGTGTTTTATCTTCACTCCAGATTATTGGAAAGAGCAGCCAAAATAAACTCTTCAGATGAAATAGCTCAACAGATGAATGACCTCCCACCTTCCTTAAAAGGAAAGGTAAAAGGTGGTGGTTCATTGACAGCTTTACCGATTATTGAAACACAAGCAGGTGACGTTTCTGCTTATATTCCTACCAACGTAATTTCTATTACTGATGGTCAGATTTTCTTAGAATCTAACTTGTTCAACGCTGGAATTAGACCAGCCATTAACGTGGGTATTTCAGTTTCTCGTGTGGGAGGTAATGCTCAAGTTAAGTCCATGAAGAAAGTATCTGGAACTCTCAAGCTTGACCAAGCTCAGTTCCGCGAGCTTGAAGCCTTCTCTAAGTTTGGATCAGACCTTGACGCAGCTACTAAGTTGGTTATAGACAGAGGAAGAAGAAACCAAGAAATTCTTAAGCAAGGTCAGTTCCAGCCATCTCCAGTGGGAGAGCAAATAGCCATGATATTTGGTTCTATAAACGGCATTATGGACAAAGTCCCAGTTCCAAGAGTTAAAGAGTTTGAGAATGAATTTCTTGTCTTAATGAAAGCTACTAAACCTGAATACCTGGGAACTTTAGCTGCTGGTAAATTAGAGAAAGAGATTACCGACTGGATTTTGCTTGAAGGTAAAAGCTTAGCAGCGAAATACGCATAATTAATGTATTGGAGTGCTTCACAACACTTTGTATCATATTGAAATTGAACAATGGCTTCATTAAAAGAGGTAAGAAATAGAATAACATCGGTAAACTCTACCATGCAAATCACTAAAGCCATGAAAATGGTTGCAGCTGCCAAGCTTCGTAGAGCACAAGAGGCTATTACCCAAATGCGTCCTTATGCCAATAAGTTAAATCAATTGATTGCAAGCGTTTCTTCTAATACAGAAGCTGGCAATCAAAGCCCATATACCACAA
Source organism: Algoriphagus sp. (assembly GCA_051269965.1). Classification (GTDB taxonomy): domain Bacteria; phylum Bacteroidota; class Bacteroidia; order Cytophagales; family Spirosomataceae; genus Arcticibacterium. The sequence goes on along the minus strand of JBNMFK010000128.1, from coordinate 6,884 downwards.
TTAGATCTGTTAATAAGGTTTTATTGATTCCGGTAACTTCGGACAGGGGTTTGTGTGGTGCTTTTAATTCAAATATTATTAAAGCTACCAATGCTGTTATTAGTGACAATTATTCTAGTCAATTAGCTGCTGGAAATGTCACAGTAATGCCTCTAGGAAAGAAAGCTTTTGATGCGTTTAAAAAAGCTAAGATGCCAATGAATGCCAATCACTGGAGTATCTACGCTAACTTAAACTTTTCTGCAGCTAAAGAAGCAGCAGAAGAGGCTATGGCTGGATTTGAGGCTGGAATTTATGATGAAGTAGTGCTTGTTTTTAATGAGTTTAAGAACGTCGCTACTCAAGTCATCAGAACTGAACAAATGCTTCCTTTAGTAGGAAATGTCGATGAAAGTTCAGCCAACAATACTGATTATATTTTTGAGCCAAGTGAAGACGAAATTATCTTGGAACTGATGCCGAAAGCCATCAAAATACATTTATATAAAGCTGTATTAGAATCAAATGCATCTGAACATGGAGCTAGAATGACATCAATGGATAAGGCCACAGAAAATGGCGGAGATCTTTTGAAAGATCTAAAGGTGGTTTACAACAGAACCCGTCAAGCGGCCATCACGAAAGAGATTCTTGAGATTGTAGGTGGAGCAGAAGCTTTAAAAGATAGCTAAATCATATAGTACAGCTTCCTGTCTTCGACAAACCCCGTTTTTTTACGAGGTGCAATTATGACGAAAGATTCCATTCAATAATCTTTTAAAACCCACGACATAATGTTGTGGGTTTTTTATGTTTTAATCACGGCAGAGTATAAGGCATTACTTATCTTTGCACACATTTTAACTAGTAAACACCAAAAGAAATCATGACAACAGAAGCGTTGAAAGATTTAAGAGCCAGAGTATCGGCTTTGAGGGGCTATCTTTGACTACGATAGTCGAAAAGTTACTTTAGAAGATTTAGAAAATCAGCAAGCACAGCCTGAATTTTGGGATGACTCCGAACATGCCCAAAATGTGATGAAGCAAATCCAGGAATTAAAAAACTGGACTGGGTCCTATGAAAATATGGAATCTAGTATAGGCGATTTAGAAACGCTTTACGAGTTTCATGAAATGGGCGAAGTGACTGAAGCTGAAATTGATGCTGAAAGTGTAAAAACTGAAGTCATAATCGAAGAACTAGAACTCAAAAAAATGCTCTCTGGCGAAGAAGACCAATTTTCTGCCATTATAGAGATTAATTCCGGAGCTGGAGGAACGGAAAGCCAAGATTGGGCAAGCATGCTTTATCGCATGTATCTCATGTGGGCTCAAAAGAATGGTTATAAAGTAAGTCAACTAGATTGGACAGATGGAGATGGAGCTGGCATAAAGTCTGCCTCTATGCAAATAGATGGACCGCAAGCTTATGGTTACTTAAAATCGGAAAATGGCGTTCATCGGTTAATACGTATATCACCTTTTGACAGTAATGCCAAAAGACATACATCGTTTGCCTCGGTCTATGCCTATCCATTAGTAGATGACACCATTAAAATCGAAGTGAAACCTGCTGATATTTCTATTCAAACATCTCGATCAGGTGGTGCAGGAGGACAGAACGTGAATAAAGTAGAAACAAAAGTACAACTTACGCATAAACCTTCCGGCATAGTGATTACTTGCTCCGCAGAAAGAAGCCAATTAGCAAATAAAGAGCATGCCATGAGCATGCTTAAGTCTCAGCTTTATCAGATTGAATTAGATAAAAGAAACTCCGCCAGAGATGATATAGAGGCCTCTAAGAAGAATATTGAGTGGGGCTCGCAAATAAGAAACTACGTTTTTCATCCTTATAAGATGGTGAAAGATGCCAGGTCTGGTCATGAGACATCAAACATTCAAGCGGTAATGGACGGAAACATCAATGACTTTATAAAGGCATATTTAATGTTGGACTAGGCTTTCAGCTTTCCAGCCCAACTCCTAACGTCATGCGGAGATTCTGTATTAGGCAACTTCTTTCTGAAAGTGCCTTTTGATAAACGTTAATTGATTTGCAGGTATTTTCCAAACGGACTTTAAACCCTGAAGATTTGTAACTCTATTATTAAACACTAAAGTGTCACTTTTAATGGTCCCATTCAGAATAGCAGATTTTGCATTGAAAATAGGCACAGATTTAATCTCTTTCCCGTCTAAATAGGCCAATGACCTGTCGAAAAAGTCAACATTAAGCTCTGAACCTAATTTTTGAATCCAGTGGGTAGAAGAGTCGATAGAGCAACCGCTAGCAGCATGCTTATCTTCATCCAAGGCAATAACAATGAAACGCGACTCGAAAATATTAACGGAACCGGAAAGGGGAACACTATGTGCCTCCCAATTTGTAATGGCCTGCTTTATGAAATAGGCTGACATGTTCTCTTCCTTTGCTGTTAAGTTTCTATCAGCCTGATAAATCCAAACTCTAGAACTGACTGACATTTTATCGAAATCTTGATACATAGGTTTAGTTCTTTTGATGGTGAAAGATTAACGACAAACAATTCCTTTTCATTCCTTAAAGGAGCAAGATTTTTTCGAATTAGTTGGAACGTCATCGCTTTTGCTAAAATTTTTAGACTCAAGAATCACCACAAGCTATAACTGAATTTGATCTAAAAGCAGCTCCGCCAAATCAAACACCTTTACTTCCTGTTCCTTTTCCTTGTTCTTAATACCGTCAGACATCATAGTCATGCAAAATGGACAAGCTACAGCAATAGTTTTAGCCCCTGTTTCCAAGGCCCCTTCGATACGCTCAATATTGACGTCTTTAGTTCCTTTTTCGGGCTCTTTGAACATCTGACCTCCTCCAGCACCACAGCAAAGACCGTTCGAACGGCATTTCTTCATCTCTACCAATTCTGCATCTAATGCCTTTATTAGATTTCTTGGGGCTTCGTAAACGTTGTTTGTTCTTCCCAAATAGCAACTATCGTGATACGTTATCTTCTGACCTTTAAAACTTCCCCCATCCACTTTAAGTCGGCCTGAATCTAATAGTTCTTGAAGGTATTGAGAATGATGTATTACATCATAATTTCCGCCCAATTCAGGATACTCGTTTTTAAGCGTATTGAAACAATGCGGGCAAGCCGTGACTATTTTTTTTATCCCATACCCATTTAAAACTTCAATGTTCTGCATGGCCAACATCTGAAACGAAAATTCATTTCCCGCTCTTCTAGCAGGGTCTCCTGTACAGGCCTCTTCTGTTCCCAAAACCGCAAAATTAACCCCGATTTTATTTAATATTTTCGCAAAAGCTATCGTTACTTTCTTATACCTGTCATCGAACGATCCCGCACACCCTACCCAAAATAATATTTCTGGCTCTTTTCCTGCAGCAGCCAAGCTAGCCATCGTAGGAACCAAATAAGTCGTGTCTGTAGTCATTTTTAATAAGTTTAGGATACTATCAAAATTAGTATGCTTGCATAACAATTGCAAGACTTATTTCAAAATAGCCCTCAGCACCTCCCGCTTTCTTGGTGGTCCAGGGTGCCTTTCAACAAGAAAACCTGCCGCTTTCATGTTTCTCTGTACATAGCCTTTTGCACAATAAGTAACCAAAACACCACCTACAGTCATCAACTCTGCTACCTTTTCAAATATTCCCTGTGTCCATAACTCCGGTTGAGAGCTTGGGGGAAAGGCATCGTAGTAAACCAAATTAAATTTCATATCTGAGGTAAAATCTTCGAGATTCGTTCGATATTTAATAAAATCGAAATAATCATTGATTTTTGACTTGACACCCCAGGCTATCTTATGAAACTGACTTACATCAAAATTCAATTCTTTTGAAACTTCGACGCTAATAGGATAGGCCTCTAAACCACTGTAAATAACATTGCGCCTAGCTTCAAGACATTTCTCTGCCGATAATAGAGCATTAAACCCTGTCCCGAAACCCATTTCTAGGATACTGACTTGGTTGAAGTGTTCTAGGGTATAACTCAAGCCCAACTCTATAAAAACTCTATCAGACTCTGATTTTGCTCCAAAAATAGAATGATAGTATTGCTTAAACCTTTCGGTATAAAGCGTAGTCGTACCATCTTGCGTCAGCTTAATCATATCAAGTCTATGAGACACAAAATTAAGAACCTTATGCAACAAGCGAGGATTTGTCGGAACCCTTATTTAAATTGAATCGTTTTTCAGCCATTATTCAAATCATAATCCGTGAAAGTAGATTGTAAAAAGGTAGACTTAGAGAAAATAGGAGCATTTCCTAAATTCTTTCTAGACTATATTAATAAAATTGATTCTCTAAAACCTTTTTATGGGGCGTATCCTGAAATAGCCAATTTCAGAGAAATCATTGACAAAAAAACTTTTACAGGTTCTAAACGGGAGAAACTGGTGGCTGAACTCGAAAAACAGTATGAAGGCTTGTCGTTTAAACCAGATTTAGACATCCTCCTCAAGGAAAATACATTTACAGTAACCACTGGACACCAGTTAAACATTTTCACTGGGCCTTTGTATATCATTTTTAAGATAGTCACCGCCATTAATTTGGCGAAAAAACTAAAGAATACTTACCCCAATTATAATTTTGTGCCAGTCTATTGGATGGCCTCAGAAGATCACGATTTAGAAGAAATCCAGAGTTTTAGAGCCTTCGGCCGAAAATATAAATGGAAAACCGACCAGACCGGAGCTGTAGGTAGGATGAAACCAGACGGCTTAGCAGAAATAGGAGACCTGCTAGGAAAAGAGGCCTCATTTTTTAAAGACGCCTATGCTAAAAATAGCACGCTTGCTAATGCGGTAAGAGACTATATGCATCATCTTTTTGGAACTTATGGTCTAGTCACCATAGATGCCGATTCCAGGCTTTTAAAGTCCCAATTCCAATCTGTGATGAAAGATGACCTCTTAAACAACACGGCTTATGGGTTGGTTAATGAAAGAACTTCTCAAATAGAGAATCTTGGCTATAAAACTCAAATATCACCTAGAGAAATAAACTTCTTCTACTTAGATAAAAATCTGCGAGAGCGAATTGTTAAAACAGAAAGTGGCTTCGAGGTATTACATACAGATTTGACTTTCTCTCAAAGCCAAATGGAGGATATAATTATCAATGAGCCCGAAAAACTAAGTCCAAATGTGGTGCTTAGACCACTTTATGAAGAATGGATTTTGCCAAACTTAGCATACATAGGTGGTCCATCCGAGGTTCCCTATTGGTTACAGCTTAAACCCGTTTTTGAACATTACAAAGAGGCTTTCCCTGCCCTATTGCCGAGAAACTTCGGCCTTATTCTTGACGCCAAAAGTAAAGAGAATCTGGACAAACTAAATTTCAGTTTAGAGGATATTTTCAAACCCACCGATGATTTGAAAAAAGAGTACGTCAAAGCTAATGCACAGATGGAATTAGATTTGAATAAGGAACTTGATGTTTTAAATGAAATTTACTCGAGCATAAAGCAGAAAGCAGATTCCTTAGACATTACTCTTGGAAGGACTACAGAAGCTTTTGAGACAAAAAGTATAGACCTCATTAAAAAGCTTGAGAAAAGGCTTATTCGTGCAGAAAAAAGAAACCATTCTGAGGCAATGACTAAGATAGAACAAGTTAGAGAACACCTTTGCCCCGGAGGAGGATTACAAGAAAGGAAAGATAATATGCTCAATTTCTATTCATTAGATAATCTATTCATAGAACAGCTGTTAGAAGCTTTTGACCCTTTAAATTATTCTTTTAATGTAATTCTACCCTAGTTCAATTAAAGCCTTCATAATAAGCTAAAGGGATCTGAGGGACTTGAAAATACTATTCCAAAATTTAATTTTGAGCGATGCTGCCTTCAAGAGCCTATGGCCACCAAGAACATTGTACTGTTTATAAAACAGCACTTTGAATTATTCAAGAAGAGACATGTTACGCTCTCCAATCCCAAACCACTATATCCCAGGGTTCTCCTACATCAGGCTCAATGAAGGTTTTTATGACCTCAAAACCTGACTTTATGTGACCTCTAATAGACCGATGGTTATCTGACGAAATATCTGTCATAGCCAAGTCATAAAAAGAATCATATGACGCTTTATAGTAGTCATACATCCTTGCCAATAATCCTTGACCAGCAAAAGCATTATCTACACACACCTGGCCAACAGAAACATATTTCAGGTCTCCCAGCCTTTGACCTTTATAAACGAGCTCCTCAAAAATCGGAAAAATACCCGATCCTACCTTCATTAAATGATTGGTAGACCTATCCATTAAAAGAACATACCCTACTACCCTTTTGCCCTGCTTTGCAATAACATGATGATGCTGTTTCGACATCAATTTTAAAAAGTCGAAATTATATTCAATAGTGACATAACCCCGGGATTTCATTTGCTCATCAGAAAGGTTAGTCCGAATATTAGCAGATTGTAGTTCTAAAATTCCTCTTAAGTCATCGTCTGACTTGGCTTTTGTAATCTGTACTCTTTTCATGTAATCTACTTAAAGTCAACTTCTACTTTTCTTATCTCCTTAGACAAATAAACTTCCTTTTCAACGCCATCTATGGTGACTTTATAGTTTCCAAAAAACGCGGGTAGTTCAGAATGGCCATCTTCGTCCATTATTCCTGAAGTTTTGGTCCACCATTGTTTAAAGATTAAGTTTTGATAAGCTTCAAGAGCAGGAGTTGGTGACCAGTCTTTACGGTACATGGAAGAAGCAGGAATCCAATTAGATCCTTCCCAAAAACCCCATTTCAAAATGCCATTGACCATGGGTTGAGCAAAACAAATTTTATAATAATCTACCAGTTCTTCGGCTTTTGATAACTCTTGCTCAGGACTGAGTTTGTCTGTTTTTTCACCTGCCCATTTAGACCGCTG
>JBNMFK010000127.1:0-10340 GCA_051269965.1 Algoriphagus sp. | reverse complement strand
TTCTGTAGCTGCCGCACAATGGATATTTGCCATGAAGGAGATCGGCGAACCTGCAAAATGCATCGCCATTGGGATACCATGTTCTTCGGCGTAGTCACCAATTTTTTTTGTTTCTATTAGGCCGCCCGAACTAGCTAAGTCTGGCTGAATCATATCAACGGCTCTGGCATCAATTAGCTTTATGAATTCTTCTTTTAGAAAGATATCTTCACCTGTAAGGGTAGGCGTATCCAAAGCATCCGAAATTTGTTTCCACTGGTCAGTATAAAACCAAGGTATCATATCTTCTAGCCATGCCAGTTGATACTTTTCTACCGCTTTCCCAAGTCTAATAGCAGTATTGACGCCAAAATGGCCTAAGTGATCTGCTGCCAAAGGCACTTCATATCCTACCGCTTTTCTCACTTCATGTACATAATTGGCTAAAATGGCTATACCCTCATCTGTGATTTGAATGCCAGTAAAAGGATGCTTAGTGTTAGCGTAACTCCTAGCATTTCCTTTGGTCCTTGGTGGCGTTCCCCATTGTTTGGTAAAGTCCGTGTTTTTCCCACCTATGACTGTTCCTGGGTGGTTTTTAAGAAGACCTACTCCGAAATCCATCTTTAAGAAAGTCAGGCCTAAGTCTTGGCGTTCTTTCATTTTCTGAGCAAACAAAACAGGATCATCCACCGTTGGCGTATCACCATAAATACGAATGTAATCTCTGTATTTTCCACCTAGCATTTGATAAGCGGGAACGCCATAAGCTTTCCCTGCCAAATCCATCAAGGCCATTTCTACACCGCAAACACCACCTGCCGCACGGCCATGTCCCCCGAATTGTTTGATTTCCTTAAAAAGCATTTCCGGAGTACATGGGTTTTTGCCCAATAATCTACTCTTTAAAAAAAGGCCATATTTAGCACTGGCACCGTCTCTGATTTCACCATATCCAGATATACCTTGATTGGTATCTATCCTGATAATAGGGCATTTCATAGGTGCTTTATCAATTACGGCAATGCGTAAATCAGTAATTTTTAAATCAGATGGGCTACTGGACCTATTTACTTTCTGGCTCAGGAATTCTATTTCCTTAGCTGGATTTCCATTAAAAAGCATCCCCAACGAAAGTCCACCTAAAGCTGACTTTTTGATAAAGTCTCTTCTGTTATCTCCGCCATCTAAGTTTTGAGCTGTTTCATCTTGAGGATGATTTACGGGGCCTTCTGGTATTTTTCCTTTAAACTTAAATCTATCTAAGAGCTTACTTTTCATGTTCTTATCGTTTTATAGGTTGAATCCAACGAGCTGGTTGGGTTTAATATTATTATATTTTTAACGTTTGAATCTCCGTGTTTGAGACGCTCGAAATCACCAGTTTCTTTCCTTCATATATACATCAAAATCGGCTGGTGTCATTTGAAGTTTTTGTGGATTAGCTTTTATCCAAGACAAGAAGTCCTCTTTAATATTATCTGTCCATCTGCGGTCCACTTCTCCTGGTGTATAAACGCCTTCAAGAAGTCTCGTAATACCGAACTCATCTCTTAGGGTTACAAACTCTGCATTCAAGACTAATTGCTCGGCAAATTGTGCTGGGATAAATACCACACCTTCTTGTTTTCCTAAAACTAAGTCGCCCGGTAATACGGTAACTCTCCCTATTCTTACAGGGCAATTTATGCAGGTCATCATAACACCCTGTAAATAGGAGGGATCTAAGCCTCTTACGAATCCTACAAAGCCGTCAATTTTACGAATACCTTCTACGTCTCTTGCACCTGCGTCAAAAACAACCCCATTGCCAGATTTAGCATAAATGGCATTGGCTAGGTTGTCGCCAATTAATGTACCGTCAATGATTTTTCCAAAACCATCGGCTACATATACATCGCCATTTTCTAGCATGTCAATAGGCCATGAATTTGGTGATCCTATCCGTCCTTCTTCTTGTCCTTTAGCCTTTATTTTATCATCCATATCTGGTCTGGAAGGCATATATTGTGTGGTGACTACGCGGCCTACTAAAGGTTTATCACCAATAATTACCCAGCCCGATTCAAACTGATTGTGATACCCCTTACCTCTTAAAAAGCCCCAAGCTTCTTCTGTAGAGACATTTGCCAAACGCTTTATGATGTCACTAGAAACTCGTGGCCTACCGTCTGGAGAACGAGGGCCAACATAGTCTGAGGAGAAGGTTTTTATTTGTTCTGGAGTCCAAGTAATTTGCTGGGCATGGCTGTAAGAAAAAGACAAAAGGCAGAGAAGTCCGAGTCCGATTTTGATTTGCTTCATATTTTTATTTTTTTCAATTGAATAATGATTAGTATAAAATTAAGAAATTGTAGGACAATTATCGCGAGACTTCTAATTTCGCAGAAATAGTCGCCTAATTAGATAATATAGTAGATGAAAAACAGACTTGCCTCCATTGATATTTTTAGAGGAATGACATTAATGCTCATGACCTTGGTCAATAATCCAGGAGACTGGGGTAATGTAATACCCCCTTTTCTGCATGCTGAGTGGCATGGATGCAGCCCTACAGATTTAGTTTTTCCTTATTTTTTATTTATTATCGGGATTACCACGGTTTTAGCGTCACCAGAACCACGCTTTGATAAAAACAGATTGCTTAAAATAGCTGTCAGGGCCTTAAGGATTTTCACGCTAGGACTGTTTCTTAATTTCTTCTCCAAAATACAGTTGTTCGGCTTAGAGGGGTATGGACTTTTAGCTATTAGATTGGCCTTCGTAGCTATGGTTTACTACTTACTATTGACCAAATATGACTTAAGAAAGCAACTATATGCTGTTTTGTCAGTGCTTGGCGTTTTACTCTTTTTAACATATTGGCCTGTATCTGGCTTTGAGCATATTCGTATTCCAGGCGTTTTACAACGAATAGCGGTAGTCTATTTTGTAGTAGCCATGCTTTATAACAAATTTTCATTAAAGGTACTTGGTGCCATAGCTATAACCTTATTAGTGGGTTATTGGGCAGCAATGGCCCTTATTCCTATAGACGGTGTAACGGGTGTTTTTGACAAAGATGTGAATGTAGCGGCCGCTTTTGATAGAATATTCTTAGAAGGTCACATGTGGGCATCTTCAAAAACCTGGGATCCTGAAGGTTTGTTCAGTACCATTCCCGCTATTGTTACGGGTATCCTTGGTGTTTTTGTGGGTACATTTTTACTAGGGGAAAAATCTAAAATAGATAAAGTGAACTACCTCGTTTTGGTGGGAGTCACTTTAGTGGCAACTGGATATTTCTGGCATAAAGTGTTTCCTATCAATAAGGCTCTTTGGACATCTTCTTATGTCGTATATACCGCGGGTTTAGCTTCACTAGTCTTAGCTATTATTTATTTTCTGGTGGAACACTTGGACTCTAAATTCTGGACCAAGCCATTTCTTGTTTTTGGGGTAAACCCCATCCTCCTATTTTTCTTCTCGGGTATTATCCCAAGAGTATTCTCAAGCATTAAAATAGGATCTGAAAGCCTGCAGCCTTTTGTCTATCGAAATTTAAGTACAGTATTCACTGATCTTAAATATGCTTCTCTCGCTTGGGCGGTTTTATACCTTCTTTTTTGGTTCCTTATTCTGGGTTGGTTTTATAGGAAGAAGATTTTTGTTAAAGTCTAAGTGCTCAAGAAATCACTAAATCCTGACATGGGGATGACACAACACTATGTTTACTTCGGTATAACTCAAATAGAGAAAGAACAGATTATAGCCAAGAACGCCTTTGTTATTTGACAAGAATCACGAAGAATAGGGCTTTCAAGATATTTATGATCTTTTTCTGAGTAAATCTGGAGAATTATATAGTTGGCCTACGAGAAAAATAAATGTTTAGTTAGCTATAGATGGTTTATTGAAGATACCGATGGCCGTTTTGACTGGTGTTTCTTAGACTAAGACTATGAGATGAAACGCTTTTTGAGAGAATAGATGCTAGCTTTCTAGGCAGAAAAAACCACGCAGGCCATGCCTTATATTAGCATGTTCGATGACCTGACTTGGTACATTTTTTCCAAGAGTCCTGCAGAGGCTAGGAGTGCCATAATTCTCAAAGGTAACATTAAACCAGAAATAGAACGAATTAAAAAAGAAGTGGGTAAAGACATTTGCTTTTTATGCGGAGCATCTTTGATAAGTATTTTATGAATACTAAGCTAGTGGATGAAGTACAATTGGCTATTACCCCCATCCTAATTGGTGTTGGCAAACTACTTTTTTCAGGACTTGGGTAAACGCATTAAACGGAACCTGGACGAATCAAAGACTTATGATTCGGGTCTAAGGATGCTTAAACGTACCCTAGTTAAGGATCGCACAATAGTATTAAGAGCCTTTTATTTCTTACTAAACGCAACTTTATTTTATCTTATAAAGTCCATTCTCCCTGCTCATAGAAGTTTAATATTTTCTCCTGAAGCAAGAAGGCGTATTTAGCCTGAATGAGATTGGAGTTAGCTCTATCAAAATTGGTCTTTGCTAAAATATACTGTATTGAATTTAAAGTACCAGCCTCTATTTGTGACTGAATGGCATCCAAGTTCTCTTGATTTATGGCTACTTGAGATTGGGCATTTTGATAACGCTCGGCGGCCAAAGAATAATTTTGAATAGCCGTCTGTATCACTTGATTTATCCTTAGTCGTGACGTGGCGAGTCTGTTTTCGGCCATTCTTTTTTGAATGGAAACGCTCTGAACTCTCGGATTAGTTTGAAGTCTTCCAAAAACTGGGATGGTAAGTCCGAGGGTAAAGGACCCGTTTCTTGTGGCATTTATTTGTTCAAAAAACTCTTGCTCTGGGTTAGAAGACGCATAAAAAGTATTCCAATTCGCTAAAAAGTCAAGTGTTGGTAATTTATCTGCTTTCACAGCTTTTATTTGGCTATCAAAACTTTTTATTTCTAGAGCGGCAGCTTTAATTTCAGGTAAATTATTTAAGGCGTTTTCTACTAAATCACTGTTGTATGCTTTAGTTAAAACGGCAGAATCTACTCGCTCGAAGGAGATAGCATCATTTATGCCCAAGTTCATTAATTGAAACAAGGCCAACCTTGAAGCCCTTACATTTCCCGAAGCTGTTATTTCAGAAAATTGGTCGTTGGCTAGCTGTGTTTTTATTTGTAGTTCTTCTGCTTTCCCTAGCACACCCGCATTTACTTGCTTCGTGATTTGGTCTAGCTGAGCTTGGGAACTTGTTACTTGATTTTGAGCTATTAAATGAAGCTCCCTAGCTGCTAAAACAGCTAGATAAGCTTGTATTATTTGAATGGTGAGCTGATTTTGTGTAGAGGAGAGATTTAGTTTTGAAGCTTCTCTCAATAACTCATTTTGGCGGATGCTGCTTTGAATCCTGAAGCCCTGGAAAATAGGTTGTCTAAGACGGGCCTGAGCGTATGTACTACTATATATCTCATTTATAAAGTCATTGGTAAACCTGTCAATACTCCTTCCAGTATTTGTACTTTGATAAACTTCTACGCCCATGGTAGGGTATCTGAGACTTTTAGCCTGTAAGAAGTCAGCATTGGCAGACTCTGCATTTAATACGCCAGCCTCATAGTCTGGATTGTTTTTAAGGCCTATTTCTATACACTCTTTAAGCGAAACACTTTGGCCCTTTATCGTAAGAGCGGAAAATAGAACCAAACTTAGAACGGTGAGGTTACTTTTTCTTAAGGCACTTATTAACATATACTTTTTCATTCTATTCTTTTGGCCCTTCAGAAGGGTTTTTTTTTCAATTCTTTAGTGAGTAAAAAAATCGGTAAACCGAATTAGTCGACCCAACCGTCTTTTAGTCTGACAATTCTGTTGCTATAGGTCGCATTTTTTTCAGAGTGTGTTACCTGAATAATGGTGACACCATCTTTCTCATTGAGCTCTTTAAAAACCTTCATGATGTCATCGGCTTGTTCAGAATGTAGGTTTCCTGTTGGTTCATCTGCAAAGATCACTTTAGGCTCTGTTACTAAGGCTCTAGCTACACCCACGAGCTGCTGCTGACCGCCGGAAAGCTGACTCGGGAAAAGGTCTTTCTTTGCCACTATTTGAAACCTGTCCAAAATATCGGCTACCTTACTTTTTCGCTCTTTGCCAGAAATACCTTTATACAATAGAGGTGTTTCAATGTTTTCATAAACCGTAAGTTCGTCTATTAAATGATAGGCTTGAAAGACAAAACCTATGGCGTTTCGGTGTAAATCTGTTCTACGTTTTTCTGTTAGTTTCTGGACAGGATCATGCATAAAGAGGTATTCTCCTTCGGAGGCTTCTTCTAGTAAGCCTAGAATATGAAGTAGCGTAGATTTTCCAGAACCTGATGGCCCCATAATGGAAACAAACTCGCCTTCTTTTACCTCGAGACTGATATTTCTCAAGACGTAAGTCTTGCCAAATCCCGCAGGGTAGTACTTAGATATATTAGTTAGTTTTATCATTTTTTGTAGCCTTTAAAGGGCCTGTTGTTTACTAGAGGATTATAGCTCAAAGGCTGTCATAATCGTTGGAAAAAGGCCTTCATTATTCAAAGGCAATAGATATTGTTCTGAAACTGTGCCAAGAAACTTAAGTAGTTTATAGTGAGTAATCAAGATGGATTAGTGGCACAAAAAAACGTCCGAAAGCGAACAGTAATTTCGCTGACGGACGTTTATGAATTAATATTTACCCCTTTAAATCTTACGAAACAAGTAGCCTGGGGCATCAGAAGCGATTCCGTTATCTATCATAAGCTCGTTTTCGCAGATACGAATGGTTCCTTTCAGAAAGTTATCTTGGTTTACATCTTGTCCTATGCCATCTGTTATGGTCATAGCATCTGTGGTTATATTGATATAGCTGTAGTCATTTTCTGTAACGTCATTGATGCTGTATGCATTTGTAAAAACCGTTTTACCGGCGTTAGTCACAAATACGCCTCCGTCTGCTAGAAATTCAACCTTTATGTTGGGAACTTCCTTGCTCGGCATCATGCTAATTATTCCTTTCAGTTGCCATTTTCCCACTATCCATTTGCGAGCATCTTCTATGGCCGGTGGAGTATCTGCTTGCTGATAGACGCAGGTAAAGTCTTGGAATGATTCTCCATCTAGAAAAGCCACCTCGTTTGAGTTATCTTCTTCCATGGCTTTATCTTCACATGCTGTAAAACTAAAGGCCAATAGTCCTAATATTAAGTATTTCATTCTTCAATAATTTGTTTGTGTCTATACAATGCAGGGACATACGTCAAAGTTGTATCTATAATGCAGAAAATATAATAAACTCATTCTACGGTAAAAGCCTTTGGAATGAAGAGACATTCATTTTTAAAGAATCGATGAGCTTGGTAATTAAGAGGTTGTTAGAGGGACATAGATAAAGTATTTTAGTCCGTCCCATTTATTTATGAAGAAGCCCAAAATGGTTAGATTTCGGGCTGCTAAAAGTGATGAGTAAAATGAATCAGTTGATATTAACATGTCCCGAATTCGTTGAGATATCTACCTTGGCTCCTCCGCCATTGATGGTACCTTGAACGTGGTTTTTCTCAAAACGTCCATCAAAATTTTTGTAAGCCATGGTTACTCTACTACCCCTAATGTTTACATCCATTCCTTTATCTATAGGAAGGTTTACGTCTATGCTACCCGCACTGGTATGAAGCACTAAGTATTCACCTACTTCTAAAATGTCTGCCTCAATTCCTCCACCGCTAGTGTTTGCTTTTAGGCTAGCCGCTATTTTTTCTAAACGAATAGACCCGCCAGAAGTACGAAGCTTTATTTCACCTTGAGCATAGGATACATTAATGCCACCTCCGCTAGTGCTTAAGTCTACAAAATCTTCGATGTTTCGGGCAGTTATTCCACCTCCAGAAGTATGGCCGTGAATGTCACCACTTAAGTTTGAAAGTTCTAGTCCACCACCACTAGTCCTGAAATCTAAATTTCCGTGGAGGTTGGCTAACTTAATGCCACCACCATTGGTCAACAAATCTGTATCAACATTTTTTGGCGATTTAATTTTGAATGTAACGCTCAGTCCTTTTCTTCGATTAGACTTATTGGATTTGGCGAAACAGACCAGGCTTTCACCCTCTTTATTTATATAAAGTGTATAGTCTTGAAGCCTTTCTTCTATTTCCGACTTACTTAGATTACCGCTGCCACTATTACCCTTAATATAGATTTCAACAACGGTTTTGGCTTCTATGCTGCCTTCTACCGTAATACCACCTCCAAAAGTCTTTATTTTCAGACTTTTAATGGTAGCCGCGTTGAAGCTTTTTACCATGTAAGGCTCTTTCTGGGCATAGCTGACTAGGCTTCCTAAGGCGACTAGTGCGAGTATGATTATTTTTTTCATAATTTATATTTTTGGTAAATGCTTTTTTGTCAACCCTTAGGCCCTTTAAGCCGTTAGATGGCAAAGCTCCTAAACTGATTGTAGCAAGGATTATAGTTTCTTTAAGTCATCTTTTTTATAAAAGTGTTTGGTACGAAATCCTCATTTGGTGAGCCAATGAAATATGAGCTTGAGGCTTCATCGTAATCATTAAGCAAGTGGCTAATACATTCTGCCCTATCTAATTATGGGTATTTCGCAATCTTACCAATAAAAAAGCTTTACGTGTTAATGGAGTTCTTTCTTTTGACCATTAATAGTAACTTCAAGCTCTACATCTTGTTTTCCATTTTCTGGTAGGATGGGAATTACAATATATGCCATATGTCTATGAGGTTTTGATATATTTTAAATTTAGCTTTAGGTCTTAATTATCATCTGCTTGTGATTAAGCCAAAGATGTGCCAGTTAGCTTAATTAACATATAATCACATAGGTATGATAATTCAACGCTTAATTTTTTGTCCGAAATCGGACAGTCTGAACAACTTAACGGACATTTCAGAAGAAATATTTGTGCAAACTAAACTGTGAGGCTTAGATTCGTGTTTTAGATACGAACTAGCCTACAATCAATGAAACTCGTTATTTCCCCTGCCAAAACATTAGATTTTGAAAGTCCTATTCCTACGGATAAATATACACTGCCATGCTTTTTGGAAGAAACAGAAAAGCTAAATGTCGCCTTAAAAACGAAGTCAGTAAAAAAGTTATCCGACTTAATGAGTATATCAACGGCCTTGGCAGAACTTAATAGAGAACGCAACCAAACGAGAGGCACAGAATACAATATTGATAATGCTAGACAAGCTGTTTTTGCTTTCAAAGGAGATGTTTATTTAGGCCTTGATCCTTATTCACTTTCAGGAGAGCAAATAGATCAAATGGAGGGTAAACTGAGGATTTTATCTGGACTTTACGGATTGCTGAAGCCGTTAGATTTGGTACAACCTTATCGGCTAGAAATGGGTACAAAATTAAAGGTGGACGCAAAGCCAAATCTCTACAAGTTTTGGGACAAAAAAATAACGGAGGCCATCAATGACGAACTGAAGGATGGAGAGCCTTTTATCAATTTGGCTAGCAACGAGTATTTTAGTGCTGTGAAGCCAGAACTTCTCAAAACACCTGTTATCACACCTGTTTTTAAGGATTATATCAAAGGCAATCTAAAAGTTGTGAGTTTCCATGCTAAAAAAGCTCGAGGAATGATGGTACGTTTTGTGTTAGATAAAAACCTTGAAAAAGCAGAAGATCTAAAGACCTTCAATTACGGTAATTATGAATTTGATGTAAAGCTCTCCAACGAGAAAGAGTTTGTGTTTGTGAGATAGTTAGAGAAAAAAGATGGACTTGTCGAAACTTACCAAGCCCTCTTTTAAGACTTCGTTTTTTACTTAGCATTGCCAAAAAATAAATAAATAAGTCTTTCTTTTATGCTGTATACAAGCATATAGCAGTAAGTAAGGCAAAATAACCAATGCTAGGATCGGTGGTATTATGACATCGGTCATCAATTAGATAATTCCTTCAATTTAAGATTAGGGCAATGGCCGCTCCTTTTGAAACGTTTTGGTATCAGGACCATTTATGTTTCTTGAGAACTGAACAGTTACATCTATCCTAGCCATTATAGATCCCATGGCTTGATGGAGTGAAATGCTAACAAAGAGGGTATTCCTTTCTTGTGTGGTAAAGGCTCCTTGGGCAATTATTTCGGCTGTGAAGTAGGAGTCCGGTTCTTCTAAAATCGAAATAGCTCCAAGAGCTGTCAAAATGTTTTTGTCTTCATAGGATTAGGGTTTAATATCCTACTCGTAAGTATTTTAGGGTTCCTTCCTGTTTTTTTTAAACGCTTACTGATATCCACAAACTAAAGTAAGTTAGTAAAATGTAATAAGGGCTTAAAGTAGGTTAATAAAATTTAATAATGATTAAA
>JBNMFK010000126.1:0-10472 GCA_051269965.1 Algoriphagus sp. | reverse complement strand
TTTCATTTGAACCCAAAAAACTCCTTGGAAAAACTTAGACAAAGCGTTTTTAAAACAATTAATTTACCCTGTCCAGTTTGAATTACTTAAAACTAATTCAAGTATTGCATTAACAAGAGGTTTACAAATGGAGCGTCGAACGTCTTCAAACGTTTACCTACGTGTTGACGCTACGGTGGAGAAGTTCTGTTTAAAGCAGAATTCAGATAGTAAGTCTTATAGTTATGCCATCATGACAAAACCATTCGCGAAAGAAAGTCTTTAGATGCTATCAACTTTCTTGAAATACTAGCTAATAAGTTCAATTGGATAAAGGACTGAGGTACTATTGGTATAATACAAATTTTAAGGGCCTTACTTGCATGAAAGAAATATAAACCTTACTTTTGCACTCGATTTACAGACTCGTTCGAGTTCTCTGACAGCGGCAAGTGCTACATCGGCACCTAATTTTCGTCCAAATTCCTTTCAGAGCAAGCAACGGGTTTACCGTGATGTTCACGAAAGGACGTGTCGCAATCGTCCCCTAAAAAAATAAAATATGGGCTGCTAGCGGAGCAGCTTTGCAAAAAAAGTATGCAAGAAACTGTAAAGTTTAACGAATTACCCGTGTCCGATTATATCCTCAAAGCTGTGGAAGAAATGGGATGGGAAAATGCCTCGCCAATTCAAGCCGCTTCTATAGAAGTAGTTATGGCTGGTACAGACATGATTGGCCAAGCCCAAACGGGAACTGGCAAAACAGCAGCGTTTGGTATTCCTGCCATTGAGGGTATTGACGTCGATGATAAGGTCACACAGGTTTTGATTATGTGTCCTACTAGAGAGCTTGCTCTTCAAGTGAAAGAGCAAATCTATCAATTAGCCAAATACAAGAAAGGTTTATTAGTAAGTTCTATTTATGGAGGAGAATCTTATGAAAGACAATTCCGTGATCTGAAGAAAGGTGCACATATAGTTGTGGGAACTCCTGGCAGAATCATGGATCATATTGAGCGTAAAACGCTTAAACTAGATACGTTAAAAATGCTCATCCTAGATGAAGCAGACGAAATGCTTAATATGGGTTTCAGGGAGGATATAGAGACTATCTTATCGTATGCTCCTGAGGAAAGACAAACAGTACTTTTCTCGGCCACAATGTCTCGTGACATCTTGAGTATCACTAAAAGATTCCAGAAAAATCCAGAAATCATAAAAATCACGAAAAATGAAGTAACCAATACTAACATTGAGCAGCTTTATTTTAATGTAAGAAGAGAGGCCAAAACAGACTTAATGTGTCGTTTGATAGATGCCAATGACCTGAAACTTATGTTGGTTTTCTGTAATACAAAAGCCATGGTGGACAGAGTAACTATGGAGCTTCAAGACAGAGGCTATGCAGCAGAAGCCATTCACGGTGATTTAAGCCAAGCCGCTAGAAATCAGGTGATGAACAAATTCAGAAATAAGAAATGTAATATTCTATGTGCTACAGATGTGGCCGCCCGTGGTATAGATGTGAATGACGTGGAAGCCGTTTTTAATTATGACGTGCCTCTAGATACTGAATATTACGTACACAGAATTGGTAGAACTGGTCGTGCTGGCCGTGCCGGTAAAGCCTTTTTATTCGTTTCCGGAAGAGATAGAAACAAACTGAGAGAATTAGAGAGATATACCAAAGCCACCATAGCTGAGGGTAAAGTACCTACTCGCGAGGATATGAAAGAGATTCAGAAGAATACTTTCGTTGATAAAATAATGACACACGTCTCCGAAGAAGGAAATGAGGCCTATGAAGAAGTAATGGTCACATTGGCAGAGAAAGGCTTGGATCCAAGTCAAGCTGTGTTAGCCTTGATGAAAATGACTATTGACCTCAATAAAAATGTAAAAGGGGCGGATGACTTATCGGATAGTAGAGGCCGAGGAAGAGAAAGAGACCATGGTGGTAGAGATAGAGACCGAGGTGGTAGAGATAGAGATCGAGGTGGTAGAGATAGAGGAAGAGATCGTCAAGAAAGAAGCCCAAGACGTGAATTTGAAGGTAAAAGTAGCTCTAGAGAATCTCGCGAAAGTCCAAGGCCACACAGAGGGGCTCATGGATCTGGCGAAGCGGGAATGGTACGTCTATTTATCAATCTTGGCAAAAAAGACCAAGTTTCGCCAAATCATATTGTAGGAGCTTTAGCTGCGGAAGCAAAAATTCCTGGAAGAGTGATTGGCCAGATAGATATGTATGATAAATTTAGTTTTGTAGAAGTACCTGAAAGAGATGTCAATAAAGTTATCTCTGGTATGAATGGCCAAACCATTAATGGTCGTGAGGCTGCTATTGAAGTAGCTAAATAAATAGACTTATTAGTATTTTAGAAAAAGTCAGTCGGTGTTCGGCTGACTTTTTTTGTGCCCGTTTCTTTCATTATAACTTAGAAATATGAATCAAAAACTCACATATAGCAAACTTCAAGATTTCACACTCAAACTTTTTGATAAAGTAGGCTTACCTAATGATAAAGCTCAAATCACAAGTCACATTCTCCTTGAGGGCGAACTATTGGGCCATAGAACTCATGGTCTTCATTTAATGATGCCGTATATGGAGCATCTCATAAATGGGAGTATGGAAAAAGATGGAAATTATGAAGTGTTGAATAAGACTCCCGCTTCAGAGCTTTGGGATGGCAAGTATCTTGCGGGGCCTTGGTTAGTTCATTCGGCATTGATGACGGCTACCTCTATGGCAGATCAATACGGTGTAGGTACTATTGCCGTTCAAAAATCATCTCATATAGGCTGTTTAGCAGCTTATATGCAAGAAGCCTCTAAGAATGAGCATTTAATTATTATTTCATGTAGTGACCCAGATAATGCCACCGTCGCTCCCTTTGGAGGTACAGAAGGGGTTTATAGTCCGAATCCATTAGCCCTAGGAATTCCTACTTCCTCTGACCCAATCATAATTGATATCAGTATGTCTGCCACTTCGAATGGACTTATTCATCAAAAATATCAGGCTAAAGAGCCTTTAGAATGCCCATGGCTAATTACATCCAAGGGGGAAACCACAAAAGATCCAGGGACATTTTTCGAAAAAGAGCCCTCAACAATTTTACCCTTAGGCGGCATAGATTCAGGCTACAAAGGGTTTGCTTTGGGAATAATGATTGAGGCCCTAAGCTCTGCATTAGGTGGTTACGGTAGGAGCTCTGAACCGGGAAGATGGGGGGCCTCGGTTTTCATTCAAGTTATTAACCCAAAAAAGTTTTCGGGCGAAAATTACTTTAAAAGAGAAATGGACTTCTTAAAAGAACGCTGTTTGTTGAACAAGTCCTCTCAAAGCGACCAGCCTGTAAGGCTACCAGGACAGAGAGGTTTAGAACTAAAAAAGAGTCAACTATCAGAGGGTTTTATGTTACGACCAGAAACACTAGAAGGACTAAAAACCTTAGCCGCCCAGTTTGAAATTAACCTTTAATATACTTTATGACCAATTCCCAGGATTTCTACGCCAATTTTTTAGTGAAGCAATATCCTTCTCTTTGACATAATCCTTATTTTTAGCCTCATCTATGAGGTAGCTATAATGACTTAGAGTTACGAGTTCTACCCCTGCTTGCTCAAAATTCTCATCAGCTATTTTAAATCCATAGGTAAATACTGAAATCATACCAATGACATCCATTCCTTCAGATCTTAAAGCCTCTACCGCCTTTAATGAACTCCCTCCGGTTGAAATCAAATCTTCTAAAACCACTACTTTCTGTCCTTTAGTAATTTTACCTTCTATCTGATTACCCATACCATGCTCTTTGGGCTTAGGTCTCACATAAGCAAAGGGTATCTTAAGATAGTCCGCCACCAATGCCCCCTGAGCTATTCCAGCTGTAGCCACTCCTGCCACTAAATCTACTTCAGGGAAATTCTTTTTAATGGCTTTTGCCAAGGCCTTCTTAATAAAGGTTCTTCCCTCTACGTCTGAGAGAGTAATTCTATTATCGCAGTAAATGGGTGATTTCCAACCAGAACTCCAAGTAAATGGGTCACTCGGCCTTAACTTTACGGCTTCAGTTTCCAAGAGGATATTTGCAATTTTTCTGGCAGTTGTCATATTTTAAAAATAATAAGGGATTAACTTAAAAATTATCAATCCCTACTTCAAGAGATGAAATAAGGATTTTATCTACGCGATTTTTATCCATATCCACTATCTCAAAACGATAGCCCTCCCAATCAAAATGGTCTCCTGTGTCTGGTATTTCTTGTAAGATTTCAAGTGCAAAGCCTCCCATAGTATCAAACCCTTGGTAATCCTTTCTATTATTAATTTCCAGATCAAACTCCTGTAAAAATTCATCAAAAGGTAAAGAAGCATCAATCAAGAAACTACCATCTTCCCTTTTAAAAATCTCGTATTCAAACTCATTTGTTTCAGATATATCACCAACCAAAGCGTCCAGAATATCATTCATGGTAACTACACCTTGAACATTGCCATATTCATCTACAATAATTCCGAAATGCTTACGCTCCTCTTGAAATTTCTCTAATGCTTGATAACCTAGATTGTTTTCTGGGATGTATAGACATTGTCTTAAACTCGGCTCTAATGTCTTGAGCTCTGTAGTAAGTGATTTACCCAGAAGATCTTTCACATATAACAAGCCGACCATATTATTTATCCCATCATTACAGACAGGATAGACAGAATGTCTTGAATCTATAATTTTCTTCTTATTGACTGAGTGAGTGTCATCTAAATCTAGATAGGTTACTTCATTAATATTGGTCATTAATGAAGTGATTTTCCTGTCACCTAAATGAAAAACATTCTGAACAATCTCATGTTCAATCTCTTCTATAGCCCCTCCAGTAGCTCCTTCTCGTGTCATGGACTTAATTTCTTCCTCGGTAATTGAATTATCCGATTCTTTTATCCCAGAAAGTTTAAAAATAAATTTAGAAGTTTTACTTAAAAGCCAAATAAAGGGAGACGTGATTTTTGAGAGAACTTCCATTGGCCTAGCCATAAACATAGATATAGTTTCCGGGGCTGCCATTCCAATTCTCTTCGGTACCAATTCTCCAAATATTAAAGACAAGAAAGTGACCAGTATCGTAATAATAACAACGGAGACAGTCTCAGAATAGTCGGCATTTACACCCAAGCTTTTGATCAAAGGAACGACATAAACGCCTAATCTATCCCCGGAGTATATACCCGTGAAAATGCTAATCAAGGTTATTCCTATTTGAACAGTGCTAAGGAATTTGTTTGGAGCATATGCTAATTTCAGTGCAGATAATGCTCTTGTATCTCCGTTTTTTCCGGCTATTTCTAATTTTGTTTTTCTGGATGAGATAAGAGCAATTTCAGCCATTGAGAATACTCCGTTAATTAGTATAAGAATTAATAAAGTTATTATTTCCATTAAGTTCATGACGCCCTACCTAATAAGGGCCAAGTGCACCGTTAGTGAACTACAAAATAATACAATTGCCAAATGCTTTGCTACTTATTTAAATTAAAAATTTACAAAAAAGTTTGCCTTAATATACCAAACGCTAATTTTGCACCCTAACGAATAAAAATAATGGTTCTCTTTATTAACGACAGACCTATCCATTTTTTGCAAGACTTTAATGGTGAAGAATCCCACTATGACACTATGATACACGATTTTGACAAACAACGGAACATTAAAGATTGGAAAAAAAATGTGCTTTTCCCTGAAGCCACGGCCGCAATAGTTTCAGAATTCCTGAAAGCCACAAATGAAGTTAAAAGCTTTGATTTCAAGAGTTTAACCTTCGCTGTGGCTAATCTAGAACTCACAAAAAATGCTATAAATAGACTTTATACATTTATTGACGCAGCAGGTGGGGTCATTTTAAACGAAGAGAAAAAAATCCTTATGATTTACAGGCTAAATAAATGGGATTTACCAAAAGGAAAGATGGAAGGACGTGAGACTATCAAAGAAACAGCCATTAGAGAAGTAGAAGAAGAATGCTGTGTCACTGTAAAATGTCTAGATGAGTGTTTTGTGACTTATCATACCTATTCTCATAAAAAACGACGAATTCTCAAAAGAACCTATTGGTATAAGATGGAGCTCATCTCGGATGAGAAAATGACGCCACAAGTGGAGGAAGGTATTCAAGACATTCGGTGGATGAATAGAGAAGAAATGTATGTTGCCCTAAAAAACAGTTATGCTTCTATTAAGTATGTACTAAATAATACCATTTCTCAAGAACTTAATTTCTCTAAAGGATAAGGAAGATATCCTCCAACGTCTACGCCGAAAGAGTGAAGTTCTCTAACAATACTTGAGCTAATAGGTGCTAGTTCTGGCGAAGTGATTAAGAAAATAGTTTCTAGGCCGTCTACTATTTGCCTATTAACCTGGGCAATGGTGTTTTCATACTCAAAGTCTGTCGTGTTTCGTAGCCCTCTTAAAAGGAATTGGGCACCTTGATCTTTGGCTATTTTAGCCGTTAAGTCATTATAATTAATGACTTTAACTTTTGGATCATTATCAAAAGCTCCCCGAATCACCCTTACCATCACGTCCAACGGGAAGTATCTTTTTTTAGTGGGATTGAAGCCAATACCTATAATAATTTCATCAAAAAGCTTTAAACCTCTTTCCACTATATCTGCATGTCCTTTAGTAAAAGGGTCAAATGAGCCAGGGAAGAATGCAATTCGTTTCATAAGTATTGGGTTCGGTAATAGAAAAGTAAATATTAGCATGTTTTAATTCAATTCAAAACTGACCAAGAGTATTGCTTCTTTTCAAATCAAACTTTGAACAAAAAAGGCAGAGCCACAGACATACTTTTGCAAGGTCTATTATCTAAGGACAGAAGATATTCATGAACCCTCCTTCACAAACTAATACCAGAAAAAATAAACCGATTTATTTTATGCGCTATATCCCAAAAAATTGATTTCAAATCCTTCAGAAATCATTATTTGTTCTAATATCTGTCTCATTGCACCGATACAGAAAGTAGTTCCACAGGCCGCTTAAAGACCCTAAATTGGCCTAGTCTGAGACCTTTTAGTTTTCCTTATTGGCAGCATCGCCTTTCAAACAAACAGTAGCTAAACAAAAAGTACTTATATGTATTGTACCGCTCCCTTATATGGGTACTTCAATTAAGTATTCATCAAAAGAGGCCAAATCTAGGTGTACCCAAAACCTTTAGAATAATAGAATTAGAAATAGTATGTTTGTAAATAGCATAAGATAAAAATATGGAAAATCACTTATGGGGTGTAGACCTCGGAGGCACTAAAATAGAAGGTATCGTAATTAGTAAAACATCAGGCGAGATAGTCATTCGTGAAAGAGTACCTACGGAGGCCGCCAAAGGCTATGACCATATTATTCAACAGATACAAAAATTAATCACAGGCCTCATAGCTAAGACTGGATTTAAACCCTCCGCCATTGGCTTTAGTACACCTGGCACTTTAGATCCCCAGAGTCAAACTATGAAAAACTGTAATACTGTTTGTATGAATGGCGAGCCAATGAAGAAGGATTTAGCGAACATTCTTGGTGTTAGAATAGAAATGGCCAATGACGCGAACTGCTTTGCTCTGGCGGAAGCTACGATGGGAATTGTACCCGAAAAATATCCTGAAGCAGAGGTTGTTTTTGGAGTAATCATAGGAACGGGAGTTGGAGGTGGCGTGATAGTGAATGGAAAAGTTATTAATGGAAAGCATGGCATTGGTGGAGAATGGGGTCACAATGTCCTTGAAGAGAACGGCGTAGAATGCTATTGCGGAAAACGTGGGTGTAATGAGAATGTTTTTTCTGGACCTGCACTCGAGAGGTACTATCACTCTATTTCAGGTACAAAAAAAGATTTAAAAGAAGTTGTAGAGCGTTACAGAAATAAAGAAGACGAATATGCCAACGCAACCATGAAAAGACTTTTTGAGTCTTTTGGAAAGGCCATTCATTACATATTGAATGTACTAGACCCAGATGTGGTGGTTTTAGGCGGTGGCGTAAGCAATATTGATGAAATTTATACAGAGGGCGTTAAGGAAATTGAGAAGTATATTTTTAATCACAGGAAAGTGGATACCATTTTCCTAAAACCAAAACTAGGTGATAGTGCCGGTGTTTTTGGAGCGGCAGAGCTTGTTAGATAATATGGAATATCAATTTCAATTCTATCCAACGATATTGAATGAATATCAAAGATATCTGGGAGAGCCAAATGCCAGTGCGAAAGAAAAATTACTGAACAGAATAAACAGAATTCCAGAAAGAGACCCTGAAATTTTGGCTAGATTCAAAAAAGGAATTTCTTTTGAAGCAGCGGTTTTAAAAAATCAAGCTAGAGAATTTATACCCGAGCTAATCCAAGAAGCTTCTCTTTTACTCCCAAAAAGAAAGAAAACACAGCAACTATTGACTTTTCAGCATAAGAACATACGCTTTTATGGTTATGCCGATGTCTTAGGAGAAAGTAGAGTTATTGACCTTAAATCTACTTCAAATCATAAACCTGGTAGGCATGACCTCAATTTCCAAACCCTTTATTTGTATGCCCTTCTAGATGCAGGCTTTAAACGAATGGAATATATCATTTGTGATTTTGAGAAAATTTATATCGAAATCTATAACGCAGATCAGTACGACTTTGACCTACTTTTAGCAAAAATGGAATCTTTCAGGAACTTCTTACTAGAGCATCATCATTTAATTACAGATAAGAAAATAATGAGACCTGTGCCCAAAGGTCTTTTTTAAGTTAAAAGACTCATGAAAATAGACTCACATCAGCACTTTTGGAATTACGACCCCATCAATTTTTCATGGATAAATGACGAAATGGCAATAATTCGAAAGGATTTCCTTCCAGAAGACTTAAAACCTATTTTAGAAAGAAATGGAATGGATGGATCTATCTTAGTTCAGGTAAATCAAAATGAAGACGAAAACGAAATCTTGCTGAAATTTGCCGAAGAAAATGAATTTATCAAAGGAATGGTTGGCTGGATAGACCTAAAGGCGATAAACGTGGAAGAGAAGCTAGCACATTATGCTCAATACCCCGTAATAAAAGGTTTTAGACATATTGTTCAGAGTGAGTCAGAAGGATTTTTAATGGATCAAGGCATCATAAATGCAGTCGCAAAATTTACAAATCATAATTATACCTATGACATCTTGGTTCTCGAACAACAGTTAAAGTCCGTTTTACATTTTGTGAGACAGCTGCCAAATAATAAACTTATTATTGACCACATAGCCAAGCCCAATATCAAAGAGAAGTCTGTCACTCGGTGGAGTAATTATATGCAGGCCATCTCTAAACATGAAAATGTCTATGTCAAAGTATCTGGAATGGTAACCGAAGCAGATACCAAAAACTGGAAGAAAGAAGACTTCGCTATTTACTTGGATCAGATATTGAATTTTTTTGGGACAGAAAGAATAGTTTATGGCTCAGACTGGCCTGTTTGTTTAGTTGCAGGCACATATGAAGACCAGCTTAGTATCATACAGGATTACTTTTCAAGACTTAGTAAAACTGAGCAAGCCCAGATATTCGGACTCAATGCCACTAAGTTTTATGGAGTTTAAATCTATTCTTTAGGAAAGCTTCCAATATGAAAATGGAAGTATTAAATTGAAGTTTAGTAATATAAAGTCATCAACAAATAAGATAATAAATGGAAACCATATTCGCCACAAATAAAACCATGGCACTTATTCCTCGTATTAAGGAGTTTATAGAAAATGAGCTTTACCCATTTGAAACTGCAGCTAATTTGACGGGGAATTTCTCTGAAATAGAGCCACAACTCTTACATCTTAGAAAAAAAGTTAGAGAAATGGAGCTTTGGGGTATAGCACTTCCAAAAAAGCTAGGTGGAATGGGACTAACGCTTTGTGAGTTTGGCCAAATTAGTGAGGTTCTTTCTCTTTCTCCTTTTGGCCAATTTGTGTTTAACTCACAAGCCCCAGATATTGGAAATACAGAACTGATGCATAAGTATGCCAACAAAGACCTTCAAGAGAAGTATCTAGGACCATTAACGCGTGGCGAAATCAGGAGTTGCTACTCTATGACCGAACCCGAATTCGCGGGTTCCAATCCAACAAGAATGGGCACCACAGCTGTAAAAGACGGTGATGATTACATCATTAATGGTCATAAGTGGTTTACATCTTCTGCTGATGGAGCGGCCTTTGCCGTGGTAATGGCCGTAACAGATCCGGACGGTCTTCCGCACAAAAGGGCTTCACAAATATTGGTCCCTTTAGATAGTCCTGGCTATGAATTCGTAAGAAATATCCCAATCATGGGCCATGTAGGAGATAGCTGGGCCAGTCATGCAGAGGTAAAATATAATGACGTACGCGTGCCGCAAAGTAATTTGATAGGCCCAGAAGGGGAAGGTTTTTTATTAGCCCAAGAGCGGCTAGGGCCAGGTAGAATTCATCACT
>JBNMFK010000125.1:0-10549 GCA_051269965.1 Algoriphagus sp. | reverse complement strand
CTCTCTTAAAATCAAAGTCTCCTTCTTCTGAGGAGACTGGTATTCCTGTGAATTCTTTTGTCAATTGAAAGTTTTTGACCTTCAGCCTGTAAGGTAAGTCTACGTGGCCATCTGTAATGATGTATTTATATGCAAGTTTCTCAGCCTTACTTTGTGAGAAGCTAAAGAATGGAAATAAGAGAAGTGCAAGTGTCATTTTTTTCATGGTAGAATATAAGTGTATTGGCTTAGAATATGAATGGTTTAATAAAAATAATTACAAACATCACTAGAATAGTACTAATATATGAGTTCCAAGTATAATATTTCTTATAAAAGTGTTGTGAAAATCTTTTATACTAACTTATTTGCTGCACGATTCCAGTATTTAGCGAACATTCGCAATTAGCGAAAAACATTAATATGGCAGATAATCTTAATAAATACAGCAAAACACTTACACAAGAAGTTAGTAATCCTGCGGCTCAGGCTATGCTCTATGCCATTGGCATGACCGAGGAAGACATGAAAAAACCTCAAATTGGTATTGCCAGTACAGGGTATGAAGGAAATCCTTGTAATGTACATTTGAATGGGCTTTCTGTGCATGTTAAGAAAGGAATTTTGGCTAACGACATGGTTGGTTTGATTTTCCATACTATTGGTGTTTCTGATGGTATGACCAATGGAAATGACGGTATGAGTTACTCACTGCCGAGTAGAGATATCATTGCAGATTCAATAGAAAACGTCGTAGCCGCTCAGTGGTATGATGGCGTAATAGCTGTGGTTGGATGTGATAAAAATATGCCAGGAGCTGTCATCGCTATGGCCAGACTTAACCGCCCCAGTATTATGATGTATGGTGGCACTGTTAGAACTGGAAACTGGAAAGGAAAAAAACTAGATATTGTCTCTGCGTTTGAGGCCTACGGTCAAAAAGTAGCGGGCACTATAAATGAAGAAGATTATAAAGGTATTATTCAAAACTCAATACCAGGCCAAGGAGCTTGTGGCGGCATGTATACGGCCAATACTATGGCTTCGTCTATTGAGGCTTTGGGTTTAAGTATGCCTTATAATGCGACATACCCAGCTACGCATGAAGGGAAAATGAAGGAATGCATTGATTTAGGTGCGGCAATGAAAAATATTTTGGAGAAACAAATCCTTCCAAAAGATATCATTACTAAAAAATCTTTAGAAAATGCTTTGGCCATAGTTATGGCATTGGGTGGTTCTACGAATGCTGTCTTACATTATTTGGCAATAGCCCATTCGGCTAGAATTCCATTATCTATGGATGATATTCAGGTCGTATCTGACAGAACTCCTTTCATTGCCGATTTGAAACCTTCAGGAAAATATTTTATGGAGGATATTATGGAGCTAGGTGGCGTACCTGCTATCATGAAATACCTTCATGCTAACGGTTTAATTCACGGAGATTGTCTGACGGTAACAGGCAAAACTGTTGCAGAGAACTTAGAGTCTGCTCCTGATTTAGATTTTAGTGCCCAGTCTATAATTAGACCTTTAGAAGACCCTATAAAGTCTTCTGGTCACATACAAATCATGTACGGTAATCTTGCTCAGAATGGTGGTGTAGCAAAGATTACAGGAAAGGAAGGGACTAAATTCGAAGGCCCTGCGAAAGTTTGTGACAAAGAAGAAGATATGTTGGAAGCTTTTGCCAAAGGCGAAATTAAGGCGGGTCAAGTTGTAGTTATACGTTATGAAGGCCCACGTGGAGGTCCAGGAATGCCTGAAATGCTAAAGCCAACTGCTTCTGTCATGGGTGCAGGTCTCGGAGATAAAGTAGCCATGATTACAGATGGACGTTTTTCTGGCGGAACACATGGTTTTGTGGTAGGTCATATATCTCCTGAGGCTTACGATGGTGGGACCATTGCTCTTGTGAAAGATGGTGATTTGATAACCATAGACACAGACAGTAGACTACTTACCCTTCATGTCTCTGATGAGGTTCTGACTGAAAGACGTAAAAGTTGGAAGCCTTTAACGCCTCCTTTTATTGAGCAAGGAGTCTTGAGAAAATACTTTAAAACCGTTTCGGCAGCCCATGAAGGCTGTGTAACAGACAAATAATTTATTAATAAAACAATATTACCATGAACCAAGTAATAGAAATCATGGAAGAAGAGGCGAAGATGACAGAGCCTAAGATTTTGAGTGGAAGCCAAGCTCTTATGGAGTGCTTCTTACAAGAAAACGTAGACACTATCTTTGGCTATCCAGGCGGTGCCATTATGCCTATTTATGACGCTCTTTATGACTATATAGACAGAATAGAGCATATTCTAGTTCGCCATGAACAGGGTGCATCTCATGCGGCAGAAGGTTATGCCAGAAGCAGCGGAAGAGTAGGTGTTTGTATGGCTACGTCTGGCCCTGGAGCTACTAATTTAGTTACTGGCATAGCAGATGCTATTATTGACTGCACACCTATGGTGGCTATAACCGGCCAAGTAGCTTCTAATTTGCTAGGAACAGACGCTTTCCAAGAAACTGATGTCATTGGAATAACAGCACCAGTTTGTAAGTGGAATTATCAGATAGTTGATCCTGATGAAATTCCAGCGATTATGGCGAAGGCATTTTACATTGCTAGAGCAGGAAAGCCAGGGCCTGTATTGATAGACATTACAAAAGATGCTCAAATAGCATTAATGACGAAGCCTTTTGAATACAAGAAAATAGAAGGCTTACCAGGTTATCACCCAAGGAGAATTCCAAAAATAGAGCAGGTAGAGAAAGCGGCAGAACTAATCAATAATGCTAAAAAACCCTATATTTTGGTAGGTCATGGTGTTTTGATTTCTGAGGCCATGGAAGAGTTTAAAGAATTGGTAGAAAAAGGTGACATCCCTGTGGGAAGTACGCTATTGGGGCTCTCGGCATTATCTATTGAGCATCCAAACTATATGGGTTGGCTAGGTATGCATGGTATGTATGCACCTAACGTCATGACAGATGAGTGCGATGTTCTTATAGCTATAGGAATGCGATTTGATGATAGAGTTACTGGTGATGCTAATCTTTTTGCTAAGCAGGCTAGGATAGTTCACTTTGAAATTGACCCTGCTGAAATAGACAAAATTAAAAGAGCGGAAGCTCCAGTCATTGGTGACGCTAGAGAAGCTTTGAAGCTTTTAAATCCTTTAATTGAAAAGAAAGACCGCTCTGCTTGGAAAAAGGAATTTAGAGATTTGGAGGCTGCCGAGCATGAAGCAGTAACTGATAGAGATCTTGCTCGCCAAGGAAAGATAAAAATGGCGGAGGTTGTAAGAATGGTTTCTGATAAAACCAAGGGTGAAGCTTGTGTGGTGGTAGATGTAGGGCAGCATCAAATGGTAACAGCTAGGTATTATAATTTCAAAAAACCACATTCTTTTATAGCCTCAGGTGGTTTAGGAACCATGGGGTTTGCTCTACCAGCAGCTTTTGGGGCTAAAATGGGAGCTCCTGAAAGAGATGTAATCGCGTTTATTGGTGATGGATGTTTCCAGATGACCATTCAGGAATTAGGAACGATCGCTCAAAAGGGCTTACCGGTTAAAATTATCATTTTGAATAATAACTTTCTGGGAATGGTACGTCAATGGCAGCAACTCTTTTTTGACAAAAGGTATTCATTTGTTGAATTACAAAACCCTGACTTCATCATGATAGGCAAGGGTTTTGGAATTGACGGTCACAAATGTGAAGATAGAGCAGATTTAGCGTCATCTATTGATAAGCTTTTAAATTCGGAAGGTTCGTACTTATTGGAAGTGGTTTGTGAAAAAGAAGAGAATGTATTCCCAATGGTGCCAGCAGGAACAAGTGTTTCGGAAATTCGTTTAAAGTAATTTTTCAATACATGATATTTCGAGTAATCGATAGAAGTTTACAGTTATGAAATCTTACCAGAACCTAGACGTATGGAATAAGAGTAGAAAGGTGGTATCTGAAACTTATGAGCTAACGAAGGGTTTTCTAGAAAGCGAGAAATATGGTTTAGTTTCTCAAATGCGTAAGGCGAGTGTTTTCATACCTTCAAATATTACCGAGGGATATGGGAGGAAATATAATAAAGAGAAAGTAAGATTCATTCTTAGTGCTAGAAGGTCTATTTATGAATTGGAAACACCGCTGTTTCTTTGTCTAGACTCAGGTTTTATTAAGGTGAACCGAAAGAATGATGTTTTAGAATTGTGTAAAGATATTAAGATGATGATGAATGGTTTAATAAGTTTCTTGAAAAACAAACCAATATCTACTATCTAATATTCGAATATCGAATTAACAAATGAAGACATATACTATATGCGTTTTTACAGAAAATACCATCGGCTTGTTAAACAAGATTACGATTATTTTCACACGCAGAAGATTAAATATTGAAAGCCTTACGGTTTCAGAGACTGAAAGAAAAGGTGTTTCACGTTTTACTATTGTTATAAAACATGAGCAACGCGAGGCCGTGGAAAAGTTAGTAAGGCAGATTAGAAAAGTTGTTGAAGTGTTGGCCGTTTTTGGTTACCTCAATGAAGACATCGTTTTTAACGAGATTGCGATGTATAAAATCCCTACGCCACTAGATTCTCATGCGATTGACATGGAGACCATTAATAGAGTTCATAAGGCCTATTTGGTCTACTGGGGGCTAGATTACATGGTCTTACAGAAGACAGGAACAGAGGAAGAGATTTTTGATTTTTTCAAGTACATTAAGCCTTTTGGGATATTAGAATTTATCCGTTCTGGAAGGATTGCGGTCGGTAAAACACCAATGGGACTGGTGGAGTATCTTCCAGAAGATACCGAGTGGGAGTATTTGGTTTAAAAAGGGTTATCAATGCACCATGTTTTTTTCAGTAGTTTTGCTGCTTGAAATGTAAAGCGAGAAATAATCAGATATTATCATAACAGTTAAGTATTCATAAATATTATTTTAAATAATGGCAAAGTTAAATTTTGGTGGTGTTGAAGAGGAAGTAGTAACAAGAGAAGAATTTCCTTTAGAAAAAGCAAGAGAAGTCTTAAGCGGTGAAACTATCGCAGTGATTGGGTACGGCGTTCAAGGTCCCGGACAAGCAATGAACATGAGAGACAATGGTCTTAATGTTATTGTAGGACAGCGTAAGG
This sequence comes from Algoriphagus sp., assembly GCA_051269965.1. Lineage (GTDB taxonomy): Bacteria > Bacteroidota > Bacteroidia > Cytophagales > Spirosomataceae > Arcticibacterium. The sequence continues at coordinate 5,419 of JBNMFK010000125.1, read as the reverse complement.
GTAAAACGTTTGATAAGGCAATAGCTGATGGGTGGGTTCCTGGCGAAACTTTATTCGAAATTGAAGGAGCTCTTCAAAAAGGAACAATCATTTGCTACTTACTTTCAGATGCAGCTCAAATTGAGCTTTGGCCTACTGTGAAAAAGCACCTTACACCAGGTAAGTCACTTTATTTTTCTCATGGTTTCGGTATTACTTACAAAGAGAAAACGGGTATTGTTCCTCCTGCAGATGTAGATGTGTTCTTAACAGCTCCTAAAGGTTCTGGTACGTCTCTTCGTCGTCTTTTTGTGGCAGGAAAAGGCTTAAACTCTTCATTCGCCATTTATCAAGATGCTACTGGTACAGCTCGTGAGAAATGTATCGCGATGGGAATCGGTGTTGGTTCTGGATATTTATTTGAAACAAACTTTTACAACGAAGTAACCTCTGATCTAACAGGTGAGCGTGGAACTTTGATGGGATGTATTCAGGGTATCTTCGCTGCTCAGTACGAAGTTTTGAGATCAAACGGTCATTCTCCTTCTGAAGCCTTCAATGAAACAGTAGAGGAGCTTACGCAATCTTTAATGCCTCTTGTGGCAGAAAACGGAATGGATTGGATGTATGCCAACTGTTCTACAACTGCTCAGCGTGGTGCATTAGATTGGTGGAAACCTTTCCGTGACGCTACCAAGCCAGTTTTCGAGAAACTTTATGAATCTGTAAAAAGTCAAAACGAAGCTGAAATTTCTATCAGCCGTAATTCTCAACCTGATTACCGTGAAAAATTAGAAGTTGAACTAGCAGAGCTACGTGATTCTGAAATGTGGAGAGCTGGAAAGACGGTAAGAAGTCTTCGTCCAGAAAACACTTAAGAAATAATTTTCAATAGTATTTTACAAAAGCTACCCTTGGGTAGCTTTTGTTGTATTGAGGCATTTGATTAGGTCAACTTTCGAGATCAATTCAGTTTTTGTTTTCATATGCGTTAATCACCTCTTCATCAAATATGAATTCTCCCAGTTTTGAGGGTATAAAGGTTGCACAAAGGCTTCAGAAAGGGGTGATTAAACACACCATTAAAGCATAATCTAAACCTTTCTGAACAGTATTTCGGCTAATGTTTATTTGAAGCGAGAAGATCCTCAACTACTTAGGTCTTATAAGCTCAGAGGAGCATATAACAAAATGACGTCTTTGAATGCAAAAACGAACCAAAAGGTGTGATATGTGCTTCCGCTGGAAATCTTGCTCAGGGCGTGGCTTGGGTCTGCCATTAGATGGAAATTAAAGGCAGTATCTTTATACCAATGACTAGACTAGCTCAAAAAATCAAGCAGTTGACCCTTTTTGGAGGTGAGTGGATAGCTATTAAATTAGTTGGAGATTCATTTGATGATGCCTCAGAGGCTGGTCAAGCTTACACTCAGGAAACGGGGGGCACTTTTATTTATGTTTTTAATGATAAGCTAGTTATTTAAGACCAGGCTATCATTGGCCTTGAATTACGAAAAGGTGCGTCTTTTGAAATCGACTATTTAATTTTTGCTATCGGCGGAGGTGGCTTGGCCACTGTGTTTAAACAGCTAGACAGAGCTACGAAACTGATACGCGAAGAACCGGCAGGAGCCGCCTCTATGAAGAAATCAATAGAGGAAAATAATGCTAGAAATAGATAAGTTCGTAGAGGGTGCGGCTTTGGCCTAGGTAGGAGAGATAACCTTTGTAAAGAACACATGTCGGATATCATTGTGGTACTTAAAGTTTGTTCGCCTATTGAGACCTTTACAGCAAGGAGGCTATAGTCGCAGAACCTGCCGGTGTTTTGAGTTTAGCTTCTCTAGCAGATTTAAGAGACGAAATTAAAGGTACGAATGTGGTTTATATTCATGGCGGTGGGAATAATGGTATTCTCAGAATGGAAGAAATAAGAGAGGGTTCCTCAATCTTTGAAGGACTCAAGCATTATGTCATTATATGTTTTGCCTAGCGGGCTGGAGCAATGAATGAGTTCTTAAATCAGAAACTGTCGCCAATAGATGACATCGTGTTTCTCAAATATTCTAAGAAAATAGCTAGAGAAATAGGATCAGCCATGGTATAATTCCTACAGGATTTTAGGTATTTTTCGAATTCACGACTTGCGGTCTCTAATTGATTCAGTTCTGAGGTAAGATTAATCTTGAAGGCACTGATTCTTTATAAAATGAAGAATGACGCAGATCTAAAAAGATTGAATTGTATACGCTTCAAACTATTCGACAATATATTGAAGCCTTTCAGGCTTTAGCTTAATACGAATCACAAAATCGGTCTAGCTAGTCAATCAAGATTGTTTGCTCTTCGGGAAAGAAACCTTTTTTGGTCATTTTATTTCTAAAGGATTCGTTTTTGGGGTGTGGGAACTTAAGGTGTGATATGCTATAATCTTGTAATACGAAGGTCTTATAACAATATGACCATCCGCCTCAATATATTTCACCAAGCCCCATCGGTATTTTCAACTCTTTTGAGTTCGTTTTCACATGCCAATTCGACATTACAATCGCGTGAAATAGAAGGGACGTTTATGGTCGAGAATATGTATAATCAGACTTGTGTTTTGGAATCCTCACTTGGTTGAAATATAATTTCAGATAAGGAGCAATGATTTACTTGACTAATTGAATCAGATGGCACTCCCATATTAATTGCGTCACTTTTTTCATCTCTACTAAATTTAAAAGTAAAAATATTGTTGGTTTTTACACAGTTTTGCGATTTTAGGTTTTCATAACATCACGAATTTTAGCCTTTTTAAATATCAATAGGTATATCGTATTGATTAAAGGCATGTAAGCTTTTAGAATGAACAAAAGCTAATACTATATTTTTCATAGTTTGTAGCTTAAACCTTTCATCTTCAAATAAAGCTGGGCTAATACAGATACATCACGTCCGCAATATTCCTTAATCTTCTCTAAATTATTTTCTTCATGATATACCCGATTTACATCAGCACCAGAAATTTCTGATTTGCTGGTCGGGATATCAAAGACTGCTGCTAAAAGGTCTAGTGAAGTGAACTTTTTATAATCGCCAAACTTCCATAATTCCATGGTGTCAATATAGTTGATCTCCCATGGTTTTTTGCCGCCCAAGTCAAGGGATTGTGGAAGTTTTAGTCCATTTATAAGCATTCTGCGTGATAAATAAGGGAAATCAAACTCTTTCCCATTATGTGCACATAGCTGTAAGGAGTTTTTGGCTTTATGCTTATCCAGAATGTTAGAAAAATTTTCAAGAAGCTCTTTTTCAGAGTCAGCAGAAAGAGTCTTAACTTTTAGTTTTAGTGTTTTTTTTTCGTCCATAAAAAGGCCGCCTATGCCAATGCAAATAACTTGTCCGAATTCAGAATAAATAGCGGCTCTGTCTTGATACATTTCTGGGACAGACATTTCTGAGTCATTTTTTAAATAGGAAGCTTTTCTTTTCCAGAGAGGTTTCAGCCTCTCAGGTAATTCTTCGTACGTTTTATAGTTTGCGGCTGTTTCTATATCAAGAAAAAGAATATTGAAAAGTAGAGGATTCATGGCAAAGTAGTTTTGATATACCAAAATAGGCATTTTCGAGAACTAAATAGGACTTAAAGGGAGATCCTGAGTTTAGATTCCGCTCAACTTTTTCACATTGTTCGCACCCTGTGGTTAGTGTTGCAGCTTTTTTTACCTTAGTAAGAGAATTATCTAGACTTTAAGTTGGTCATTTTTAGAATTTAAAGAGCCCTTTTACTTTAGTACTATTTTCAATGCAGACAGATGGTTTCCCAAACTTGAAAACGTTATTATCTTCTCTATCAAGGAACCTCGTAATACTCTGAATATACCAAAAGCATTTTTTAGGACTTAAAGTTGCGAGTACTTGGCCCATTCCAAACGTCTAAATCGCCCATAGTTGTGTTACAGATACAAGGTCACTGAATAGCCGCCCACTCAAATATGTTTTATCTTCATAAAAGATTGAAATGAAATCTCTGAAATCAGAATTGAAAACGTTTTTCATTAATTGGGCAATGTGGCACGAGAAAAACAGGGCTTGCCCATTTTTGGTAGATTTTCAAGGTTAAATCCTAAGCATTTAAATATGCTACCACCTCTTGTCTTTCTTCAATTGCTCTATTTTACCAATAATCAAAGGGTTGTACGTTCTTCTCTTGTTGGTTGTCAGCCCGTATTGCCGATTTGTCGAGTCAGAATTGACTCTTGTTAAAAAATAAGAATTAGGCTTTAACTCCCTTGTTAACTATGGCATTTACAATCCTATGAGCATGTACTCTTGAATTTTCAATGAACAGACTATGGGTATTCATCCCCCCACAAATAACTCCGGCTAGATAGACATTTGGGAGGTTTGTTTCCATAGTCTCCTCACTATAAACGGGTTTTTTTATTTTGTCATCACTTAGTTTAATCCCAATTTTTTCTAGAAAGGCAAGATTCGGCTGGTAGCCTGTTAAGGCAATAACCCAGTCATTTTCAATAATTTGTTCTCCTTCAGGAGTATCTATAATCACCTCGTCCTTTTTAATTTCTTTAATGTTAGCGTTGAAAATAGCCTTTATAGATCCTTCTTTTATTCTGTTTTCTACATCGGGTTTCACCCAATACTTTACCCGCTCTCCAATGCCAGCATCTCTAATCACCATGGTTACTTCGGCACCTTTTCGCCAAGTTTCCATGGCGGCATCTACGCTAGAATTACTAGAACCTACTACCATCACCTTTTGAAAAGCATAGAAATTAGGGTCTTTATAGTAATGTGTCACTTTGGGCAGGTTTTCTCCTGGAACCCCAATGAGGTTTGGGATGTCATAAAAGCCTGTTGAAACGACCATACTTTTTACTTTATAATGACTTTTAGAGGTTTTGATGACATATGTATCCGTTTTTGCAATTACACTTTCTACACCTTCAAAAAGACGAACGTTTAGATTCCACTGACTAGTTACTCTTCTATAATATTCTAGAGCCTCAGTTCTGGTGGGCTTTGAGTTTACAGACATAAAGGGAACGTTACCTATCTCTAGCCTTTCAGATGTACTGAAAAAGGTCATATTTACGGGGTAGTTATAGAGTGAATTCACTAAGGCTCCTTTTTCTAGAATCACATAACTTAAACCGGCTTTGGTAGCCTCAATACCACATGCTAAGCCAATTGGCCCACCTCCTACTATCGCAATATCAAATTCTTTCATTTCTTTAGTATTTACAGGCGAGCTTAAAAATTAGGTTCTTTTCTGATTACTTAGGAATAACAAAGGGGAGCCTTAAAGAAATCCCTTGGCGGGATGAATGTGTCACATTTCTAAAAAAAGTAATTTGATGCCCAAGTATAAATTAGCATGAAAATGGCTTTCCAAAACAGGAATCTGGTTCTTAGGAAACCAAACGTTGAATTT
>JBNMFK010000124.1:0-10668 GCA_051269965.1 Algoriphagus sp. | reverse complement strand
AAGGAAAGCACTATTTGACATACATAAATATGATTAACATTGAATTTATGAGAAAGAACTATTATTAGCTTTATGAACTACCCCATCTATATAGATTATGCTGCCACCACGCCCGTGGATGAAAGGGTTTTGAAAGAAATGTTGCCGTTTTTTACTCAACATTTTGGGAATGCTACAAGCAGGCATCATGCTTTTGGCTGGCAAGCGGAAGAGGCGGTGGATGAATCAAAGAAGAAGATTGCTCGTCGTTTGGGCTGTGCTACTTTAGATATTGTTTTTACCAGTGGTGCCACAGAATCTATCAATCTAGCTCTAAAAGGGGTGTTTGAAAATAACCACGGACACTTAATTACAATAAAAACAGAACATAAAGCCACGTTAGATACTGCGGAATACCTAAAAGGAGAAGGTAATTCAGTGACTTATTTGGATGTGGATGGTCAAGGTAATCTTGATTTAAATGAGTTGGTAAAAGCAATCAGGCCAGAAACCAAATTAATTTCTATCATGCATGTTAATAATGAAACGGGGGTAGTTTTGCCAATTTCAGAGGTTCTTAAATTGGCACATAGCGAAAGTGTTTTAGTTCATGTAGATGCTACGCAATCTTTGGGTAAACTGCCATTCCCTGAGGGGGCTGATTTAGTAAGCTTTTCTGGCCATAAAATATACGGACCTAAAGGTATAGGCTGTTTGATTGTAAAAAAGGAAGTAAACATTTCTACACAGACTCACGGAGGGAAACAACAAAGAAATAGAAGATCTGGGACTTTAAATGTGCCAGGCATTGTTGGGCTAGCAGAAGCGGTTTTTTTATTGGATATTGAAGAAAATGAAAGGCTTGAAAAGCTCAGAGACCTTTTTGAAAAAAGAGTACTAAGCGAATTGCCAAATGCAAGAATTAATGGGCAGGAAGCCAATAGAATAGGAAACATTAGCAATATTTCTTTTGCTGGCGTAGATGGCGAGGAAATATTGATGAAATTATCAAAAGTTGCCATTTCAAATGGCTCGGCTTGTAATTCCGCATCTACAGAACCCTCTTATGTTCTAAGAGCCATGGGACTTTCAGAACAAAATGCCTTTAGTTCGCTTCGCTTTAGTTTCGGTAGATTTACTACCGAAAGAGAACTGGTAATGGCTGCCGATCATGTCATTGAAAAAGTAAAGAATTTATGCTCATAGATAATCACGGAAGACCTATAAGTTATTTAAGATTGGCGGTGACAGACCGCTGTAATCTTCGCTGCTTTTACTGTATGCCAGAAGAGGGGATTTCCTTTCTGCCTAAACCTCACTTATTGACTTTTGAGGAAATGCTCAGAATGGTGGGTATAATGGCTGGAATGGGTATAAGTAAAGTCAGAATTACAGGTGGCGAACCTTTCGTTAGAAAGGAGCTCATGCAGTTTTTGACCAAGCTAGTGGCTATTCCTGGCATAGAAAAAGTAAATATCACCACCAATGGCGTACTCATAGGACCCTTAATTCCAGAGCTTAAGGCTCTAGGTATAAATACTATAAACCTGAGTTTGGACACCTTAGATAGGGGGCGTTTTAAAGAAATGACACGCAGAGACGAACTGCCCACAGTTCTAAAAACGTTAGATGCTCTATTGGAAAACGATATAGAAACCAAGATTAATGCCGTAATCATGGCGGGTAAAAATGATCAAGACATTGTCTCATTGGTGGGGCTTTCTAAGGCTTTACCGGTATCGGTAAGGTTCATTGAAGAAATGCCTTTTAATGGCAGTGGCTTAAACGAAGAGGCTTTTATGAGTTACCATAAAATCGTAGGGAAAATAATGGAGGCTTATCCTTCATTAACTAAAATTAAGGATGAGGTTAGTTCTACTTCCTATAATTATAAGATAGAAAACCATTTGGGCAGTGTTGGGGTCATTGCGGCCTATAGTCGAACTTTCTGCGGCACTTGCAATAGAATAAGAGTGACGCCTACGGGGACTTTTAAAACATGCCTTTACGATGATGGTGTATTAAATATTAGAGACTTATTGAGACAAACCTCTGATGACGGACTTATTAAAGAAAGGCTTACTCAGGCATTTACACATAGAGCCAAAGATGGTTTTGAAGCAGAGGCTAGTAGAAGCTCTTTGGTGACAGAAAGCATGACCACCATCGGCGGTTAACATCAAGAAACTGTTTTAATTTTCTTAGCCACAAAAAGACTTATCAACAACATTCCCATAGCAAAATAGCCTACTAACTCGTAGTTTTCTAAGTATCCGTCTGAGCGTTGAACCAGGATAGAGCCGCCAATACTAGAAGCAAGGGCCTGAGCCATTAGCTGCACCGATGAGTTAATAGCCATAAAGCCACCTCTATTTTTTGGAGTGACCACGCTTGAAACCATTGCTTGAGTGGGAATTAAACGACCGTTAGAAAAGATAAAGAACAATCCAGAAATAATCAAGACTACATAGACAGGTACTGGAACGAGGTTGGTAATTAAATAAATTGGAATAAGAGAGAGCAAAAGGAATACAACAAAAACAGGGTATTTCCCTTTTTTGTCAGCCAGCTTACCCACAATAGGGGCAGAGAATATAGTTAGCAATCCACCTATAAGGTAAATAAGGTAAATGTCTTGGTCTTTATAGCCAATATTAGAAACCAGCGTAGGAGCTATGTATGGAATAATACTAAAATGCCCTAGCATAATAACCGCAGAAAGGGCTAGTGCCCATAGCTGATTGGGCGTGTTCCATATTTGTTTAATAACAAGACGTTTACTGGTTTTCGGTTCGAAAGCGTTTAAATGACCGTCGATTTTAGGTACCAGAAACCATATCAAAAAGATAATAATCATTCCCATTCCACCCACGGTAAAGAAAGGAGCATGCCAGCTGAATAGGTTTGCCAAGTAAAGTCCGCCAGGTACGCCGATGACAGAGGCGAGTGCAAAAGCTGCTGAAATAACGCCCATAGCTTGTCCACGCCTTTCGTAATTAAAAGTATCGGCAACGATGGAGAGAACCTGTGACCCAATCATACCTCCAAACATGCCCGCAACTGTTCTGGAAGCTATAAGCGTATAAAAAGACGGTGAAATAGCACAAGCAAAAGTCCCCAAAACAAAACCAACATATGCGAATAAGAGGACTTTCTTTCTATCAAACCTATCGGCGAAAAATGCTAAGCTAAAGCCCGAAATGGCTGCTGCCACACCATAACTAGCTACCATAAAGCCAAATTGCTGTGCATCGATTTGGAAAATATCCATTAACTGGGGCCCTAGTGGCATCAATATCATGAAATCCATGATGTGAGTAAAATTCACACAGGCCAGTACAAAAAGGAGTAATTTTTCTTTTGAGCTCATTCGAAGACTTTTACGCTTCCTTTAGTACAATATATGTTTATCTATCGTTTCAAAATTGGATAAACTTAATTGCCCTATTCGTTTGATAGCATGGTCATAAACCTGTTGAAGTCATCTACATATTTTTCATGATATTCGCCCGTCCCAGGACCGGAAAAACCCGTATGAATCTTCCTCACTTTGTGGCTTTTATCTAAAAATATGGTAGTGGGAAAACTTAAGATTTGATTAAGCATGGGTAATGTTTTCTGAGCTTCTTCTTTATCATACAAGCCGGCTAATAGTACCTCATAAGGTATACCAAAACGGTTCTTCATTCTATCTATTTTTGGAAAAGCAAAACTAGGCTCAAGGCTTTTTTCATAAGCTAATCCAACAATTTCGACATTGGCCTTTGGGTTTTCACTTAACCATCGGGAGTAGAATTTACTTTCATCCATGCAGTTTGGGCACCAGCTACCAAGCAATTGGACCAAAACTATTTTGTTTTTATAAAGTTCATCAGAGAGAGATACCATTTCTCCTTTGGTGTTTGCGAATGAAAAGTTAAAATCATTATATCCTTCCTTCAAAAAAGTAAGGCTGTCAGCATCTATCAGAAAGGCATTCTCGTCTTTTACAGCTTTCCAGCTTTCTTGATAAAGTAAGCTTGAAGAAAAACCACCTCCCACCAAGGAATCTTCTTTAATAAGGGCCTTGAAAAGAAAAATATGTGTGCCATCAAAACATGAAAGCATGAGGCTGTCGTTGACCACATTGCCATCTAAAAACCTATAATCTCCTGTAGTGGTTAAGAAGGTCCCTCTGACACTATTTCCCAACTGACTAAAAACGCCAACGGCCTCATAGACGCCACCTTCTGGTTCAGTGAACGTGGTTTGCCATTTTCCTGAGACATCATGTTTAGCTTTAGTCGTCTTTGGTACAAACCTGAACGTTTCACCTAGCGTAGCTAAAAACTCGCCAGTTCGGGTACTTAGATCCCCTAGTTTTTTAGTATAGGCTCCGTGCATTTTTCCAGAGCCAACCTTAGCCACTATTTCTGCGTCAAATATCTCCATAGTGATGTGAAGAGAATCGTTTTCAAAGTAGGCCTTATCCAGCTCTAATCTTTCTCTACCATTTATAGCATATACCTGAATGCCCTCAGCAGTTGTTGCTATTTCTAAGTTAAAAGGAACAGGACCTATTACCGTAGGTACTTCTGCCCGCCAAATCCCATCTATTTCTGGATTTTGTTTGTTCTTACATTGTGTCAAAATGAAAAGTGCAGGAAGAAAAAGTAAAGCTTTTGTCATAGGGCAATCTAATTATGAGAAAGGTAATAATAAATAGAGGTTTTGAAACCCTAAGTTTTGAAAGAACTACCTTTATAGAATTATAATAATCCCGTTTAAGTTCAATGTCGAATCCAGATTATCACGTACCTGTCATGCTCTCAGAATGCTTAGAGGGCTTGGCCATAAGACCTGATGGTATTTATGTAGACATCACTTTTGGAGGAGGAGGTCACTCTAAGGCCATAGTGGATCAGTTAGAAACGGGTCATTTATATGGCTTTGATCAAGATGAGGATGCTAAGGCAAACGCTAAGGGCTTTGACAATTCAAAGTTTACTTTCATTCAGGCCAATTTTCGGTATATTAAAAAGTTTCTGAGAGTTCATGGCGTTAAAAAAGTGGATGGTATACTGGCCGACTTAGGCGTTTCTTCTTATCAAATAGACACTGCAGAGAGAGGTTTTTCTACGCGATTTGATGCAGATTTAGATATGCGAATGAACCGAAAGGGAGGGCTTACGGCAAAAGACGTGGTGAACACCTATTCGGCCCAAGACCTCCATAAAATTTTAGGAATGTACGGGGAAATTAAGAATGCTAAAACAGCTGCTCAGGCTATTGAGATGTCACGGGTGGGAGTGGAAATAGGTACTATTGAGGAATTAAAGACAGTTTTGAATAAAGTGGCTCCTAAATTCAAGGAATTCAAATATTTTGCTCAAGTCTTTCAGGCTTTAAGAATAGAGGTGAATGAAGAGATGAAAGCTCTAGAAGAGTTTCTTTTTCAAAGTCCAGATCTATTAAACCCGGCAGGTCGCTTGGTTGTGATGTCCTACCATTCTTTGGAAGACAGAATGGTTAAAAACTATATTAGAAGCGGGTACTTAGATGGGCACTTGGAAAAAGATTTCTTTGGGAATCTGCTTAAACCTTTGGAGGCTGTTTCTAGAAAACCTATCGTAGCTGGTCCTGCTGAGCTTGAAAGAAATCCGAGAGCACGAAGTGCTAAACTGAGAATTGCTCAGAAGCCTATTGAATAGGATAGATAACGCCTATTTCATTTTATATGGAAAACTACCTACACAGCTTCTCCAAAATGATTTTGGTTAATTAAACAAGGAATGTTTAACTTTGAATAAGTGCTTTAAATATAACAATCCTAATAATCTAACATAATCATGGCTTTCAATGTGCCGAAAGGAGAGCGTAAAGTCCCATTCTGGTCTATAATAGCTAGAAAGCTCAATATTTTTGACTGGGTAGATGAGAAACTTAATATCTCAGAAGAGCTTCCCACGGGCATGCTCCGTAAGGTTGGTTTTGCCTTCATTTTGGTCATTGTGTATATATATTATCAGCATAATTTCGATAATCTTATAAGGCGTTTGGACAAAACAGAAAGTGAGATTAAAGAAAAAAGAGCAGCATATATTTCGCATAAATCTTCCTATATGTTCGAAAGTAAGCACTCTCAGGTTTCTAAAGCTCTAGATTCAAGGGGACTGAATAGAAACATTGAACCCCCAATAAAAATTGTAATTGAGCAATAAATTCCAAAGATATGAACAGCATTAAAGGACAGATACAAAATAGGTCTCTCTGGATTTTTGTCATTATGGGGGGCATAGGGCTTAGTATTCTTTGCGGGATTTGGAGAATTCAGCATAATGAAACTTTGGTAAATAAAAGAGTAGAAGAAAACCTTATTTATACCAAGGGTACTCCAGCGGTTAGAGGTAATATTTACGCTTCAGACGGGAAAAGCTTATTAGCTACTTCAGTGCCGTATTATTATGTAGGTATTGATGTAAAACAGGCAAAAGAAGTTCTATTTGATGAGAGTATTGATGAGCTCTCTAGGGAGCTATCAAATCATTTTAAAGATAAAAGCTGGAATCAGTATAAGGCTACGATCACATTGAAGCGTAGGACTAAAAATGGCCGTTATCTTAGGCTTTCTACACAGCGAATCTCCCACCAAGATAAAATGAAGATAGCAGAATTTCCGCTTTTTAGGGAAGGAAGGTACAAAGGTGGTGGCGTCTTCGATAAAATATCTACCCGTTCATTGCCATTTAACGATATGGCTAAACGAACCATTGGAGGCCTAGATAGAGAATCTAAAACAAAAGGGCTCTTTGGAATAGAGTTTAGTTATAATAATTATTTGTCCGGTCAGAGAGGAAAGTCTCTTTTTAAGCGACTGGCAGGTGGTGTTAACCTTCCCTTAAACTCGGTGGATAATGTGGAATCTGTACCCGGCTTAGATGTAGTTACGACTCTTGATGTTAATTTTCAAGATATGGTAGAAAGTGCTCTTAAAGAAAAAGTTATGGAGACTAACGCTAATTCTGGAACGGCAGTGGTCATGGAAATAGCAACGGGCGAAATTAAGGCTTTGGCTAACCTCTCTAGGCGTACTAGGAATGACAAATCTATTTATCTGGAAGATATGAATTACGCTGTTTTAGGAGCTACGGACCCGGGGTCAACCTTCAAGCTGGCATCCATGATGGCTATTTTAGAAGAAGGAAACATGCAACTCACAGACTGGGCAGCAAACTGCACGGGTACCATCATGCATAGGGGGAAGGCGTTTACTTGTGACCACCATCATGGTAACATAACCGTGGAGCAGGTCTTTGTAAAATCATGTAATATTGGGGTTTATAGACTCGTAGAAAAGGTTTTCGGCCCAAAGGGTATCACGGAGTACCTAAGCTATATAGAAAACTATAGGCTCGATAAACTTATTGGATTTCAGCTTAAAGGAGAAAAGAAACCTTACTTTAAAACAATAAACGATAAAACGTACAGCCCGTTTACGCTGCCTTGGATGAGTATTGGTTATGAAAGCCAGATAGCTCCTATTCAGATGTTGGCTTTTTATAATGCGGTGGCCAATAATGGCTATTGGGTAGAGCCTTATTTAGTTAAGGAAATAAAGGACGGTAATCATGTAGTGGAGGCATATAGCAATGTAAAAGTATCTAGAAGAATAGCCTCAAAAAAGGTCATAGAAATGGCTCAAAAGATGATGCGGGGCGTAGTGAGTAATGGAACAGCAAAAGAAATTAGCAGCGGTTTTTGTCAGGTAGCCGGGAAGACGGGTACCGCTCAGAAGCTAGATAAAAATGGTTATAACAAAGGACGATATTCTACCTCCTTCATAGGTTTTTTTCCAGCGGATAATCCAAAATATACAGCGGCTGTAATCATTGACGAACCTAAAGGGGATAAGGTTTATGCGTCCCAAGTTTGTGCACCCGTTTTCAGGAAAATAGCGGATAATATTTTTGCGTATGACGTGGCTATTCATCCTGCGTCTAAAAAAGAAAAAGACATGAAAAGAATAGCAAAGCAAGAAAAGAGTGGCATGCTGGCAGATTTTCAAGAAATAGCCGAAGAGCTAAACATAAAAATGAATCCAGTAGAAGGAGAAATGGTAAAACTAGTGACGGCTGCTCAAGACTCTATTTATTGGAAGACAATTAAGGATTCTGACGGAATCCCAGATATTTATGGAATGACACTCAGAGATGCTCTACCGCTCTTAGAAAATAAGGGTTATAATGTAAGGCATAAAGGTTTTGGTAAAGTAGATAACTATGCTTTACTGAGTACGAGAGTTGTGAGTTTGGTATTAAAATAAAGAGGTATTGACCAGCGAAGAATTATTTTCAGTTTATGAGCAATGCAAAAATCCTTTTTTTACAAAGAGGAGGTTTAAGCATGCTGATTTATTAAAGCTTTTGGATGATTGTTCTTTTGAAAAAATGGTCTGTGGTCAATCTTTTGAAGGAAGATCTATTTTTAAGGTGAAAGTAGGTCAAGGAAAAAGAAATGTTTTACTCTGGTCTCAGATGCACGGGAACGAGGCTACTGCAACCATGGCAATTTTTGATATACTAGGTTTTTTTCAAAAAACAGATAATGCTTTTACTCGGCAAATATTGAGCGATCTCACCTTGCATTTTGTGCCCATGCTAAACCCAGATGGGGGAGAAAGGTTTACCAGAAGGACTGCTCAGCAGATAGACATGAATAGAGATGCTGTGGCATTGGCTTGTCCAGAAAGTAAGCTTTTGAAAAAACTGCAAACGGAACTAAAGCCAGAGTTTTCTTTTAACCTTCATGATCAAAATGTAAGGTATTCTGCCGGACAAACACGAAACCAAGCGGCCATATCCTTTTTGGCCACGGCTTACAATGAAGCTACAGAATGGAATGAGAGTAGAACCAAGGCAATGCAGGTTATTTGTGAAATGAATGCCTGTTTGCAAGCGATAATTTCAGGCAAAGTTGGTCGATTTTCTGATGAATTTGAGTCAAGAGCTTTTGGAGATAATATCCAAAAATGGGGAAGCAGCTTAATGCTGGTAGAGTCTGGTGGCTATGGGAATGACCATGAAAAAATGTATTTACGGAAGCTTAATTATTTAATCATAATAAAGGCGTTTGAGAGTATTTGTTCCAAGAAGTATGAGTCTCGGGTTTTGAGGGAATACGAGGCTATCCCTACCAATGAGAAATGTTTGTTTGATCTCTTGATAAGAAATGCAGAAATGGAGGGCGTACAGATGGATATTGGGATAAACCTAGATGAAGAGAATAAAGAGGATGCTACCTCCTTCGAGTTTAAGAGTATTGTGGAGGATATGGGCGACTTGTCTACTTTCTGGGGCATTAAGGAAATTGATGCAAAAGGTATGAAAGTAGAACCTTTAAGTAAGTTTTTAGAAAAATTAACACACCATGCACTCAGTATAGAGAAGATTGGTCGTTTGGAGTTTGAGAAAAATGCTAATTTCGCATTGACGCGAAATGGTATGCTATGTCATTTAATAATAAATGGTGAGCAAGTGCCTTTCTAAAGTAACATTGACCAGAAAAACCAGTTTAATTTTATTTCTTCTCTTTTTTGGTCTGACCTGTGGCGTTCAGGCTCAAAAACTATGGTCAGTTTATGGAAAGGTTTTAAACGCCCAAACGCTCAAACCTCTGGAATCCCTTACGGTTGTTAATCAAAGAACGAAGCATGTGGTAGTTACCAATAAGAGCGGTGATTTTTATATCAGAGCTGCGGAAGGTGATTCATTAATAATAAAGGGAATAGGGTTTGGTAGTACTACCACATTTTGGGATAAGTCTATAGGTAATCCTACTATCGGGATAGAACAGCAAGCCATTGCTTTAGAAGAGGTAGTAGTTAAAGATAAGCGATCTGAGACTATTGAAAGAGAGATTAAGGATTTTCTAGAAAATCCAAGAAATGCTGAAACGATGAAAAGAGACATCGTAGGCAACTTGGTAAGAACTAGCTCAGCCGGAGGTCTTGGGGGAGGTGCTGGACTATCTATCGATGCCATGTATGACCTGTGGAGTAAAGAAGGCAAAGCAAATAGAAAGGCTGCTGAATTAGAGTATCAAGATCTAAAGAGATTTTACATAGAGCTTAGATATAATAAAAGGAAGGTGGCTAACATAACTAACCTCAAAGATCCAGACTTGGAAGAGTTTATGAGTTACTGTAAACTTAACGATGCATTTATTTTAGAGGCCAACGACTATGATCTTACCTATCAAATAATGATGTGTCTCAGGGAATTTAACAACACTGCAAGTTTCCCGGTGTATCGAAAGAGTCAATAGTCTGCTCTTACTTTTAGTAGAAACTGAGCCACTTCCGCCCGTACACTGCTCACAGACTTTGTGAAGTTATTGTTCATCACAGCAAAAGCAAGTATTCGGCCAGAGCTAGTCTTGAGGTATCCCGCCAAATTATAAACACCACTCATAGATCCTGATTTAGCATAAATAAAGGTTTCTTCTTTTTCATTAAATTGTCCCAAAGTGCCTTCATGGCCATTTGAAGGTAAGAAGGCAAACGTTTCAGCTTGGCCTAAGGTGCTTCTTACCTTTTCCAAGAGAAATACGAGGTCTTCTGGGCTAAATAGATTGTATCTTGACAGTCCAGAACCATCTACCCATCTAGGTTTTTGAGGCAGCAGAGAAAGCTCATGACTAAGCATATAATTA
>JBNMFK010000123.1:0-10704 GCA_051269965.1 Algoriphagus sp. | reverse complement strand
ACGTTTTGATGAACTGTTTTTGAATCAAAAAGAGCTCCTCCCTGAAACAAAACGCCCATCTCTCTGCGAACTTCCTTCTTGTCTTCTTCTTCTTGGAGCAAAAACCTTCGACCATCGTATAAGACTTGCCCCTCTTCTGGTTTGACCAGATCAAGCATACACTTTAAAAGGACACTTTTCCCAGTACCACTAGCTCCAATAACCAGGCTCGTTTTCCCCTTTTCAAAAGTCCCGCTGATATCAAACAGAATTTGTCTGTCGCCAAAAGACTTCGATATGTTCTTGATTTCTATCATCCAGACAATAATTGTGCTAATAAGTAATCTGCAATCAGAATTGCAATACAGCTATTCGTAACAGCGGTGGTGCTAGCTTGACCTACCTCTAATGCCCCACCGTTCGTATAAAAGCCTTTATAAGAAGATATACTGGCTATTAAAAAGCCAAATACAAATGATTTAACAATGGCAATAATAATGTTATAGGGAACGAAGGAAAACCTTATTCCATAAATGTACTCTTCAGGGGTAAGAATCCCCGACATTGTTCCTGCTAGATATCCTCCTGCAATTCCAAGAAAGTCAGATAATATGGCTAGAAGTGGAAATGTAAACATCGCAGCAAGAACTTTAGGAAGCACTAAATAAGAAGAAGCATTTATCCCCATGACTTCAAGAGCGTCTATTTGCTCAGTAATACGCATTGTACCTAACTCTCCAGCGATATGAGATCCCACTTTCCCTGCTAAAACAACGCACATAAATGTAGAGGATAGCTCTAGGAGCATCATATCTCTAACTACATTACTCACAATATAGTTAGGAATAAAAGGACTTACCAAATTGGCATATATCTGAACACATGTTACAGCACCTATAAAGAAGGCCACGATAGATACAATCAGAATAGAATTTGTGCCAATTTTAACACATTCGTCAATAAACCTTTCCCAATAAACTTTGAAAGTTTCTCTTCTTATAAAAAGGCTACCAAGAAAAAGGAAGAATTTCCCTGCGGTTGAAAGCATTTAGTGAATATTTATAGCTCATGCAAAGTTAATAAATTGATTGGGTATCCAATATGAATTAGCTTTGTGCAAAAAACGAACCATGAATAAACTAGCCTTAATTACAGGAGCCTCGAAGGGTATTGGAAAAGCAATTTCTGAAAAACTTGCATCTCAAGGCATAGACCTCATCATTACTTCACGAGGAAGAGCTGATTTAGAAGCCCTTAAAAGTAATTTAGAGAACACCTATGGTGTTACTGTTTTCGTATTTGCAGCAGACTTAAGCAAAAAAGATGGTGTCCGATCATTTACCGACTTTGTAAAAGGTCTAAAGAGGAATCTAGACATTTTAGTAAATAACGCAGGGGCCTTTACTCAGGGCGGCCTCATGACAGAACCAGAGGGAGCTCTAGAGACACAAATAGATACCAACCTGTATTCCGCCTACTATACTACTCGTGGTTTAATCGGTTTAATTAGAAAGGCCAAGCATGGGCACATTTTTAATATTTGCTCTATTGCCAGCCTGCAAGCTTATCCTAACTCTGGAGCCTATACCATTTCAAAATTTGCGATGCTAGGTTTTAGTAAATCGCTAAGAGCCGAATTGCTACCTGAAAAGATAAAAGTAACATCCATTATGCCGGGTGCTACCTATACCAGCAGTTGGGAAGCTTCAGGTTTGCCAGAATCTCGGTTCATAAAAGCAACAGATATTGCAGACACCTTATGGGCCGCATATTCCCTTTCTCCTTCTGCTTTGGTGGAGGATATTGTAATTAGACCCTTAGAAGGAGATATATAAATCTTACTCTCTTGGTTTTGAAAACCATTAAATACTTACTTTTGCAGGAAATAAGAATACAGAATAATGGAAGCTTTACAAGACGTAGCACATATCTCAGGAAGACCGGGACTTTTTAAGATCATTAAACCAGGGCGTTCGGGAGTTATTGTTGAAAGCATGGACGGTCATAAGAAAAGGGAAATCGTAAGCGTAAACGCAAAGGTTTCTGTCCTTAAAGACATTTCTATTTATAGTGAAGAGTTTGATAAGTCTACGCCTTTAGCAGAAATATTCACTACTCTTAAAGCCAAACATGGAGAGCAGATAGATTTTGACGTAAAAGGATCCAAACCTGCCGATTTCTTTGCTTTCTTCGAGGCCGTCATGCCTGACTTTGATAAAGAAAGGGTTTACTCTTCGGACATTAAAAAGATTATTGTTTGGTTTAATCTTTTGACAAAAGAAATGCCTGAGCTTTTTGAATTAGACGAAGAAGAAAAGCCAAGTCCAGAAAAATTACTTAAAGAAAAACCAAAGGCAAAAGCTAAGCCTAAAAAATAGCTTTCTATTCTTCAGAAAGAAGTTTTAAAAGCACGCCATTGGTCCATCCGAAACCATCTTGAACAGGATATTCACCACCGCCTGCCTCTAGACGGAGGTCATTTACATTGTACTTTTCCACCATCTTTCCTGTGTTTTTGTAAACACGAAGGTTGTTAGCTATCCATCTGTTTTTAATTTCATCAGCCAATTTTGTATATCCATAATTTCTTAGGCCCTTAATGGTCATCCACTGAAGAGGAGCCCAGCCATTGGGAGCATCCCAATGTTGTCCAGTTTCATACAAAGTGCTATTAACGCCTCCTGACATCATAAACGAAGTTTCTATTTTGTCCGCTACTTTTTGGGCTTGTTCTTCACTTGCTATGCCAAAGTATAAAGGATAAACTCCCGCTAAAGAATATGTTTCCTTGCTTTTCTTTAAAACGAAGTCGTAATCAAAATAAAACCCTTCTGATTCATTCCAGAAATAGGTATCAAAAAGTTCCTTTCTCTTTTCTTTCAAAGCCTTAAAACTGTCGCTATAACCTTGTTCCTTCTCAGATAAATTATACGCTTTTTCCAGTACCTCTTCTAAATGATAAAGAAGAGCGTTAAGATCCACTGGAAGAATTTCTGTGGTGTGAATAGTTTCCAAGCTCACGCCATCTCTAAACCAGCGACTAGAATAATCCCATCCAGATTCAGCTCCAGAACGTAAATGGCGATAAACCTCTTTCGCGTCTCTGCCAGATTTTTTCGCCGTTTCCACATCTTCTTTGTAGGCCTCAGGTCTTGGTTTATCACTGTTATCATAATACCTGTTAAGGATTTGACTTTCCTCAATAAATACTACCTTATTAAAAGCTCTGTCTCCTTTTATTTTAGCTTCATTTTGAGCAGTAGCTTGTTCCGAGTTTGCAACCGCCATCCAGTATTGATATTCCTTTTGTAACTGTGGGAGAAAACGAAGTAATACTTGCTCATCTTGCTTGACTTCTGCCAAAAGCTCTACCATCAATGAAAAGAATGGGGGTTGAGACCTGCTTAGATAATAGGATCTATTACCGTTAGGAATATGCCCAATATCTTGGATAAGTTGAGCGAAATTAAGCACCATATTCTCTATTAATGAATCTTTTTGAGCCACTTGAAGCCCTAACATTGTAAAGTAACTGTCCCAATAATATACTTCTCCAAACCTACCTCCTGGCACCACATAAGATTTTCTCAAAGGAATAATGGTTCCCCCTTCATCAGGCTCTCTAGTTAGAACATCCCATAGCTTATTAATATGCTGCACCGCTGACAAGGAGGCATCTGATTTAAACCCAGAGTTATTTACAACAGGCTTCTCAAAATGCTTAAGAACGAAGGTCTTCAAATCAAAATCTGTCAGTATTTTTTGTTCCTCATAAGCTGAGAGAATAAAGCTAGGCTTATAATTAGGAACACAATCAACAAAAGTCTTAGAATCTGGGAACACAGCTTGAAGTTGTACCTCCTCAAATAAGCCTGGAAAAGATTCTTCAGGGGACTTGTATTCTTTCTTATTCGTAGAGTCACTACACGATGATAAAAGAAGACAAAAAGATAATATTTTAAAGAAGTTCATATATGATACTAACGTTAAATAAAAATAGCTTTTCTATGCCTTGGGCAATTTATGAATAGAAATCAAAACTTTGTAATTTGCTGCACTAATAGCTAAAGATTATACACCATGCATTTTTCCCCATTCTTCCTTGTCTCTCTTCTGCTCATGGGCACTGCTCGTGCTCAAAATGATTGCTCATTAATAAAACAAGAGTCTGTCAACAAGAATGGCAAAACCGACTTTCTACTTCTTAAGTCGTATAATTTAGAAGGACAAATTATCGAAGAAAATACGACAACAACAGGCTTCCAAGGTTCCAATTCAGAAAAAACCATTTTTGAATATAATGCTAAAGGCTATCTTTCTAAGGTGAGTGCCTTTCACAATGAAACCTTCAGGAGTGCTAAAATTTACAATTACAATAATTTAGGCCAATTGATTGCTATAACAGAAACAACGGATCCTAATGAAATTAAGACAAACAATAAACTAACTACATCACGTTTAAATTCGGAGAAACTGTTTTTTGCTGAAGATAATAGTATCTCGGCTAGGGTAACAACGACAAAAAACGAAAATGGTCAAATCCTGAACTATGAAATAAGGAATGGATCGGGCGAAATCAATCACTCTAAAGAGTTTATTTACAGCCAGACAGGAGAGAAAACCTATGAGAAAAGAAATGATGTTGTTGGCGGGATGGTTGAAGAAATTGTGACTAGCTACAATAGTTCAAATGGTAATATTGAGAAGGACAGCACCTATTTAAATGGTAAATTGATAAGGAGAACGCTTTATACCTATGCGAGTGGCTTTTTAACCGATAAAACGGTCATTGGAAGGAATAACAAATTGGATTATCAAATCCAGTATGTAAACAATGTGAACGGAGATTTAATTAAGGAATCATTCCTTTACCAAGGCAGGCTCATGAATTCTATTGAGAAATCTTATGACCCCTCAGGCAACTTAATACTTGAAAAGAGTTTTGATGCCAATAGCAACCTATTAAAAACTAAAACCTGGGAGTACCAATGCCCGACTTAATTATGAAAGGAGAAATAGACTATGTGGCGGAAATAGCTCGTCTTAAGAAAGAAAAAAATGCTGTCATATTAGCTCATTACTATCAAACTGCTGATATCCAAGATGTAGCCGATTATATCGGAGATAGCCTTGGACTTTCACAACAGGCCGCCGAAACAAAAGCTGACCTTATTGTTTTTGCAGGAGTGAGGTTCATGGCAGAAACCGCCAAAATCCTTTCGCCTAAAAAGAAGGTAGTTTTGCCCGATATCAATGCCGGTTGCTCCTTGGAGGAGTCTGCTCCTGCAGATAAATTTATAGCGTTCAAAGGAAAATATCCAAATGCTATAGTTATTTCTTATGTCAATTGTTCTGCAGAGCTTAAAACCCTGACAGATATCGTTTGCACGAGTACCAATGCCTTAAAAATAGTAGAAAGTGTTCCTAAAGACAAGCAAATTATTTTTGCTCCGGATAAAAATCTTGGCAACTATTTAAATAGAAAAACGGGTAGAAATATGATTCTTTGGGATGGAGCCTGCATGGTACATGAAGCTTTCTCCGCCTCAATGATTTCTGATTTGAAGGAAAGACACCCTGACGCTACAATAATAGCACACCCAGAAAGCGAAAGGCCTGTATTAGACACTGCTGAATATATCGATTCTACCACTGGCCTTTTAAAATATACCATCAATAGTCCCTCGAAAGAGTTTATTGTAGCCACAGAAGCAGGCATTTTGCATCAGATGAGAAAAGCTTCGCCAAATAAGAAGTTTCATGTGGCACCTACTGTTAAAAACGGGCATGCTTGCGTTGCATGCTCAGATTGCCCTCACATGAAATTAAATACAATGGAGAAACTCTATAGATGCTTGACAGAGGAAGCACCAGAAATTATTCTATCTGATCAAATTCTTAAAGACGCCAAGGCTCCAATAGACAAAATGCTTGAGATATCCGCTAAATTTAGTCTGTAAACTATGCTAAATAGAATATCAACGCTTTTTGGCTGGCTACTTCTTCTACTAGGATTACGCTATTACTTTATAAATTTTAATAGTCTTCCAGATCAGGTACCTAACCACTTTAATTTTTTTGGTCAAGAAGAAGGCGGTAGTAGTAAGCATTCAGCTTGGTTCTTTTTTGGCATTCTAGCTTTTGTTTTAGGCCTCTTTTCCTTGGTAAAAAAAGCAGACCCTTCAGTCCTTAATTATCCATTGACCATCACTAAAGGAAACCTGCCAGCAGTTCACAAATTAAGTTTAGAATTATTGTCTGTTGTCCAGATTTGGATTGGAGGTTTAGCTATTTTAGTCAGTCAATCATTTGTATTTTTAGCCTTGAATGATAACCAAAATCGCATGCCAGGCTTTTGCTTATACTTTATTATTCTTTTTGCCGTAATAGGTCTGTACATTTACCGCATGAAACTTGAAAAATAATTAAAGAAAACTACCTATTCCTTAAACTTAATGAGGATACAAGAGTGTTATAGATAGACTTCTAAAAAGACAAACCGTGGAAAAAAAGAAAGAAATTAAGAATAGTAAGTTCGCCATCAGATTACCTATCATCATCGCCATTACACTGGCTGCTGGTATCCAAATTGGAGCTAAATTTTTCGGAAATCAGGATATGGTGGGCGATGTTATAAAATCGTCTAATAAATTTAAAGAAATACTTACTTACATCGATAGAAGCTATGTAGATGCTGTAGATACTGATTCTTTAGCTGAATATGGAATTACCAAAATGCTAGAAAAGCTAGATCCACATACCGCCTACCTTCCTGCTAGAGAGGCGGAATTGTCTATGTCTGAATTGCAAAATGGTTTTGATGGTATAGGTGTAGAGTTTAATATTTTCAATGATACCGTTTACGTAGTTACACCTCTGTCCGGAGGCCCTTCAGAGGCCGTAGGTATACTGAGTGGCGATGCAATTATTGAGGCTAACGGAACTTCTCTTGCGGGTGAAAAAGTGAATTCTAGATTGATTTTCAATACGCTCAGAGGAGAAAGAGGTTCCGAAGTTTCTATGAAAATTAAACGAAGAGGTTTTAGTGACTTAATAGAGTTTACGGTAGTAAGAGATAAAATACCAACTTTTTCTGTAGATGCTTCCTATTTAATGGCTGATGGGAAAACAGGTTATATCAAAATCAATCGTTTTTCCGAAACAACCTACAATGAGTTTTTGGATGGACTTAAAAAGTTAAAAACTCAAGGGATGACCCAATTGGTTTTAGACCTTAGAGGAAATCCTGGAGGTTATCTAGAGCGAGCTACAGCTATAGCAGACGAATTTATTTCTGGAAATGACGTCCTAGTATACACTGACGGAAAAGACGACAGAAACGACCGTAAAATGTATGCAACACGAACAGGTGTATTCGAAAAAGAGCCGTTGGTAGTTCTTGTGGATGAAGGCAGTGCCTCGGCATCCGAAATCGTTTCTGGTGCCCTACAAGACTATGACAGAGCACTTATAGTCGGGCGTAGAACATTTGGCAAAGGTCTGGTACAAGCACCTATTCAGCTTTCAGATGGTTCAGAACTTAGATTGACCATTTCTAGATATTATATCCCATCCGGGCGTAGCATTCAAAAGCCTTATTCATCTGGTGATTTACAGGATTATTATGGAGAGCTAAACGAGCGAGGTGAGCACGGCGAATTTTTCAGTGCGGACAGCATAGATAATAAAGGAAATAAAGCATACACCACCAAAGGTGGCAGGACCGTTTATGGAGGAGGAGGAATTACCCCAGATGTTTTTGTAGCTAGAGACACTAGCCACATTAGCCGTTACCTTATGGAGCTTTATGGCAACAATGTTATTAGAGAATTTACCCTCAACTATGCCAACGAAAACGGTAAAAAATTAAAGAAAAGCTCTTTTGACGATTACCTCAGAAACTTTACGATAGATGAAAAAATGCTTCAAAGTATTATCAAGAAAGGAGAAGATTTGAAAATTGACTATAAAGCTGAAGACTTTGAAAAGTCTAAAAGTTTTATTCAAAGCCAAGTTAAAGCTCTAATCGCAAGAAGCATTTGGAAGGATGAAAACGGCTTAAGTAATTCATTCTACCGAGTAATCGCAGAGGAAGATAAAATGCTAAAAGAAGCAGTGAAACATTTTGATAAAGCGAAAAGTTTAGGGAAGTAATTTACTTCTTTTTAGAGAAGTTGTACGCAATACCTAATCGAGAGCGAAACAATCCTGTTTCAAAATTACTGGCTACATAAGGAGAAAGCTCAAAGGCTATCTGAACCTGGGGATATTTATCAAAAGGAGCAGAACGGATGCCTATATTCAGCATATAGCCTTCCAAAATATCGCCGTTCCCCTGGAAGGCTTCAAGGTAATTCAAGCGTAAGCCTCCTCCAATGTAGTACTGTCCCTTAGGATTCTTATTTAAATTTACCGCTGGAGCAATTTCAGTACTTAATGACGAAAAAAAGGAATTTGTTTGAAACCTTAGGTCTAGCCAAATAGGTTTTACGGGATTTGTAGAAATCGAAACTATAGAGCTTATCGGATAATAGGCTACACTTTGAGCATTACAATAATTTAAAGTGGCTATAAAAACAGCCACGACCAAAAATTCCCTTCTAAGCATATTGATAGTTTATATAAGCTCCAAAGCTAACAAACCATTTTTAGAATTTGTAGTTTGCGACTCCACAGTTTCTTTAATTCGGTCTAACGTTTCAATAAATTTGGAAAGTTCTTCTTCTGGCACAACCTCACAAATAGCCTTATTAAAAGCAATTACACCTTCTCGGGCAAACCGCCTTTTTTCTTTCCCTTTCTCGGTAAGGAATACATTGACAAAGCGTTTATCCTTTTCGTCTGTCTTTCTGTAAATCCATCCACGCTCTTCCAAGGACTTAAGCATTCGGGTAAGACTTCTAGGCTCCATCCCAATAGAAGGGCCAATTTTGGTAGCTGGAGTGCCTGTCTCTAAATCAATATTTAACAATACATAACCAATCGACATAGTCATATCATTCTGACCAGCATACACGTTGTACATGCGTGAAATAGCATGCCAAGTCCACTTAATATGAAAATCTATTGTTTCTTCTTTCTTCATCAATCCACTATAATAAGCGTGCAAATATGCTAAGAGAAATACCCGTATGCAAGCATACTATTCTAAGAATTTATGAATTAAAAAGGGAAAGATTGAAGTTTATTATCGTCTGAAAAGATTAGAGTCGCTCTTTCTTTCTTATACAACACATTAACAAGGTTCTTCTGATCGTTAAAAAAATCAAAGAAGATACTGTTTAACATCTTAAATCCATCTCGTAATACTTCACCGTTATCAATCTCAAAATAGAGCCAAGTGACATCATCTTCTGACTCCTTACCTAAGAAACTTCCAAAAACGACCTCCTTGCCTTTTATAAAAGCAAAGTTCTTTTTAACGTAGGACTCTATAATTTTATCAGAGTTCACCGTCAAAAATGAGGCCCCTTTGTGGTTAGCTTTAATCATGGATTCTAGATCATCTGTAAATACACGAATAGTAAGCTCGAAAGATTTGGTACTTTCGTTGTACCGCATTTCAGTTAGTGACGTATGAAAATCATGTTTAACTTCATCTTTGTTTGAAGGAGAAAATGAAAAAAGTAAAAACCCGACTATTCTAATCAATAACATAGTTAGAAAATAGCCTGCATTGTATCATTAAACATAATCCACGCCAGTAAACCAAGTAGTATGACCATACCTACCTGCTGTGTCCGCTCCATGAATTTCTCTGAAGGCTTACGACCAGAAACCATTTCATAAATAAGCAATACCGAATGCCCCCCATCTAGAGCAGGAATAGGAAGTAAGTTCATGAAAGCCAATGCCATAGAAAGCATACCTGTTATCATGAAAAATCTCGTCCAATCCCAAGTACCTCCATAAAACCTTCTTGCTATTCCCACAGGTCCGGCTAATGCCTTTCCGGGAGAAACCTGACCTGTAAATATCTTTTTGAATCCTTTTATATTATCCGTAACTACGGACAACGCTCTTTGAGAGCCCATAGCAAATGCCGTCCCTAAAGTCACCTCTTGATGAGTGAAAGCCAAATCAGAGGACATCATAAAGCCTAATTTGCCATCTTCTGTTAATGTAGGATTTAAGGTCAATGTATCTGAGCCTCTATTGATGCTCAATACTACTTCCTTGCCGCTGTTCTCCGCAGCTATTGCTGTGAATTCGTGATAAAAATTGACAGGCTTATCATTCACTCCAATAATTCTATCCTCTGCCTGAAGTCCTACTGCCTCTGCGGGTGTGTCTGGACTCACAGAGCCAACTTTGAAAGTCTGCAAGGGGTCTATAAAACCCTTGCTATCTTCATCAGATATTTTCTCGTAAAGATCATTAGGAATAGGAATTTCTAACGTGCTTTTACCTCTGGCGACAGAAAAGAAGACATTTTCACCTAAGATAACGTTTGATCCCATCACATCAGATAGTTTCTCTACCTTATCGCCCGAAACTGCTAAAATTTTATCTCCTGTTTTTAGACCTATTTCTTCCGCAACGGGATGAGCTACAATGCCCAGCTTATTAACCTCATCCATGGTCAGGAAGTTATCTCCCGCACGATAGGTCATTATCCAGAAGATGAGTACACCTAATACCACATTAACAATAATACCACCTAACATCACTATTAATCTTTGCCAAGCTGGCTTAGCTCTAAACTCATAGGGTTTTGGCTCTTCA
>JBNMFK010000122.1:0-10705 GCA_051269965.1 Algoriphagus sp. | reverse complement strand
AATGAAGAAATGGAAGAAGAGTTCAAGCTTCTTTTAGATTCTTTTTATCAACGTAGAAAGGCATTTTTCGACGAGCAAAATAAAATCATAGATGAGCGAAAGGCTAAATATGAGGTCTTGATAGAGCTGTCTTACGATTTGCACCGGAGAAGAGACTGGGACGAGGCTTTCGAGGATATGAAGAAATATCAACGAGAGTGGAAAGATGTGGGAGAGCTGCCAGCTAAGATGATGAAGTTCCTTTACCGAAACTTTAAAAAGTCGAACTCGGGCTACTACGAAAAGTATTGTAAAGCAAAAGGAATTCAAATTCAGCGTCGAGAAGATCCAAGAGTGGAGGCTCAGATTAGAATGATGAAGGAGGCAGAAAGATTAGCTTCTGCTGAGAATGATGCCATTTTTGATTCAACAGTTAAGGCCAAAGTGCTTCTTAATGAGTGGAAAAACATAAGAGTACCTTCTCATGTAGCAGACAGAAACGTGGCAGAGAGGTTTAGAGCCGCTTGTGATAAGATATTTGAGCTTAGTTACTTGATGAAAGTTGTTGGTCGAAAAAGCCCTTCTTTTAATTTCCTAGACGAAGAGCAGAAAAGCAAAACCAAGTATAGAGAAATGGAAAATATTGTGCGTAGGGCTAGGCATGACTTGCAGGAGTTAGAGGCTACCTCGAGCATAGGTTCAGGAGATAGCCAAGATATGGATAGAATGATGTTCAATAATCTTAAGACTCAAAAAAGAAAGCTTCTCATGAAAGAAGTAATATTAGAGGAATTACGTCAAAAATTAGGGAACTAGGATACACCAATGGTGATTTTTAGTATAATATTCTTTTGTTTGTTCTTGTTTTTGCTACACAAGGGTAGCCTATTATTGGCAGATAGCCTTCTTTCATATTTTATACTTTTATTCTTGGGATTGGTTTCTGTAACCGTTCCTTCTGGATATGTTTTATCCAGCTTTGGGGAAGTCGGAAATCCGATAGCATGGTCCCTAATTCTCTGTATTTTTTCCGGTCTTATTTTAGCTCTATTAGTCCTTTTAGGGCAAAGAGCCAATACAGATATAAAGGGCTTAATCAAGTCAGCTCAGAGAGTGGTCGAAACGCTCTGGGCAGAAATTTCGACTGTTCAAAAAAGAATTTTTAGTGTTTTGTCAGTTGGGCTTCTAATTTGCTCTATCATTAACGTCGTTGTGCTTTTTATTACTTATCCTAATGAATGGGATAGTATGACGGGTCATTTAGTAAAATGTGCATATTACATTCAGAATGGCAATATGGATAGGTTAGGAGGCACTTCTTGGTCCATTGATTTTTACCCAAATTCGCTTCCTACATTACAGATTCTAGGCTATCATGTTTTTGGAGAAAAAGGCTTTAAGGTGATTCATTTCATGGCTTATTGGGTATTTATACTGACTACCTATGGAATCACGAAACAGGCTTTTTTAAATACTAAAGGAGCTCTATTTGTAGGGCTCATTGCTGGATTGCTACCATCAGCACTTATTCAGGCGGTTACTACGGAAACAGATATTGTTCAATCGGCCTATCTAGGTTTGGTGATCTACTTTTTAATAAAGGTTTATCGCGAAGCTTCGTGGATAAACATCATTTTATTTGTTTTTTCGTCCTCGGTCTGGGTTTCTCATAAAGTTACATTTTTACTTATTGGTCCCGCAGTGGCAGTATTGGTGATTTTTATGTTTTTTCAGCGTAGTGTTATTAGAAAAAGGTCATTACCTACGGTTTTAGGTCTTGTTCTTGGACTTTGTATCTACGTATTGCCTAACGGCTATAGGGCCAATGTTAAAGAAGTTGGTACGTTTAGCTTAGGTGCCCTCTCTGCTCCTGAGGAGGTTATGAGGTGGCATGGCATTGAGAATTACAGTTCGGCCGAAAAGCTTAAAAACTTTGAATTAAATGTATTACGATACTCTTCTGACTTCCTCCAACTAGACGGCATTAGAAACACGGAGACAGGTTCAAAGGTCAATGATGCTTTTAGATTTCTACCGAATAAAATATTTGAGAAGTTTGCCTTAGAAAGGGCTCAGTTTTGGGTTGTATATCCTTTTGAAATGATGGGCAACGATCAGATGCCTTTTTATAAAGAGCGGCCATTTTGGGGTATTATTAGTTTCATGCTAGTGGTACCAGTCATGGTTCTGCTTTTGTTTTTTTGGAGAAAAAAAGAGGGGGTAAGCTTGGCGTTTATATTTATGATTGCCGGGCTATTACATTTTTTGTCACTTTGCTTTTCCGCACCTTACGATCCTATAAAAGGACGCTACTTTATGAATATGGCAGCTTGGTTTTTACCATTATTAGCTTGGTTTTTCAAAGAAAAGAAAGGCATGAAATTTATTTTAGCCTGTTCTGTTGTGATAGCGATCTCTGCCATTTTCACCTTAACTCATAGAAGCTTGTATCCGCTTTTTGGGGAAAATAGTGTTTTTAAGATAGATAGATTATCTCAGATCATGCTAACTCGCCCAGAGGGTAAGTCTGCTTATGAGAGATTTGAAGCCTTGGTTCCTCAAGACGCCGTAGTGGCACTAGGGACTCAACAGGAACATGAGGATTACATCTATCCGCTTTGGGGGAAAGATTTTAAAAGAACTTTGATTCCAATCCATCCATTTAGGTCGATTGTAAAACCGATTCCAAAAGAGGCGGAGTTTCTGTTTTATTCTGAGGGAGTCATTCCTTTTGAAGATGGAGATATACAGCTAAATAGGGGGGATATCCTTGAAGATTCACCTGTCGAGGATAGCAAGTTTTACCTGAGAGAGCTTTAGCTCGACCAGCGAAGCAAGAAATGCTTGGTTTTTCACTAAATTTGTCATGACAATAATTAATAAGAAAGATTAGATGAATAGCGAAGAATTTATTCAACTTTTTGCAGAGCAATTTGACGAAACAGAAGTATCTGAATTCCAACCAAAAACTTCTTTTAGAGAATTAGAGGAGTGGGATTCCATGGTGGCACTTATGGTTATAGCCATGATTGATGAAGAATATAATGTAAAGGTGAGCGGAGACGATATTCGTAATTCGGCCACCATTCAAGACCTTATTAATGTGGTAGGGTCAAAAATATAATTTTCATGGCTCATTTAAACATTCCAAATGTTAGTATTCGAGGACTAGCTGCTACAGTTCCGGCTTTGTTTAAAGATAATTTAACGGATCCGCTGGTTAGTGATGCAGAAAAAATCCTTAAGAATACGGGTATACATTTGAGACATGTGGCTCCTGATCATATGTGTGCCTCGGACTTATGTGAAGATGCGGCCAAAAGATTGTTGGATACTCTAGAATGGTCTCCTGAAGAAATTGATTGCCTCATTTTTGTAAGGCAAACTCCAGACTATATTTTACCTGCTACGGTTGCTGTTTTACAAGAAAAACTAGGCCTATCTACGAGCTGTTATGCCATAGATATTTCAATGGGCTGCAGCGGCTATGTTATGGGTTTAAGTAACATTGCCGCTTTGATGCAGAGTGGTTTTTTAAAAAAAGGGCTATTGCTGGTAGGAGACACTATTTCTAGAACCTGTTCTCCTAATGATAAAAGCACCTATCCTTTATTTGGTGATGCTGGAACGGCCACGGCTTTAGAGTTTAATCCTGAAGCAGCAGAAATGAAATTTAGTTTTGGCTCAGATGGCTCTGGAAAAGATGCCATCATTATAAAAGACGGAGGTTATAGGCATCCTTTTAATTCTGATTCTCTCATCGAGAAAGAGATAGAAGAAGGTATTTCCAGGACCGATTCACATCTGATGCTTGACGGTATGGATGTGTTTTCCTTTGGGATCAGCAAAGGCCCTAGTAGTGTAAAAGACTTAACTGAATTTTTTAGGATTGATATGGTCGAGGTTGATAATTTTGTTTTTCATCAGGCCAACCTCTTTATGAATGAAAAAATCAGAAAAAAGCTAAAGATTGAGCCTGAAAAAGTGCCTTATACTCTTAGTAAATTTGGGAATACGAGCTCTGCTACCATCCCGCTTACTTTAGTGAGTGAGCGAAGGGAAGTTCTTAGGACCTCACATCAAAAACATATTGCTTGCGGTTTTGGTGTAGGACTCTCTTGGGGCTCGGTTTACTTTGAAACTAAAAACCTGGTCGTTCCAGAAATAGCATATTTAAACTAATACCTATGTCCGCCTTCATCAAAGCTGTTTCCTATTATTTGCCCGAGACTATTCTCACCAATGAGGCTTTGGTGAAAAAATTTCCAGAATGGACGGTAGAAAAAGTAGCCAAAAAAGTAGGAATAAATGAACGACACATTGCGGCTGAGGACGAGTTTGTGTCTGATATGGCCGTAAAAGCCGCGGAAAAACTGTTTACAGAAAACGAAATTGAGGTGGCGGACATTGATTTTGTTTTGCTCTGCACGCAAAGTCCAGACTACTTCTTGCCGACTACGGCTTGTATTGTTCAAGATAGATTAGGTATCTCTACTTCTGCAGGAGCCCTAGACTTTAATCAGGGCTGTTCTGGTTACGTTTATGGTTTGGCACTGGCCAAAGGTCTTATTTCTGCAAAAATTGCCAAAAATATCCTTCTTATAACATCTGAAGTTTATTCTAAACATATCCACCAGTTAGATAAAGGCAACAGAACCATTTTTGGAGATGCTGCCTCAGCCAGTTTGATAAGTACAGATGGCTTTGCCGAGATCGGAGAGTTCGTTCTTGGCTCCGATGGAAGTGGCTATAAAGATCTTATCGTAAAAAATGGTGGCATGAAAGCTCCAAAATCTGGAAAAGACGATCCAGATAACTATTTATTTATGAATGGGTCTGGAGTATTTAAATTTACCATTGATGCAGTACCTGGTTTAATCAAGGCCACCTTGGCTAAAAATGGCCTTTTAGAAGTTTCGGAAGTAGACTGGTACGTTTTTCATCAGGCCAATTCTTTCATGCTAAATCATCTTAGGAAGAAAGTTGGGATTGAAAAGGAGAAATTTTTAATGCACATGGAGAGCTGTGGTAATACGGTTTCGTCTACGCTACCCATTGTTTTAAATGAATATATGAGCCTTTTTGAAAAGGAGAACAAGCTTATTCTTGCTGGTTTTGGCGTGGGTTATTCTTGGGGCGGAACAATGCTAACAATTAAGTAGTATGAAAAATCTAGTAATTATTGGTGCTCGAGGGTTTGGACGAGAAGTGTTTGATTTAGCAAAAAACACACAAGCCTTTAAAGATGGGGAATACCAAATAAAAGGCTTTCTGGATGACAAATCTGATGCCCTAGATGGTTATCAAAACTACCCAAATATTCTAGGAAATGTAGAGGACTATCAAATTCAAGAAAATGATGTTTTTGCATGTGCTTTAGGGGCCATACAGCCGAAAAAGAAATATGCCCAGCTAATTTTAGATAAGGGAGGAATATTCATAAATCTGGTGGATCTACAGGCAAACGTCCGCTCAGATGTGAGTCACTTAAAGGGTGTTTTGATATTTTCTTTTGTGTTTGTTTCAGTAGATGTAAGACTATCAGACTTTGTTTCTTTGCAGCATTTCAGCTGTTTAGGACATGATGCCAACGTGGGCGAGTGGTCCCATATGAGTTCCTCCAGCACCATTACCGGCTTTACTGTGCTCGAAGAAGAAGTAATGCTTCAAACGGCGGCTAAAGTGGTTCCAAGGAAAAGAGTAGGAAAAGGAGCCATGGTAGGAGCGGGTTCCTTAGTTGTTAAAAATGTAAAAGCAGGAGAGTCTGTTTTTGGTAGTCCGGCCAGAAAAATGTAAACCCTTATATGGTTGAAAACCCGGTAGTAAGTGTAATTGTGGTTACGTATAATCACGAGTTATTTATTGAGCAAAATCTCCAATCTATTCTAGATCAGGATACGGATTTTGAGTATGAAGTTATCCTCGCAAACGACAGCTCGCCTGATAATTCTGATGCTATTATTAAGAATTTTTTAGACAAGCATCCCAGGGGATATAGGGTTAACTACTTCGTCAATAATCCAAATTTGGGTGTTATGCCGAACTCAAAGAAGGCCTTAGACTTAGCTAAGGGTAAATACCTAGCCTTGTGCGAAGGAGATGATTTTTGGCTCGATAAAAAGAAATTACAGAAGCAAGTTGATTTCTTAGAGGAGCACAATGACTTCGCCATTTGTTTTCACAATACTCGGGTTGATTTTTTTGACCAAGAATTACCATCCTATTATGTCAACGAAGGCATTGAAAGAGACGTTTTCACATTAGATGATATGATTGGCCAAGACGAGATATGGTTTATGGCAACAGCCAGTCTACTGATTCGTTCGTCGGCTTATGGAAAAACACCCCATTGGCTGTTGAAATCTAAAAGTGGCGATATTCCAATTATAATTCTAGCAGCTAGAAATGGGAAAATTAAATATTTGCCAGAGGTTATGGCCGTCTATCGTAAAAATTTAGGAAGTTTTAGCCACACAGATAATTACAAAGAAGAGCACTTTCTTAAAAATAGGATATACATGTATAGCGAACTTGATAGAGAAACGGACTATAAATATCATAAGAGACTAAAAAGGAATATTGCCAGATATTATTTTATGCTTTTAGATGCTCATCAGATAAAGGGCATGTACTTTATGAAATTAGGTATTGTTTTTAAGTACTTGAGCCTTACTTTTCCTCAGGTGCCTAATAAAAAATCATTGCTTAGAGATCATGTTATTCCCGCGTTTGTGATGAATATATTTAGAGGGATAAAACGTATTTTTGGTCTTGCTCCAAATAATTAACGCGTTGAAAGTTCAGATGTCTCAGTTTTTATCCGCTATCATTCCCAATGAAAAATATTGGGATTACTTAGTTCAGACTTCAGATCTGCTAGAATTGAACGATTTCATCATAGCAGAGGTAGGATCTATTTCTGTAGAGGTGCAGCGTATGAAGCCAAGCCTAAAGGATTTTCGTATTGTATGCAGGCATCGCTTCAATAAAATTAAGGCAGACAGGAATGGAAACGGTCCTTTAACTTGCTCCTATGACAGATGGAGTTACAATCAAGATGGTATTCCCTATGGAATTCCTCTAAAAAAAGTTTCAAGGATTAGATAAGGCATCTCTTCAGACGCTCTGCTTGCCTGGATGCAGATTGGACACTTGTGAAACTTTTGTATTCGTTAATGTAGCTATTTCTGTACCTGATCTTATAGAATTTACACGAACAGCTTTGGCAGAAAACAAAAAGATATGAAAGAGGCTAAGGGGATGCTTAATTCATCAGGATTTGAGAGTTTCAGAAAGCGTATATAGAACTAATGATTAAATAAAAAAGAAGAAATTGGCAGAAAAACTTACTATAATTGGCGGAGGAATGACCGGCCTAACGGCGGCTTACTTGGCTGCAAAGAAGGGGTATTCGGTGACAATTATTGAAGGCAGCGATAAGATTGGTGGCCTGTTAAATACTTTTGAGATAGGTGGGAATCAATTGGAGCATTATTACCATCATTTCTTCACTCAAGACGCCGAGCTTCATTGGTTGCTAAAAGAGCTAAATATAGCCGACCAAACGGGCTATTATAAAACGAGTATGGGCGTTTTTAGAGATGGCAAACTATATGGCTTTAATGGTATCATGGACTTACTTAAGTTTAAACCGGCAAACCTCTTTGACAAATTTAGATGGGGGCTCACGTCCCTTTATTTAGGCAAAGTCGCTGACTGGAGAAAAAGTGAGGGCATAGCCACGCTTGATTGGTTTTATAAATGGGCAGGGAAAGGGATGACAGATGCTCTTTGGAAACCCATGTTAAATATTAAGTTCGGTCCTTACGCTGACAAAGTACCTTTAACTTGGATGATTGGTCGTTTGGCTCAAAGACTAAACTCTAGGAAGGGAGGCGATGAAAGATTGGCCTATATTAAAGGAAGTTGGAAGACACTATTAGATGCTTTAAAGGTCGAGTTGGAAAAATTAGGGGTCGAAATAGTATACAATGAACCCCTTAAGGAAGTATTGGTCAGAGCAGGTGAAGTTAGAGGTATCAAGACGAAGTCTCTTGCTCTTGAGGGGGGCAAATATTTAATAACTATTCCATCTATTTATTTTGATAAAATAAAAGGCTTACCAATACCCTATGGTGGTAAGGATATTGAGTATTTCGGTGCTGTTTGTACCATTCTTGAATTAAAGGAGTCGCTCAGCGATATCTATTGGATGAATGTGGCCGACGACGGCTTTCCTTTTGGTGGCGTTATTGAGCACACTAATATGATTCCGAAGGAGGAATACAACGGTTCTCATATTGTCTATTTATCGCGTTACTTTGCCATGTCAGAGGACTTAGCTTCTATGACTAATGAGGAAATAAGAGCTTTGATGGTTCCACCACTGAAAAGAATAAACCCCGCTTTTACAGAGGATTGGATAAAGAATGTATTTGTATTTAAGACAGAGACAGCGGCTACCGTATGTGGTTTAAACTTCTCTGAGAAGGTCCCTTCATGCTCAACCGACCTCAAAAACCTCTTTGTAGCAAATATGACACATATTTATCCTGACGAACGCAGCACAAACAACGCTGTAAGAGTGGCGGCAGAGGCTTGTCAGGCAATGGGAATGGACGTCTCAGAAGTTCCTTATGGAGCTTCTTTGTCGGGGAAAATAGGTTTCAAATAAAATACCTGAGAAAAGGAATCGGGGCTTACTTTGTAGGCCCCGATTTTTTAACATTTTGATTCGCCTTAAAAAGGAGGAAGATACCAAATAAAACCATTGGGATACTTAGAACTTGTCCCATGTTGAAAGTCATACCATCTTCAAAGGCCTCTTGGTTTTCCTTGAAAAACTCCCAAACAAATCGTAATCCAAAAATCCAGACAAAGAAAACACCGGAAAGAAGTCCGTCAGGAAGGGTGGCTTTGTATTTATTCCAGATGCTGTATAAAATGACGAAAAGAACTAAACAAGATAGGGCTTCATAAAGCTGTGCTGGATGACGAGGTATCTGTTCAAACTCAAAGTTTTTCATGAAGGTAAAGGCCCATGGCAAATTAGAAGGCTTACCAACAATCTCTGAGTTCATCAAATTTCCAGATCGAATAAAGAAACCCACTAAAGCTACGGTAACCGCTACGCGGTCTACTATCCAAAGGAAGGATTGGTCGGCACGTTTTCTAGAATAAAACCAAAGGGCAAATACAATTCCAAAGCCTGCTCCATGGCTAGCGAGACCTGCATAAGGAGGAATAAGCATCTCTGCAATGAATTTACCTGGGTTTTCACCGAAATGCTCCCACTCGTAAAATACATAATGGCCTATGCGGGCACCCAAAACGGTTGCTATAATCATCGTTAGTAATAAGGCGTCCAAATCTTTCTCTGGCTTACCCTCATCCTTAAATATCTTTGTAATAACTTGATAGCCTAACAGAAATCCTCCAGCAAACATAAGGCCGTACCAGCGAAGTTCAAATTCACCAAGTTTTACGATGGTAGGATTGATGTCCCAAATGATTTCTAAAAGCATCATGAGTTTTTTTATGGTATGTGGTAAAATTAGCCCTTTCTTAACAAATCGAGTATAATTCTTGTGATTCTTGGCCGCTTTGCTGAATTTTGACTTGATATGACGTTTCTAGGTCAATTACACATCGCTTCTGCTACGAATCGTTTTTCAAAACGACAAGATTGCCTTGTCTTTTAATTGGATACGGCCAAAATCATTTCTTTTTTCAATAAAAATCATTTCTAATGAAAACCATCAAAGTAGGTATCATTGGTGGGGCAGGTTATACCGGTGGAGAATTACTGAGAATTCTTCTTAAGCACCCAAACGCAGATATCATTTTTATAAATTCTGAAAGCCAGTCGGGCAAACACGTTTCAGAAACACATAAAGATTTATTTGGCGAAACGGAATTACGTTTTTCCAGCTCTAGGGATTTCACAAGTGTGGATGTTCTTTTTTTATGCTCAGGACATGGGCAGTCACTCAAGTTTTTGGAGGCGAATGTTGTTCCAAAAAGTGTCTCTATCATTGATCTAAGCACAGATTTCAGGGACGAGAGCCATGGTTTTACCTACGGTTTGCCAGAGCTTCAGAAAGATAAAATAATTGGGAGTACTAAAATTGCTAACCCTGGCTGTTTTGCTACCTCTATTCAGTTGGCTCTTTTGCCTTTGGCAAAGGCTGGTTTGCTGAAGTCGGATGTTCATGTGAGTGCCATAACAGGTTCTACGGGAGCTGGGCAGTCGCCATCTGCTATGGGGCATTTTAGCTGGAGAAATAATAATATTTCAGTATATAAAGCATTTACACACCAACATCTTAAGGAAATTGGTCAAAGCTTGATCAGCCTACAGGCCAATTTTGATTCAGAAATAAACTTTATACCCTACCGAGGAAACTTCACTAGAGGTATCATGGCCAATGTTTATACAAATTATGAAGGTTCTCTAAAAGAGGCTTTGGCCATTTATAAGGCATTTTATGCCGAGGCTCCATTTGTACATGTTTCTGAAAACACGATTGACTTGAAAATGGTAGTCAATACCAATAAAGGAATTGTGCAACTCCAGAAAGACGGCCAAAAATTATTGATTACTAGTATTATTGATAACCTCACTAAAGGAGCCTCGGGCCAAGCCGTTCAAAACATGAATCTAATTTTCGGATTGGAAGAAACGACAGGACTGAAACTGAAATCGGTTGGTTTTTAGATAATTTAT
>JBNMFK010000121.1:0-10707 GCA_051269965.1 Algoriphagus sp. | reverse complement strand
GCAAATAGACAATAGGTTTATTGAAAAATATCAGTCAAAAAATTGCTGGAATAATGATTTTGCAATGTTCCAGTTTTCTTGATTGATGCAGTACTTTATTTTGGGTAGTTTTAATTCTCCTTGAATCAGACCAGCGTTTTTTAATTCTTTCAGATGTTGAGAAATTGTAGATTGTGCCAAAGGAAAAACCTCCACCAAATCGCCCGTGAAACAACACGATTGGTTTTCAAGATGTTTTAAAATGGCAATACGGGTTGGATGGCCTAAAGCCTTTGCGAATTTAGCCAAAGCTTCTGTGTCTTCCTTATATGCGATATGTCCTAAACTTCGCTTCATTTTTTTATCGTAAATGTACGATGGGGGTTTTGATTGAAATATGACAAAAGTCACTTTTGGGAAATTTATAAGTAATACTTTTTCTTTAACCAAAAAGAAACTCTAACCAGTAGAATCAAAGCAGGAACTTCTACCAACGGACCTATTACTCCTGCAAACGCCTGCCCAGAGTTTAATCCAAAAACTGCAATGGCAACAGCAATAGCTAATTCAAAGTTATTTCCTGCTGCTGTAAATGCTACCGCGGCGGTTTTGTCATATTCCGCACCCATTGCTTTTGTGACAAAAAATCCGATGATAAACATTATGCTAAAATAGATAAGTAGCGGAACGGCAATAATTGAAACGTCCATTGGTATTTCTACAATCAACTCTCCTTTCAAAGAGAACATAATCACAATCGTAAACAAAAGTGCAATCAATGTCATGGGTGAAATAGTCGGAATGAATTTTTCAGTGTACCATTCTTCCCCTTTTAGTTTCACTAAAATCAGTCGGCTTAAAATTCCTAAAACAAAGGGAATACCTAAATAAATGGCAACGCTTGCAGCAATTGTTGCGATTGAAATGTCAACGATAGCACCTTCAAATCCGAAATAGGGTGGAAGAACAGTTATAAAAATCCACGCATAAAAACTGTATGCAAAAACTTGGAAAATGCTATTTAAAGCCACTAAGCCTGCTCCATATTCGCTACTTCCTTCTGCCAGGTCGTTCCAAACCAAAACCATGGCAATACAACGAGCCAAACCAATTAGAATAAGCCCGACCATATATTCAGGATAATCACGCAAAAAGGTGATCGCCAAAAGGAACATTAGAATAGGACCAATTATCCAATTAAGAATTAATGAAATGGAAAGAATCTTGGTGTTTCTGAAAACTTTTGGCAGCAGAGAATAATTGACTTTTGCCAGAGGTGGATACATCATTAAAACCAAACCAATTGCAATTGGAATGTTGGTTGTTCCGCTATTGAATGAATTTATGATGTCAGGAAATGTTGGAATGAAATATCCAAGTCCAACTCCAATTGACATTGCGATAAATATCCAAAGGGTAAGATTCTTATCCAGAAAACTCAATTTTTTTGATGCCATTTTAAAGAATTAGTGTGAGAGAAAATATAGAATAGTTCGGTTACGATTTGTAGACTTCTTTCGTGGTATTTTTCATAGCTTCAAGTTAATGGGTAAGAGCTTAAACTTAATTTCGTGTACCCCATGAGAAGAAAGTCGTGGCAATTAAAATATCAACATTTCCTCTTTAGCGTTTTGGTTAAGGAATCCAAAAGTATAATAACTACTCTATAACAACCAATTCTAAATTAAATATTCGAGCAAAATCTTCCATGTATTCCAGCGAAAGGTTTTGGCTATAAACGGTATGATGTGCCCCTCCGGCTTCTAGCCATTGTTTTAAGCCTTCTTTCATGGATGGTTTTGGTTGCCAAAGCACTCTGGCAGTAGGTAGTTTTCGGAACTTTTCATTCACTTCAAGACCATCTACTAAATTGATGATGAGCCTGAATCGGTCGCCAAGGTCTACCAAAGAGACGTTCATGGCAGGTCCAGCATCGCCATTAAAAACGAGTCTTACTGGATCTTCTTTGCCACCAATGCCTAGCGGATGCACTTCACAGTAAACAGCTCCAGAGCTTATGGAAGGACAGATTTCCAGCATATGAGAACCCAAAACCATCGGATTGTCGGTATCGAAATGATAGGTATAGTCTTCCATAAAGGAGTTTCCTCCTTTCATACCCGTGGCCATTATTTTCAATATGCGAAGTAAGGCGGAGGTTTTCCAATCGCCCTCTGCACCGTATCCGTAGCCAGCTGCCATAAGTCTTTGAGAAGCTATACCCGGAAGCTGTCGCATGCCGTGAAGGTCTTCAAAAGTGTTGGTGTAGGCTGAAAAATCACCTGCTTCTAAAAATGCTTTGATACCCAATTCTATTCGGGCGGCTTCCACTATAGAGTCATACTTTTCTTGGCCTTTTTTAAGGATTTCCATAACCTCGTATTCGGTATGGTATTGTGTTATTAGTGTGTCTATATCAGCTTGACTTACCTCATTGATAACTTTAACCAAATCTCCAACAGGGTGCGTATTGACAGAAAAGCCAAATTTCATTTGTGCTGCTACTTTATCACCGTCTGTAACAGAAACCTCACGCATATTATCTCCAAAACGAGCCACCTTCATGCTTTTCATGGAATTTACGGCCACAGATACTCGAGACCAAACATTGATGCTTTCTAGCACATCTTCATCTTGCCAATGCCCTACCACGGTTTTTCTTTTGATATTCATTTTAGTTAATAAATGGGCAAACTCTCTATCTCCATGAGCAGACTGGTTCAAATTCATGAAATCCATGTCAATCGTATTAAAGTGGATATTCCTATTATACTGCGTATGAAGATGTAAAAGTGGCTTTTGGAGTTCATTTAGTCCGTTTATCCACATCTTAGCAGGTGAGAATGTATGCATCCATGTGATAATACCTACACAGGTTTTTGCTGCATTTGCATCTCGCATGATTTGCCAAATCTCTTCTGGTGTTTTCACAACAGGCTTAAAAATAACGCGAACGGGAAGAACTTCCGAAGCATCGAAGAAGGCAGCTATTTCGGTAGAGTGAGTAGCCACCTTTTTGAGTGTATCTTCTCCATATAAATGCTGACTTCCCGTAATAAACCAGATTTCAAAATCTTTTAAATTCATTAGTATTTCCTTTTAAGCTTCTTCAATAAAGGCCCCGAGTTTTACATATTTCTTGTAAAGGGAGGTGTATATTTTATACTTTTCTTGGTCAGGTTGATATTCGGTATCAAAACCTGAACCCATGGCCTTTTGTGCTGTTTCTAAGTTTGGATAAACGCCTGCAGCTACGGCAGCAAACATTCCTGCACCTAGAGCACAAGCTTGGTCAGAAGCCGCTACTTTGATAGGCAGATTTAACACGTCAGATAAGGTTTGCATCACAAAGGGTGATTTATTGGCTACGCCACCAATGGCTATGACTTGGCGAATAGGTACACCCTCAGAAACAAAACGGTCTACAATGGCCTTTGAACCGAAGGCGGTAGCCTCTACCAAAGCTTTAAAAACAATAACAGCGTCGCTCCCTAAGTTCAGGCCCGTCACCGCCCCTTTTACGGTATGATTGGCATCTGGTGTACGTCGCCCATTAAACCAGTCTAGAGCTATGGCGTCATTTTCTGAAATAGGTATTGCGGCAGCTTTCTCAGCCAAATGAGGGATAAGTTCGTTGGCTAATTTTGCCTTTAGCTCAACATCATCTATCAAATCATTGACTGGCCCT
Source organism: Algoriphagus sp. (assembly GCA_051269965.1). Taxonomy (GTDB): domain Bacteria; phylum Bacteroidota; class Bacteroidia; order Cytophagales; family Spirosomataceae; genus Arcticibacterium. The sequence continues at coordinate 7,040 of JBNMFK010000121.1, read as the reverse complement.
AGGATTAACCTTTGGAACCAAGCATAAACATCCCCAAAAGCCGACTGACCAGCTTCCATACCTAACATACTGGGTAGGATAGAGCCATCTACTTGTCCACAAATACCTTTAATTAGCAAATCGCCTACCTCCTCGGTAGGTGCCACTAGCATATCACAGGTGGAGGTCCCCATGACTTTTACTAAGGAATAGGGGCTAATTTCTGCTCCTACACCGCCCATGTGAGCGTCAAAAGCTCCTACACCAATGACTACATTTTCGGGAAGTCCAAGTTTCTTCGCCCATGGAGGAGAAAGTGTTCCCATGATCTGGTCTGAAGTAGCTGTTTCTGAGAAAAGCCGTTCTCTAATCCCATTCAAAAGTGGGTCAAGTTTAGAAAGGAATGCCTGAGAAGGAAGACCTTTAAAGTCTTCATGCCACATAGCTTTATGGCCAGCGGCACATCTGCTTCTTTTAAGTTCTATTGGATTTGTATTTCCAGTGAGATTTGCCGAAATCCAGTCGCAGTGTTCTACCCAAGAGAAGGCTTTTTCTCTTATGGCTTCATCTACCCTTAGGGTTCTTAATATTTTAGCCCAAAACCACTCGGAGGAGTAAATACCACCTACGTATTTAGTAAAATCTATGTCCCAGTTCTTTGCTAAAGTATTTATCTCTTCGGCCTCTGCATTGCCGGTATGGTCTTTCCAGAGAATAAACATCCCATTAGGGTTTTCTTCAAATTCGGGGAGTAGGGCCAGCGGTGTACCATTTTTATCAACAGCCACAGGGGTAGAACCCGTGGTATCCACAGAAATGCCTACCACATTAGATGCAATTGATTTTCCGGCTTCTTTAAGTGCTTTTGTGACAGCACTTTCGAGACTTTCTAAATAATCTAAGGGATGTTGTCTGAATTGAGAGGCCAGTGGATCGCAATATTTACCAGCTTTCCAGCGAGGATAATAAGCCACTGCTGTTCCATGAGAGGTGCCATCTTTAGTGTTTATAACGAGAGCCCTGACGGAATCTGTTCCAAAATCTATCCCGATAACATATTTATCCATGCTTGGCAATTTGTTTCATATGGTTGAATTCTATCTCTAAAGTAGCGTCAATTTTCAAGAAGGAACAAATAGCTATTAGGATATGAGCAAAAGTATGGGGTATCTTTTGTCAAAAAAGTAAGCAAAAAGTGCATTACGAGTAATTAAAAAAAAAGTCAAAAGTTGTTTAAGCATACTCGATAGATAAGTGAAGAGCGAAAAATATCTAAAAAAGGAGACTGCCAAAAAGCGAAAACGAATCCGCTCAACTAATACTAATCCAACTATTTTAAATGAAAATAGATCAATTGGGTATCACTGTCATGGAATTGAGCCTTTATCTGTGTTATTTGCTCCGTAGTGAATTTATTGACATATGCCTTTGAATTTGTCCTTAGCTACCTATTTTTATGGAACTATTGAAATTATAAAGTATGAAAAAAGTATTGGCCTTATTTGGTATATGTGGCCTTTTTCTCACCGTTTCCTGTAAGCAAATCACCGATAAGAAAGTGGCTTATTTAGCCCACTCCTTGCCTACTTCGCATCCTGTGCACAAGGGTATGGAAGTCTTTGCAGAAGAAGTTTTGAAGGCATCGAACGGAAAACTAACTGTAAAGATATTCCCTGATGGGCAATTAGGTTCGGAGCGGGAAGTGTTAGAATTGCTCCAAATCGGGAGTATTGCCATGACTAAAGTGAGTGCAGGAGCTATGGCTAATTTTGCTCCAGAATATCAGGTACTTGGCGTTCCTTATTTATTCAGAGACGAAGATCATCTTTTTAAAGTGCTAGAAGGAAAAACAGGTGAGGCTATTCTTGAAGCTGGTAGTGAGTATTTATTAAGAGGTCTTTGTTTTTATAATGCGGGCAGTCGAAGTTTTTATACAAAAAACAAGCCTATAAAAACACCAGAAGATTTGGCTGGACTGAAGATTAGAGTAATGAATCATCAGATGTCTGTAGATATGGTGAATGCCATGGGTGGCTCGGCTACACCAATGGCTTATGGTGAATTATATACCGCTTTACAGCAGGGGGTTGTAGACGGTGCAGAAAATAACCCACCTTCTTTTATTACTTCCGGGCATTATGAAGTGTGTAAATTTTATACTTTAGACCAGCATAGTTTAATGCCCGATGTGATGGTGATAGGCACTAATTATTGGGAGTCCTTAAGTCCAGAAGAACAAGTTTGGATGAAAACAGCAGCTATTAAATCTGTTACTGCTCAAAAGAAATTTTGGAAGGATGATGTGGAGGAATGCTTTAAAAAGATGAAGGAATCTAACGTAGAAGTCATTTATCCTGATAAAAGCCTATTTGCAGAAAAAACTAAAACTGTTTTGGCGGAATTTTCTAAAGACCCCAAAATGACTAAACTTGTGAATGAAATCTTGGCCAATTAAGCCATAAAATATTCAAGCAATGACAAAACTATTCCATACGTTAAATCGAATTATTGAATTTATTCTAGTAACCATTTTTGGCTTACTGGTCGTTGACGTGCTTTGGCAAGTCTTTAGTCGCTTCGTCTTAGGTCAGTCTTTCTCTTTTACAGAGGAGTTTGCACGCTTTGCTCTTATCTGGTTGGGTATTTTAGGAGCTGCCTACTTAAATGGCAAACGGGAGCACCTATCCATTGACTTTTTCACGAGAAACTTAAGTGCTGAGAAACTTATGAAACGTAACAAAATTATAGAAGTACTCATGCTTGTATTTGCGTTTGTGGTAATGGTAGTTGGCGGCGGAAATCTGGTTTATACCACGCTTCGCTTAGGTCAAATATCGCCGGCCATGCATGTTTCATTAGGTTATGTTTATGCGATAGTGCCTGTCAGCGGTCTTTTCATCATGTTTTACAGTATTAATAACATCCTTAATCCGGCCGTAAAATCTTAAACCTATGTCTATAGAAGTAATAAGTATTCTTTTACTCTTTATCAGTTTTTTTGGTCTATTGGCATATGGCGTACCAGTAGCGTATAGTATTGGTATATCTACGACACTCACCATATTATTAAATATTGCTGTCATGCCGGGCCTTACCACAGTAGCTCAAAGGATGACTACTGGAATAGATAGTTTCGCACTTTTGGCGATACCCTTTTTCGTTTTGGCCGGTGAACTCATGAATAGGGGTGGTATAGCGAATAGGCTTATAAATTTCGCGAAATCGCTTGTCGGAAGTTTGCCCGGCGGACTGGCTTATGTCAATATACTGGCAGCCATGCTTTTTGGAGCCATATCTGGATCTGCGGTGGCAGCAGCTTCTGCCATCGGAAGTGTCATGACAGATAGGATGGAAAAAGAAGGTTACCCTCGGCCATTTAGTGCGGCCATTAATATTTCCTCATCTACTACGGGTTTGTTAATCCCACCTAGTAATGTTTTAATAGTTTATGCTCTCGCTAGTGGTGGTGCAGCCTCTGTGGCTTCTCTCTTCATAGCAGGTTATTTACCTGGACTTTTGGTAGGTCTTGGACTAATCCTTGTTGCTGCCGTAATAGCTAGGAAAAGGAAGTTTAAAAAAGGAGATAGGGTTTCTTTGAGTAGTCTGTGGACCGATTTTAGAAAGGCTTTTTTCAGTCTTTTAATGCTTGTGATTATTGTTGGAGGTATTGTCAAGGGAATTTTTACAGCTACAGAAGCAGCGGCCATAGCCGTATTTTATGCCTTTGTTTTAGGAGCTATTTACAAAACAATTTCTTTAAAAGATTTACCTGGGATTCTATTGAACAGTTCTAAAACTACGGCGATAGTCATGTTTTTGATATGTACATCCATGGCCATGTCTTGGTTGTTTTCTTTTGAGAGTATTCCACAATTGTTGACCTCATTTTTACTGGAAACTGTAAGTAATCCCATTTTGATTTTTATTCTCATCAATATTACGCTGTTGATTGTGGGTACTTTCATGGACATGACACCAGCTGTGCTGATTTTTACGCCCATTTTTCTTCCTGTAGTGATGTCGCTAGGAATGGATCCTGTCCATTTTGGAATTATCATGGTATTGAATCTGTGTATAGGTGTTTGTACACCACCGGTCGGGACCATACTTTTTGTAGGAGCTGGGGTGGCTAAAATACCGGTCACCAAGGTGATTAAACCTTTGATGCCTTTCTTACTGTCTATGATAGTGGTGCTTTTTCTGGTGACTTTCTTTGAAGAAATTTCACTGTGGTTACCAAGACTTTTTGGCCTGTAATTCTCTAAAACCTTAGTGAAATAAACAATGGATTAAGGGACTGAAAGCAGGCTATTAACGTAGCCCTTATTTGGTTTCTGAGGAAACGCTCTGCTTTTATCAAAAGTTTTCAATGCAAGGTTTCCCTATGCTACTCGATCATTGAGCCTCTCGAAGAGAAGGGGATGTAGCTGCTCTTTTATTCGAGCTGTTGAATCAGGATTGAGATTTATTCAGCCCGCAGAGGCTCCCTATTGGTCATGTGAGTTTGATAAATGCTCTAGTTGACTGGATACTGAGGGCACGCTCAGCTTACGATTTGGAGTCTAGCTAAACGGGCACTGAGGTACTCGAAGTGGCTATCTTATAAACCTAAATGCCCTCAAATCTCAGCCCACTTCTACCACTTTCTCTCCCTGCTCTTTCATGTAGCCAATAGGTTCAATAAATTGACCTAAGCCGTTTTCAGATAAGATAGTTTGAACCTCTTTGACGGCATTCTTATGTACTGCCACAAGAAGACCGCCGCTTGTTTGAGGATCTGCAAGAATTGTTTTTTGGAGCGGACTTAGAGTACCAATTTTATGACCATAGCTATCCCAGTTTCTATTTGTTCCGCCAGGTACGGCCCCCTCATTGATATAATCTAGAATTGAGGGCGTGATTAAGGGTACTTTGTCAAATGCTACAAAAGCAGAAAGGTTACTTCCTTCTGCCATTTCCGTCAAATGACCTAACAGACCAAAACCGGTTACATCGGTGATAGCGTTAACAGCCTTAGATTTTCCTAAAACCTCTCCTATCCTGTTTAGCTGCATCATTTGTTTAGCGGCTAATTCTTTATGTTCCGTTTTTAATATTCCTTTCTTCTCGGCGGTAGTTAAAATACCAACACCGATAGGTTTAGTGAGAAACAAAATATCACCAGCTTGAGCTCGATCGTTTTGCTTGATATGTTCTACAGAGACAATACCGTTCACGGCCAAACCAAAAATGGGTTCTGGTGAATCAATGCTATGACCACCACCAAGTGAAATACCTGCTTCTTTGCAAATGCTCCTACTCCCATCAATCACCCTTTGGGCTACTTCTGGGGGAAGTTTATTGATGGGCCAGCCCAAAATAGCAATCGCTAAAACGGGTTTACCTCCCATGGCATAGACATCTGAAATAGCATTGGCAGAAGCTATTCTGCCGAAACTATAAGGGTCATCTACAATAGGCATAAAAAAGTCTGTTGTAGAAATAAGGGCGGTTCCATTCCCTAAGTCTAGAACCGCGGCATCATCTCGGCTATGATTGCCAACAAGCAGCCTATCATTATCAGGCATAGCTACATTACCTTTTAGAATAACATCTAAAACTTGAGGTGAAATTTTACAGCCACAGCCGGCTCCGTGTGAATATTGAGTCAGTTTTACTTCTTCAGACATGCTTATTGAATAGTTTTTCTAATACTTTTTGATTGACCTCTACATCTACTGAGGATAGAGGTACGTGAATGAGAGCTGATTTTTTTTGAGATGCTTTGAGGTAACATTTATCATAGTAGTGAAGCAGAATATCAAAACAGTCCTTGATATTTCCAGATTCTATTAGCGAAACAGCATTTTTTGTCTCTAGTCCCCCTAGTCTTTTCTGAATTCTATAAATGGCCTCAACAACCTTTTCACGAGGAAGTTTGCCATACGTTTGGCAGATAAAGTCAAGTCTACTTTCAAAAGGTATTTCCAAGAAATATACGGTGCTTAATTTCATCATACCCCAAAAAATATTTGGGATTTGCATGTTGCCAATCCGCTGGCTTTCATCTTCAAGGAGAATAAATGGAGCATCAGAGTTGTTATGGAGAGCCGTTCCTAAGAAGTTTTCAAACATCTCCTGGCTCGGCTGTGGAGGTTGGCCAATACCTCCCAAGGCGGACCCCCGGTGATTGGCAATGCCTTCCAAGTCTATGACAGCTAGTCCACTTTCACTTAAGGCAGCTAAAATTTCTGTTTTAGCACTACCGGTATAGCCACCTAGTATTTTGAACTCTCTTTGGGCACTGTACTGAAGGATAACCCACTCACGATAGGCTTTATAGCCCCCTATTAAACTATGAACCTTAAATCCATATAGGTCAAGAAGCCAGGCAACTGCACCACTACGCATACCTCCTCTCCAGCAATGTATCAAAACTTCTTTAGGTTTACCTAAACAGCTTTTTTCGGCTGCTTCCACTACTTTTCGCATTCTCGGGCCAAAATAGTCTAGCCCAATTTTGATTGCTGTTTCTCTACCTTCCTGCTTGTAAGCGGTACCCACCACTTTTCTTTCTTCATCTGTGAAAAGTGGGAAAGACAATGCCCCTAAAATATGGGCATGAGCAAATTCGCTTGGACTTCTGACGTCCAAAATTGGCAGGTCTTTCGCCAGATCTAAAAAATCTTCAATCTCAAGTTTATTTACTGCCATTAGAGGTAAAGTTCGGGAATCGCTTTGGCCTTAACCATATTCAGAACAATTTCTTTTAAATTAATTTCGCTTACTCTTTATAGATATCAGATGTTTTATTCGAATTGGACATATGTTGATATATCATAGCTTTATTTCTACAAGTTAGGGGTGGTAGACAGAGGACCCTAAAAAGTTTATTAACCCATAACAATGTTACTTAACCATGAATTATCTAATTAGAACATACTTACGAGAAAACTTGAATGAGAAACTACTAAATAGTAGTCATTAACGGAGATGGGTTCGGTCCTTAAATAGTGTCTTTGGTAATAGAAGTAGCCGTTGAGAAATTTAACTTTATGACGGATTTTTCCACTTTTCCTTTC
>JBNMFK010000120.1:0-10871 GCA_051269965.1 Algoriphagus sp. | reverse complement strand
TGAATTCAAATTCAACCTTTATAAAATACTTAAACATGTCTCAAAGATTCTTTCCATTTGCTAAAGTTTCTATTTTCCTTCTTATTTTTAATTTCTCCTGTCAATCTGACAAAAAATTCATTCCCTTAGGTCAAAATACCCACATCACTTTAGTAGGTAATAACTTATGCTCTAGCATGATCAACTATGGGCATTTTGAAACTGAAATGCACCTCAGGTATCCAGAACAGAACCTGTACATTAGAAACATGTGTGATGGCGGCGATACGCCAGGTTTTAGACCTCATTCTGGTAGATTATCACCATGGGCCTTTCCTGGAGCAGAAAGTTTCCAAACAGACTTAGCTCAAAACTCTAATAGCCAGGGACATTTCGAAACACCTGATGAATGGATCGAAAGGCATAAAACAGATGTCATTATCGCAAGTTTCGGATTTTCTGAATCATACGCTGGCAAGGAAGGTCTACCCAATTTCAAGGCAGAATTGCAGGCTTTCATAGACCACAGTCTGGCACAGAAATACAATGATAAAAGTGCACCACAATTGGCCTTAATTTCCCCAATTGCTTTTCAAGATTTATCTGATAAGTATGATTTGCCAGATGGAAAGACCGAAAACGAGAATTTAAAACTTTATGCTGAAGCAATAGAAGAAGTTGCCGTAAAAAATAACATCCTTTTTGTGGATGCCTTTGAGCCTAGTCAAAAATGGTTTTCGGAAGGCAAAAAGTTAACATCCAATGGCCAACAATTAAATAGTGATGGATACCAATTGTTTTCTGAATTATTGGTAAACGGTGTTTTTGGTGAAAAATCTGTTAAAAATGAGGCTTACAGAGAAAAAGTGAAAGAAGCCGTTTTGGAAAAGAATTGGTTTTGGCATAATGATTACAAAATTCCAAATGGCGTACATGTCTACGGTAGAAGATATCAACCGTTTGGCAATGAAAACTATCCAGAAGAACTTGTCAAAGTTCGTCAAATGACAGCCATTCGAGATACTTTGATTTGGAAAACGGTTAATAATGAATCTTTTAATCTGGCGGCTGCAGATGAGAAAACACAAGTCCTTTCACCTATGGACACTAATTTTAGGCTGAATGGGAAAACTAGCTATTTAAACGAAGAAGAAATTCGAAATTCATTTACCATTGCACCAGGTTATAAAATGGATCTTTTCGCCTCAGAAGTAGACTTTCCTGAGTTGGCAAACCCCTCTCAGATATCCTTCGATAATAAAGGGCGACTTTGGGTAGCTGTGATGCCTACCTACCCCCATTATAGACCTGGAGATGCTAAACCCAATGATAAACTAATTATTCTGGAAGATACTAACGGTGATTTCAAGGCTGATAAATTGACTGTATTTGCGGATAAATTACATATCCCTGCAGGCTTTGAATTTGCTCCCGAGGGTGTATACATTTCTCAGGGTACAAACCTTAAACTATACACAGATACCGATGGAGATGATAAGGCAGATAAATCTGAAATAGTATTGAGTGGTTTTGACGACCACGATACCCATCATGTCATTTCAGCGTTCTGTGCAGATCCCTCTGGGGCATTGTACATGGGCGAGGGTGTATTCTTGCATACCAATGTAGAAACACCTTATGGCACTGTGAGAGCGACAAATGGAGGTTTTTATAGGTATTCGCCTCAAAAGCACCGCTTAGAAAGAACGGCACAATTATCTATACCAAACCCATGGGGAATTGCATTCGATGAATGGGGGCAAAACTTTTTTATTCATACCTCGGGCCCAGATATGAAATGGATGATGCCAGGTACCATAAAGTCTAAATATGGATTGTCTAATCCGGGTTCCAGAAACTTAATTGAAGATAAACACCGAGTCCGTCCTACGTCTGGTCTTGAGTTTATTCACAGTAGGCATTTCCCTGATGAAGTTCAAGGTGATTTCTTAGTAAATAACACCATTGGTTTCCTAGGCACCAAAATGCATAAAATAGAAGATGAGGGTACTGGTTATGAAAGCAAGCACCGCATGGACTTGCTTAAAAGTACTGATTCTAATTTTAGACCCGTAGATATGGAATTTGCACCTGATGGTTCTCTTTATTTGGCAGACTGGCATAATGTTTTAGTTGGCCATATGCAACACAACGCTCGCGACCCTTTGCGTGACCATGTTCATGGGAAAATATACAGAATAACCTATCCATCAAGGCCCCTGGTAGAACCAGCTGAGGTTTATGGAGCATCACTTGAAACACTTCTAGAAAATCTAAAGCTACCAGAATATAGAACGAGATACAGAAGTAGAAGAGAATTAAGAGGTAGAGATAAGACCAAAGTAAAACAAGCTTTAGCATCTTGGATAACAGCTCTGGATAAGAACGACTCTAATTATGAACACCAAATCTTAGAAGGATTGTGGGTATCATGGGGTTTAGATGATGTCAATGAAGATTTATTAAATGCCGCTTTAAAGACTAAAGACTTTAAGGTAAGAGCCGCAGCTGTTAAAGTATTGAGGTATGTCGGTCACCAAGTAAATAATCAAAAAGAACTACTAGCAATAGCAGCAGCTGACGAACATGGAAGGGTAAGGTTAGAGGCCTTGGTAGCCGCTACCTGGTTATATGACGCGAGTGCAAAAGAAATACTGAATATAGCTGGAGAATATCCTCTTGATGATTGGATGAAACCTACCTATGAAGCAGCCTTAGCACATATGACCTCTTTCAACCCTGTTGAAAATCCTGATAAAGTGGCTCCTCTTGTTCAAGATATTACCAAAAAGAAAGTGATGGATTCTGGTAAAGAAATTTTCAACAAAGATGGTTATTGTGCCACTTGCCATCAGCCAGATGGGAAAGGTTTGGAAGCCGCTGGTTTTCCACCTCTTGTTAAGAATGACTGGGTCAATGGTAGTCCAGAAAGACTAGTCAAACTAGTTTTGAAAGGCATTTACGGCCCAATGGAAGTTAATGGTAAAGCATATCCAGGCCAAGTACCCATGACGCCTTTTGGCAATTTACTGAACAATAATGAAATAGCTGCAGTTTTAACCTATGTGAGAAAATCATTTGGAAATAATGCAGAGCCTATCTATCCAGAAGGTGTGGCAGCCATTAGACGACGAATAGAGGATAAGAAAGGTTTTTACACTCCTGAAGAGTTATTGAAAGAACACCCGATGAAATAATTTAATATGAAATATACTCTATACGCTTTACTCACAATCAGCTTTTTATCATGTCAATCCGGCAATAAAGAGGAAATTAAAAAGCCACACGTTGTTTTCGTTATCGGAGATGAAGAATACCGCTCAGAGGAGTCAATGCCTATGCTGGCCAAAATTCTAAAGAGAGAAATGGACGCCGATATTACGCTTTGTTATTCGGTAGATAGTGCCGGTACCATTGACCCAAATAGGTTAGATCATATAGAGGGCCTAGAGGCTTTAGAAACTGCAGATCTCATGGTCATGTTTGCTCGATTTAGAGCCTTACCGGCTAATGAAGCTAAATACATCACAGATTATGCAGAATCTGGAAAGCCAATGATAGGTTTCAGAACTGCCACTCATACTTTCATGTATAAAGAAGATTCGGCCATGATGCATTTAAATAATGAGTGGCCTACTAAGGTTTTTGGTCAACAATGGATTACTCATCACGGCCACTTTGCTGATGGTCATGGAGAACTCACAGCTGTCAGCATACTCCCAGAAACTAGTTCTCCCATCCTTAATGGAATGAAGCCATTTGATGCTTTTTCATGGTTGTATCATGTTGATGGTGGTGAATGGAAACTATATGGAGATAGTTCTCCATTATTGGAAGGTAAATCTTTACGCTCAAATCATCAGGAGAAAGGAAACCTAGATAAATATCAGCTAATCAATCCTGTAGCCTGGACTAAGACCTATACGGGTAACTCTGGAAAAAAGGCTCGAGTATTTTTCACCACTCTTGGCCATCCATACGACTTCAAAAACGAGTCAATGAGGAAATTAGCTCTGAACGGTATATACTGGGCCTTGGGAAAAGAGTCTGAGATTCCTTCAGAAGGTATCAACGTCGACTTTGCTGATACTTATGAACCAAACAATTCAGGGTTTGGTGATAAATTCAAAACTGGTCAAAAACCCTTGGTTATTGAATGATTATAAGAAATAATAAATTATTGAAATTAATATCAGAAATCAGTTGGCCCTTTTTCTTAATAGGTTCTCTATTCTTTTTAGCGTGTAAAACTGGGTCAAAATCTATTCAGTCTTCTAAGACTATTACACCAACCCTAGCCTCAATTATACAAGGAAAAAAAGTTTTTGAAAATAGCTGTTCATCCTGCCACAGTTTTGATTCCAATGGGATCGGGCCAAGTTTAGCTGGAATAAGCAGAGAATTGGATAATGAATCAATCATGTCTTTCATTTCAAATCCCAAGAAAGTCATTGATTCGGGAGACGAAAGAGCTATGGCTCTTCAAAAGAAGTACAAAACTATAATGCCCTCTTATTTCATTCTAGGAAAGGGAAAAATAGCGAATTTGGTGGCCTACATAAACACTTATAAAGATGTTGAAAAACCTTTTGAAGGAGATCTAGAAGGTCTGATAGACGACCCTATTCCGACGAAGATCGAACCTTCTAACTTTCTTATTAATCTTGAATTTGCCTTTCAAATACCTGCATCCAACAGTGAATTCCCACACACAAGAATTACCAAACTAGTAGGCTTACCAAATAATGGGAAAAAATTTGTCAATGATATTAATGGAAAGCTTTACATCATTAACAAAGAGGGACCTAAGGTATATATGGATATGCAGGCATTAATGCCTGATTTTAAGCAAAAGCCAGGTTGGGCTACGGGCTTTGGTAATTTCGCTTTCCATCCAGATTTTGAGAAGAATGGCTTATTGTACACGACTCACTCAGAAGCTGCTAACTCTAAAAAAGCAGATTACGTCTTACCGAAAGGCGGCCCTACTTCACAGCTTCAATGGGTTATTCAAGAATGGAAAACAAACCTTCCAAATGAAGAAACCTTTAGAGGAAATAATAGAGAATTATTTAGAATTGACATGGCCACAGCTGCTCATGGAATGCAAAATATTGATTTTAATCCTACAGCCGTTAAAGGACACCCTGACTATGGTAACCTGTATATTGGAATTGGCGATGGCGGTGCCGTGGGTAAAAAGGCTCCCGAAGTGGCCAACGGAAAACATACTCCTTGGGGTAGTATTTTAAGAATTAATCCGACTTCAAATAATAGTGAGAATGGCATGTATGGTATACCGGCCGATAACCCTTTTCTAAATGTTATTGGAGAGAAAGTAATAAAAGAAGTTTATGCCAACGGCTTTAGAAATCCACATCGTTTTTCTTGGACTAAAAGCGGAAAAATGATTGCCGCTAATATTGGTCAACATAACATTGAATCCGTTTACGTAATTGAACCTGGAGCGAATCATGGCTGGCCTCTAAGAGAAGGCTCTTTTGGAATAGAAACACAGCAGAGTCTTCACAAATTATATGAGCTCACCAATGAAGAAATGCAAGATGGCATCACCTATCCTACCTTAACATACGACCACGACGAAGGCAGTGCTATATGTGGCGGTTTCGTTTATACTGGAATGCAAATGCCCTCATTAACTGGGAAGTATATATTTGGTGATATTCTAAAGGGTAGGCTATTTTATGCTGACGAAAACGAAATGAGAGCAGGAGAAAGAATTGATTTTAAGGAAATGAGAATTGCCTTTAATGGAACTGAGACTAATCTCTTAGAATTAAGCAACTCCGGGCATGCTAAATTAAGGCTTGGTCAGGATTCCGAAGGTCAGATATACCTTTTTTCAATGAATGATGGCAAGGTTTATCGCTTTGAAAGTGAGCTTAGTCTCTAATTTCACTGCTACTCAATTCTGACTGGAAAATCTATTTGGTCCTTCGAAATAAATTGAAAACTGAAGTCTTGAAAATAAAACTTGTACTACTCAGCCTTCTTATTACGTCACTTTTATATGCCTGTGTCACGTCAAAAACTGGGGCACAACATGAAGGTTCAACCCTAGCGGAGGGTGAAAAACTTTTTACTAATAATTGCAGCAGCTGTCATGGTTTTGTACAAAATGGCATAGGCCCACAACTTGGGGGGCTTAAATCAAAAGTACCTCGAGACTATATCTTCAACATGATAACAAATGCTGAAAAAGTAGTGACTAATGTAAACGCAAGGGCAATAGAGTTAAAAAAGACCTACGACTCTTCTATGCCTTCTTTTGCTCACCTTAGCTTAAAAGACAGAAACTCATTAGTCGATTATTTACTTGGTCAACCGGCACCACCTAGTTTTTCTAATAAATACGGGAAGGCCATTGTGAACCCCATTCCACAGAAAATAAAGCTCTCGGACCTTGTTCTTAACATAGAATACTTTACCACCATTCCTCCATCAGGCCCAAGCAATGCATCCACTAGGATAGCACTAATGGTGCTACATCCTATTTCTGGTGATTCATACATTGCTGATTTAAGGGGGAAGCTGTATCGACTAAATGGTAAAACGCCAGAATTATATTTTAATATAGCTGACTATTTTCCAAACTTCATAGATAAACCAGGTTTAGCTACAGGTTTTGGAGCTTTCGCATTTCACCCAAACTTTGTCGAAAATGGTTTGTTTTATACAACGCATACAGAAGGTCCGGGAACTTTAAAAGCTGACTTTGCTTTTGCAGATTCTATAAAAGTTACCCTTCAATGGATACTTTCAGAATGGAAAACAGAAGATCCCACAGCTACTACTATTGTAGCAAAACCGAGAGAGCTATTCAGAGTAGATATGGTAGGAGGAATCCATGGAATGCAGGAAATAGCTTTTAATCCTCTCGCAAAAGGAGGGGATGAAGATTTTGGCTTGTTATATGTAGGATTAGGTGATGGCGGTGCTGTGGAAGAAGGATACCCTTTTATTCCTCATAATAGGAACGGGATATGGGGAAGTCTTTTAAGAATTGACCCTTTAGGAAGAAATAGTGAGAACGGAAAATACGGAATTCCCGCTAGCAACCCTTTTTATGAAAATGGGAACTACCGAGGCGAGGTATATGCTTTGGGCTTTAGAAACCCTCATCGATTTACATGGACCCAATCAGGTAAGCTTCTCCTTACTAATATTGGTCAAAAACAAATTGAATCTATAAATCTTATAAAACCAGGTTATGATTTTGGCTGGCCTTTTAGAGAAGGAAGATATAGAATAGATGAATTTGGAGATTTAAATGAAATATTTGAAATACCCTTCGAAGAAAGCATGATTAAATATAATAGCCCTGTAATAGAAATAGACCATGATGAAATTGGAGCTATTTCAACTGCACTGGAGTATACAGGAGTTAATGTACCAGGACTAAAAGGCAAGTACTTGTTTACCAGTATCTCACAAACTAGGCAGTTTTTTGTAGAAGAAAAAGGTATTAAGGAAGGACATCTAGCGAACATAAAAGAGTTTAGGGTTTCGTTGAAAGGTGAAATAGTGACATTTAATGAATTAACCGGCAATAATGGTAGAGCAGATCTTCGAATGGGAAAAGATGCTAAAGGCGAGATTTACTTCTTTACTAAACCAGATGGCAAAATTTATAAGGTTATACCTTAGATTGTCTTTAATATCCTTTCTGACAAGAATTGGAATCCCAAAGTCTACTAAAAATACTTTGGCTAAAACTTCAAATGGATAAAATTATTTTGTTAACAACAAAATAGATTGGCCATCTTATTAAACCATGAAAACAAAAAATGATACAAAAACCACAAAGAGCATTTGTCAATGATACTGCCTTAGAATGGGAGCAGGTAGAAGAGCTTATTAAAAGAAAAATCATGTCTTATGACGACAAATCAATGCTCGTCAAGGTACATTTCCAAAAAGGTGGTGTAGGCAAAATCCACAGTCATTACCACAGTCAAATCTCCTATGTGGAGAGTGGCTCTTTTGAAATCACTATTGGTGATGATGTCAAACTTTTAAAAACAGGTGATGTCTTTTACATTGCACCTGACCTCCTTCATGGGGCAATCTGTTTGGAAGAAGGCATTCTATTAGACTTCTTTAGCCCACTAAGAGAAGATTTTTTAAGCTGAAATTCTAAATATACCAAGTAAGTCACTAAAAGTAGGTTTGGGTTTCTTAAAAAAGAAAACTTTTAAAACTACTTGATGCCGAAAGCTCTAGAGCTCTTTGTCAACTTATTACCTTCATTATTGTCCGAGTAGACTACGGTAATATTTTCTCAGAGAATTAATTTAGCCTTCTTTGATTCTAGAGGACGAAATAGGGGCTTTATTTCTTGGCAGAGCTACCTCATAGCATGTTATTTAGCGTAATTTATTAAGTCCACGATTTATGAAATAAAGTGCCTTATAGCTGTAAATAGTTTATGCAGAATAAAGAGATAAGCTGCATATCTGATCTGGCCTTAATGGCGTAGTAGACTTTGAAGCCCTAGAACAGATATTTACGCGTCGCACTCTTTGACAGGATAGTATAGCTAAGAAAACTGTTTAGTCTTAATTGCCAATGCATGAAATCAGTTACTATTCTAGTGCTTATGATTAGTCTTATATAGCAAGCTGTATTTAGTCTAAGTAAACCATTCGGAAAAGGAGTAAAACGCTCTTAAAATTTACTCTTGAAAATAATGGTGCCATTAATTATTTAATTGGTAAACAAGACCATTTAATAAATGGAAAGAATTTATTGCTAAAAATATTAATTAAGCCGAGTTAGTTGATCTAATAGGTGATGTACATGAAACAAACACATAAGGTTTTCTTAGTTATGCTCAATTAAGATTTCAATTTGAAAGAGTGCTATCGTGTCTAAATATCGTTTGCTCCTTTTTTTATAATGCGAAAAGGTGCAGCCTCTAGAACAGCCTAGCAAGAGTCAAAAAGAAAAAGTTTGATTCTGACAAACTGTTTATTTGCGTTTTCATATCCGAAAATTTAACGAAAAATAATAATATTCTTTAAAAACCTTAACCAACTGTTTTATGTCTAGTACACTCATAAGCATAAATGAATTTTCGGCTACACCAAAGTACCAGCAATTGGTCAATAGTATTTTGGAAAGTATTCGAATGGGTCGCCTAAAAAAAGGAGATGTTCTTCCTTCAATTAATGAAGTTAGCTTTGGTTTTGAAATTTCTAGAATTACGGTTGAAAAAGGATATAATGAGCTGCGTAAACGTAAGTTTATAGCCTCCTATCCTGGCAAGGGATACTTTGTAATCAATGAAAATGTTATTCAGGACTTAAAAGTTTTATTGCTCTTCAACAAACTAAGTGCCCATAAAAAACAGATTTATGATGCTTTTGTTAAGGAATTGGGAGAAAGAGCCGCTATTGGTTTTTTTATCTATAACAATGATGCTTCCCAATTTTGTCAGCTTTTAGA
Organism: Algoriphagus sp.; assembly: GCA_051269965.1. GTDB lineage: Bacteria > Bacteroidota > Bacteroidia > Cytophagales > Spirosomataceae > Arcticibacterium. The sequence goes on along the minus strand of JBNMFK010000120.1, from coordinate 1,424 downwards.
ACAGCATAAGGACAGGTATACTCATTATGTTATCATACCTAATTTCATAGATACGGACGAATTTGCAGTAAAATCAATCAATAAACTCCCAAAGAATCAGCTCATCATTGTTGACAAAATGGTTGAAGGTCTCACGGGTAAATTTGCTGCGGTCTATCAACCTTTTAAAGACGATATCTTCAACGCCTTGTCTGAGGCCTGGGACGTTTTAAAAAAGCATAACAGAATGGTCCTGATTTTTCCAGAAAACTCTTATTACCCAAAAGACATCATGGAAGGCTTTATCAACTTTTGCAATACCTTCGAATTTAACTATAAAATCATTAATGATATAAGAAAAAGTAAGCTTCGCCCAGGCGAAGTTTATATCAACGTGATGGAAGATGACCTTGTACATCTTCTAGAAATGGTTCCAGATTCTGGACTGGAAGTTGGAAAAGATATTGGTGTCATATCATACAATGAGACTCCATTGAAGAAATTCATTTTAAATGGAATAACTACTATTTCTACAGATTTTAAGACTATGGGCGTAAAGGCAGCTGAACTCACGCTAAATAGTAAGAAAGTACACGTTGAAAATCCTTTTGCTATTCGTATTAGGCCTTCCATCTAAGCTTAATACAAAAGGGCGGATCCAATTTTGGTTTCAAAACAATTAGACCTACTAATTGATTAAATCAATAAAAAGTGCTGGTTTTAAGAACATAGTAAACACCACAGAAACTTTGGAAGGAATCATATGTATAAGTGTGTTATTTCAAAGTAATGGATTAATCCCGATCCTTTAGGGTCTATTTGGTTCAAGTAACTATTCTGAACCTTTTCAAACCGAAATCCCCCTTTAACTTTTCCCAATTTTAGTAGGAAGGCAAGGTTATAATTCCCCGGCTACAAGCACAGCATATCACAGTCAATCGGACAGTCAAGGATGGTTTGATCTCTTCATAGGATTAAGTTTGATTCGTTATTATCATATTCAAACATGGAATAATACATTCATTCAATCACCTTAAACAATTAAGTTCTATGAAACCAAACTTACTAAGTTCAAAAGTGAGCTTTTGGAAAACATGCATTTTACTAGTGCTATTTTCCACGGGTTTTCACTCCGCTCACTCCCAAATAAAGGGTACAGTTTACGACGAAAATAATGACCCCCTTATAGGTGTAAGTGTTGCCGAGAAAGGTACCACAAATGGAACCCAAACAAATATTGACGGAAATTACAGCATCAAGGCCGTAGGTACTGCCACATTAACATATAGTTTCGTAGGCTATATCTCCAAGGACATCTTGGTGGGCAATCAATCTATAATAGACATTACTTTAGCTATTGATGACAAACTTCTTAATGAAGTTGTAGTTGTAGGTTATGGTAGCCAGCTCAAAAGAGAAGTTACCGGAGCTGTACAAACCATTAA
>JBNMFK010000119.1:0-10889 GCA_051269965.1 Algoriphagus sp. | reverse complement strand
ATCAACAAGATTTGCCCTCCCCAAGGAGGAAATCATATACTTCTGCGAAAAATGAAAAGATTTGAAAGCAAAAACATCCTTATCACCGGAGGAAATGCTGGAATTGGTCTAGAAACAGCCAGATTGTTTACTAAAGAAGGTGCACATGTATGCGTCCTAGATATTGCTGCTGAAGCCTCAGAGACCTTAAAGTTATTTGGGAGAAATGTCACTTATTTCAAATGTGACGTGAGCAAAAGTTTAGAAGTAAAAGCCGCTTTTGAAAAAGCCATTGCTACTGTGGGACAGCTTCATGCTGTTGTAAATAATGCTGGTATCCTTGGGCCAAGGACTAAAACGGAAGACTATCCAGAAGCCGATTTTGACGCTGTAATTAGTGTGAATGTGAATGGCGTTTATTATTGTATGAAGGAAGCCATTCGTCATTTTAATGCCGTAGGCGGAGGGGCCATTATTAACACGGCATCTGTCGCAGGTAAAGTAGGCATGTCAAAGCATTTAGCCTATTCTGCCAGTAAACATGCCGTATTAGGTATGACCAAAACAGCTGCTATAGAAGTGGCTAAAAAAGGCATTCGGATAAACGCCGTATGCCCTGGATTTACGGAAACGGCCATGCTGGAATCTGCTAATACAGATCCTCAACATAAAGAGATGCTCCGTTTTGCAACGCCTATGAAGCGTTTTGGGAAACCGAGCGAGATCAGTTCCGTCATCCTTTTTTTAGCCTCTGATGAGTCAAGTTATATGACTGGTCAAGGAATCGTTGTTGACGGAGGACTGACTATTCAATAAGGTAATTTTCATCAACAATACAAAAATGAATTATAAAAACGCATTCGATTTAAGTAATAAAGTCGCCATAATTACCGGTGCCAGCAAAGGTATTGGTGAGTCAATGGCTCGTTTTTTTGCGGCTCATGGGGCTAAAGTAGTTATAAGCAGTAGAAAGCAAGAGGTTCTGGAAGACGTAGCAGAAAGCATTAGAAAAGAAAGTGGTGCTGAAGTATTACCTCTTGCCGCTCATGCGGGCGATATGGAGCAACTCCAAAACCTGCTGGACAAAACAATTGAAGCCTTTGGTGGCGTAGATATTTTAGTAAATAATGCTGCTACCAATCCCGTTTTTGGACCTTCCATAGATTGTGACGGTGGAGCTTTTGATAAAATCATGGCGATTAATGTAAAAGCCCCTTTTGAGTTTTCTAAAATGGTGCACGCGTCTATGAAATCCAGAGGAGGCGGAAGCATCATAAACATCAGTAGTGTGGCAGCTTTAACACCGGACCCAGGATTGGGAATATATTCGGTAAGTAAGGCCTCTTTAAATATGTTGACTAAAGTTTTGGCCAAAGAATGGGGTCCTGACGGTATTCGTGTCAATACTATTTGCCCTGGACTTATAAAGACTAAGTTTTCACAAGCTCTTTGGCAAGACGAAAACATAATGAAGAAATTTACTGGCCATATGCCCATTTCTAGAATAGGAACAGTAGATGAAATAGGAGCGTTAGCTCTCTATTTAGCCTCCGATGCTGCTGGGTTTACAACGGGAGCATCCTTTACAGCTGATGGTGGTATGACCATTTAAACCTTAAACTGATAACCAAGGGGCTCACACGTGATGCGTGAGCCTTTTTTGTATTAAAAATCATCTGCGTATAACCTTTTGGACCATCTGCTTATCTCCTATCCGAACCTTTAACAGTTGAATCGTTTGGCTAGATTGATTCTCTGGAAATTTAATATTCAGTTGATTTCTACCCTCACGAACAGAATACGTCCTGTTTACAATCTCTCTTCCCATCAAGTCAGTAAGTGTCACTTGGGCTTCGCCGACTTCTAAGACATCTATTTGAAGGCTGAGTGTCTCTAAAAACGGATTTGGATAAGCTTTCACATCAAAGTTTAGGGATTCTTCTGTAGCTAAAACCTGAAGCTCTCTTGGAATATTGTCATCTAGCCAACGTAACCTTTCAGGTATCCATGCTTTTAACTCAGCGACCTCTCCTTGCCATGAACTGGCAAAGGGTTCTGGTTGTGGCCAGACATATCTTCCCAGAATAGACCATCTAGTGAAATTTCTTTCTTGGGCAGTTTGAAGCTCGCTCGCTAGACCGTCTACCAATCCCAAAATCTCACTATCTCGCAAAACGCCATTGGTTCTTAAATCATCATAAGTTTTCCTAAAAGAAGCTATAAAATTAACATCTGCCAAAAACCTTTCCCACCAAAAAGGCACTAACCAATAATGGTCAGAACAAATCTGATTAAAGTCATAGCCGAAACCTCTAAAACTATTTCCATTGCAGTAATTAGCATTCCCATAGCTTATGTCATAGTCCCAAGGAGGTCCCATTTTTAGTTTATCTCCTTTATCTTTGTAGAGATAGGTACTAATTCTGTAGCCATCTACGTTTTTGCTTACTTCATTCAGAATAGTCAGCAGTACAAAAGATTCCATATCTATATATTGCTGATAGCCTTTTAAAGAATCCGTAAATTCATTACTTGATAAAGCCTTTTCAAAATCTCCTACGAATGTTTTGATGTAATCTTGTTGAATAGCAGTAGCCTTCTTTGGGTATTCATAGAAAAACTCGGTAGACTTTGTACCAGGTGAACTATTAGAAAACTCTGAAAACCAGGAACCCTTGTTGGCACCTGTTCCTTTGTCTATTTTTATGATGTAACCTCCCGTTAAATCTTCACCCGATTCTTCATCAGGTTTAAGTTTTGCTATATCTACTCTACCTTTATCCCGTTTTATCTTTTCCATGAAAACATATACACCTTCATAGCTCCCATTGAGATAAAGTTCTACATATTTTGTTCGGCTCGCATAAAGCCCCATTTGCTCAGCCAGCCTCATAGTGAGGATATTATGCATCAAACTTTTCTCATTAAATGATGCAAAAAGAATCCAGTCGCTTTCACTAGGCCAGCCAAAGAGTGTAGTATCTAAATCCATGTTGTTTTCATCCCATGTTTCTAAACCATAGGGCTTTTTAGGAAAACTCTGAGAAGAAGAACCTCTAAATTCAATGCCTATTCGGCCTTCAAATTCTGGACTATCCTTTAAGTTGTTCATCCTACCCGGCTCATTATTAATGATTTTCATTTGAGCAGGAATCTTAGGTTCATCTTGAATTTCTAGTCCTCCGGTTTCAATGATTATCAAAGGTAAATTAGACGTTTGCCCCACAGCAGAAATAGCTAGGCACATAAATAGAAAAGCTTTTCGCATAGTATAAAAATGATTCAGAGGTAATTTAGCCAAATCCAAAAGTCAAAAAAAGGAAAGAGCAACCATCTCTATGACATAGATGCTCTTTTTGATGAAGAATAAATTATCTTATATCTCTTTTGATAAAATCCCCTTCAGAAATCCCAAAAGTACTTGTTATGGCTTCATAAGATTTAGAGGCTATTCTAGCTGTTTCTAAAAATGCTGCAGGTACCACTACGACTCTAAAAACTTGGTCATTCAAATAAGCTCCATCTATAGTAGCAAAGTCCTTAATAGTTCCGTCTAAGAAAATTGAAAAGTCATCTTGAGTAAAATCGAAATTATAAGTTAATACTCCCTGATCAAGATAGGCCGTTTGGGGAACTGGTCTCCATATTTCCGTACTTTGTGTTTCTTCCCATCTAATGTAAACTAACGGAACATCTGCAGGAAAAACGTCAAAGCCAAAAGCTTCTACGATTTGAAAGCCATTTTCTGGAGTAAAATCTCCAATTAATTCTATGGCCGAGGCATAAACTAACCCTCCATCTTGGCCCGTAATTCCTTGTGGCCCCGGAAGCCCTTCTAGACCGTCTAAACCTCTAGGGCCTTGACATGAAGTGAATCCAACAACCAAGGTCGCAGCAATAAAAAATAGCTTTTTCATAATCTATATATTTGGTAAAGTTTAAGTTCTTATAATGCCTATTAGATGAAGGATTATAAAGAAAGGTTGTCCACATAAACCAAAAGCACCCAAAATAAGGATGCTTTAAGTTTCTATTAACAAATAATCACCTCAGAAGGCTGACCTCGTATATTTATTTGGCATAAGCAACTGCTCGCATTTCACGTATCACCGTCACTTTTATCTGACCTGGATACTGCATTTCTTTCTCTATTTTTTGAGAAATATTAAATGAAAGCATACTAGCCGTGTCATCATTTACATTTTCTGCGTCCACAATTACTCTAAGCTCTCTACCCGCCTGAATAGCATAGCATTTCTCAACACCCTTAAAGTCCAGAGCCAAATCCTCTAGATCTCTCAAACGTTGTATGTAAGAATCCATCATTTCTCTTCGTGCACCTGGTCTAGAACCGCTTATGGCATCACAAACTTGTATAATTGGAGAAATAAGGGAAGTCATTTCTATTTCGTCATGGTGTGCACCTATTGCATTACAGACCTCAGGATTTTCTTTATATTTTTTTGCAAGTTCCATGCCTAAAATAGCGTGAGGAAGCTCAGACTCTTCATGAGATACTTTACCAATATCGTGAAGAAGACCAGCCCTTTTTGCCAGTTTAACCTTCATTCCCATTTCGGCAGCCATCGTACCACACATTTTTGCAACTTCTCTAGAATGCTGCAACAGGTTTTGACCATAAGACGATCTAAAACGCATTCTACCTACCATCTTAATAAGTTCTGGATGTAGCCCATGAATTCCTAAATCTAAAACCGTACGCTCTCCTATCTCTATAATTTCATTATCTATTTCCTTGATGGTTTTATTTACTACCTCCTCAATTCTCGCTGGGTGAATTCTACCGTCCGTTACTAGTCTGTGTAATGAAAGTCTTGTTACTTCTCTTCTTACAGGATCAAAACTCGAAATCACTATAGCCTCGGGGGTATCATCTACAATAATCTCTGCTCCCGTAGCCGCTTCCAATGCCCTGATATTCCTTCCCTCTCTTCCTATAATTTTTCCTTTAATTTCATCACTTTCTATATGAAAAACAGAAACACAATTTTCTATAGCCTGTTCTGCCGCGGTTCTTTGGATGGTTTGAATAACTATTTTCTTTGCCTCTTTAGTCGCAGAGAGTTTAGCCTCTTCTATGGAATGCTTCACAAAAGACGAAGCATTTGCTTCTGCTTCTGCTTTTAGGGCATCTAGTAATTGCTCTTTTGCCTCTTCAGCAGACAGTCCCGCTATTTTTTCTAATTGGGCTACGGTTTGTTTAAGTTGTTTTTCTGCCTCCTCTTGTCTTTTGGTCGCAACTTCAAGATGTGTGGCTACCTTATTTTTTTTCTGCTGAAGTTCTGTTTCCTCTCTCTTATTTTTCTCCATTAACTGAGCGGCTTGCTGCTGAAGCGTCCTAACTTTCTGCTCGTTTTGGAGAATGATGTTTTTCTTATTACTTGAGTTTTCTTCAAACTCGGACTTCAACTTTAAAAAGTGCTCTTTAGCCTCCAACTGCCTGTCTCTTCTTATGCTATCTGCATTGGATTTAGCATCCCTTAAAATAATGTCAGCTTTCCTGATAGCTTCTTCTTCTTGGTTTTTGCTTGATTTTTTCAGCAAGGACTGCCCTATGTAAAAGCCACCTGCCAGACCTCCGAAGACGCCTAGAATCATTAATAAATATTCTTGCATTAATTATATTTCTTTAAATTTTCGTACTCCGAACATCAAAGAAAAGAGATCATTGGAAAGGAAAGAATTAAACGCTCAAGCGAGCATCTATTTTCTGCAATCTGCCATCAAGTTCACTTCTGAGCCTTTGGTAGTTTTCATCTGCCTGAAGGGCATCTACCATGGCTTCTACAGCAACTGTAGAGAGTAAATGTTCAAAATTAGCCACAGCCCCGTACTTGTTATGAAGTTCGGCCAGTCGCTCATTTATTTTAATCGCAGCTTCTCTAAAATAGGGCTCATCTGCCGGAGTCAACAAAAAAGGCAATGTCTCGCCGTTAATTTTAATGTTCGCTCTTATTTTTTCAGACTCCATTTTCTAGAAGCAAAATATTTATTTACCGCAACAAGCGAATGCATTCATCAATTTCGCCTATTAAAGTTTGTATCAATTCCTTTGTTCCTTCCTCACTTGACTCATCTACATCAATATCCGATACAATTTTAGCGATTTTATTCCTAATACTAAAACTTTGGCCTTCCAAGAACTCTAATCCCTCTTCTTTCTTTACCTCCTCAGACTTATACCTTTTGAAGAGTGCTATCTTACGTTTAAATTCATCTCTCTCTATTTTGGCCTTTTCTAGTTCAAAATTTAGTCCAACTATCTGTTGCTCATAGCTTTTGACTTTGGCAATACGACTCTCCACCTTTCCTGCAAGCTCTTCTAACTGAGCAAACATGAGGGCGTTTTCGTTTTCGTATTGCTTTTTCGCGTTCATCTGCTTATTTTATTGATCCGAATTAATTTAAATAGCATTCTTTATGCTATTCAAAAATCACCTTCTAATCTCGGCTCCTAATTGGTTTTCAAAATTAGCTATGAGCTTATGCATGGTTTTATCTATCATCTTATCATTTAAAGTCTTATCCTTATCCTGAAGCATAAAACTCACGGAATATGATTTTTTACCAGGCCCCAGTTTCTCTCCTTCGTAAATGTCAAAAACATTGACCTCCTTTAAGAGTTTCTTATCCGTTTTGTAAGCAATAGCCTCTATTTCAGCAAAATTAGATTTTTTATCCAAGACTAAAGACAAGTCTCTTCTTACTTCAGGAAATTTAGAAATCTCCTTAAAATCTACTTTGTAAGAGTACTTTTTTAGTATGTAAGCCCAGTCTAGTTCGGCGTAATAAACATCTTGTTTTAGGTCAACAAACTTCAAATGAGTCCTTTCAACTTTACCTAAAGTAGCAATGACTCTGTTGTTCATTTTGAAATCAATGCCGTATTGAAACAGTTCACCTACAGCTTCGCTGCTCCTCAAATTATACAGCCTCATTTGTGAGAGAACTTTAAGTACCTCACTTTTGAGGTCAAAAAAACTGAGCGGTTGACTTTTTTGCTGCCAAGATTCGAACTTTTGGCTTCCTGTCATCCAAATACCTAACTTATGATGGTCGCTATATTTGAGACCTTCTTCTGTTTCATTTTTACTATAAACCCTTCCAAATTCAAAAACCTTTAAGTCTTTATTTCGTCTATTAGCGTTATGTGTAAGCGTATGCAAGCCAGAAAACAAAAGGCTGTTTCGCATCACAGATAAATCCTCTGTAAGCGGATTTAACAATTTAACCTGAGAAGATTCATCACCAATAATTGCGTTTTGTGATGGCTTTACAATAGATAATGTTTGTATCTCATTAAACCCATTGGCTGCCAAAAGTTCAGAGATTTTTAAAACTTGTGTTTCTGGAACCACCCCTTTGAAGTTGGAAATAAAATCAGAACTAAGATGATCCGAAAGCTCAATATTATCGAAACCGTAAATTCTCAATATTTCTTCTACGATGTCAGCTTCTCTTGTCACGTCAACTCTATAAGCAGGTACAGATAAAAGTAAACATGAGTCAATTTCTGAGTCAATCTCAATATCTAATTTAACTAGAATATCCTTAATTAAGTCTCGAGGAAGTACTTTGCCCAACAGTCTATCAACATTCTTATACTTAATCGAAACTTTATGGTTTTCTATTTTAACTGGATAATTATCAAATTGACGACTTACCAACTCGCCCCCAGCCAATTCTTGTACCATTAGAGCCGCCAATTTTAAGGCATAAGGAGGCATGTTTGGGTCTGTTCCTCTCTCGTATCTAAAACTAGCGTCTGTTTTTAAACTATGTGCTGTCGCCGAATGACGAATTCTACTCGAATTAAAATAGGCAACTTCTAAAAATACATTCTTGGTGATGCCTATAACACCTGAAGATTCTCCCCCAAAAACACCAGCCAAAGCCATAGGCCCATTTTCATTGCAAATGGCCAAGTCTTTTCCGTTCAATTTCCTTTCTATGCCATCTAGGGTGGTTAAGAGTGTTCCTGCCGTTGGTGTTTTGACAATTATTTTATGCCCGTTAATTTTATCTGCATCAAAAATATGCATCGGTTGTCCTAAAAAGTGGCAAATATAATTCGTAATATCGACGAGATTATTGATTGAATTCACACCAATAGTTCTTAAAAAGGCTTTAAGCCAATCTGGTGATTCTTTGACCGTAACTCCTTGGATTTCTAAGCCACAGAAACGCGGACAACCTTGATCATCTACGACTTCTAAATCTATTTTTGGCGTAGCCGACCCTAATCTAAAATCTTTCACAGAAGGCAAGTTCACCTTAGCTCCTGTCACAGCCTTTATATCTCTTGCCGTACCAAAATGAGAGGCCGCATCAGCTCGATTCGGCGTTAAACCAATTTCAATAGCATAATCAGATTCTAAATTAAAAAAGGATGCCGCTAGAGTTCCGTTAGCCACCTCCGTATCTAAAACCATTATGCCCGCGTGACTTTTCCCAAGACCTATCTCGTCCTCGGCACATAACATTCCCTCAGAAACCTCTCCTCTAATTTTAGACTTTTTTATTATAAATGAATCTCCTTCCGATGGAAACAACTCGGCTCCCACTCTGGCTACAACTACTTTTTGACCTTCGGCCACATTAGGTGCTCCGCAAACTATATCTAACAAAGTTCCCTGACCTACATCCACAGTGGTGCACATAAGTTTATCCGCATTAGGGTGCGGTACGCAAGATTTCACCTGACCAATAAACAAGCCTCTAAGTCCGCCAGCAATGGAAGCTTTTTCTGTTAAACCCTCTACCTCTAAACCTGTGGAAGTGAGCAAAACAGAGAGTTCCTCTGGATTATGAGGAAAATTAATAATTTTTTTGAGCGTATTATATGATATAAGCATCCTAAATCTATATTTCTTTTTTGTAAATCGTAAAGATAGAAAAAGATGCTTGGGAGCTAAGAGCTCTCAAATACTATTTATTCTATAAGTTATTCAACAGTAGATTTAATTTCAAAAACCTTTTCGTCTACAAACCTCTTAACATCATCGAAAAGGAAAACTTTACCGAACGCACCAATACCCACAGTTTTATAGTCTCCGTTGATTTTCAACTTAGTAAGTGACAAAACTTTCAAATCTTCAATTTTAACATTATTGTTTAGATATAGACTCATTGTGTTAAGGCCCATGGCCTCTCCTAGAATTGCACCAAGTTTTTTGATTGTATTACTATCTACATCGCCATCTAAGTTTTTCAAGCTTTTCACTTTGTCTTCGATTGCCTTCTGATGTTTTTCTAAAGAAGGATTGGTAAATACACCCAAAAGTGCAATCGCTAGTAAAATGAACAGGTTATTACGCATATCTAATTTGAGTTTTATTCCGAAGACAAAAGTGAATAATTAATCCACGCGAGGTATTTCATTTTTTATGAACGGTTGACATAAATGCTTAGTTAACTCTGTCTATCATGGGTCATAGATAACTTATAAGTTACTTACTTGGGCTAATTTAGAGAACAATTGGTGATTTTATAACTAAAACCTTAGATATAAATATCTTATCCCCAATCACTTAAACTGAATGCTAAATTTATTAGCTGAAAAATGCTAGCAAACTGTGCAAAGATACAATACCTTTGTTACTGACAATAAAAAAAACGTAAACAGCTAAATATTTTATCAATGGCAGAAAATATCGAACGCCTAAAAATTCTTCAAACTACAATAGACAAATTAGATAAAGCTTTTGGAAAAGGCACGGTCATGAGACTTAGTGATACGAAAGTTTTAGACATTCCTACCATTTCCACGGGTTCATTGGGTCTAGATTTGGGATTGGGAATAGGTGGTTTTCCAAGAGGAAGAGTTGTAGAAATTTATGGGCCAGAGTCTTCTGGTAAAACTACCTTAGCCATGCATGCCATAGCAGAAGCTCAAAAAGCTGGTGGTATTGCTGCTTTTGTAGATGCAGAGCACGCTTTTGATAGATTATATGCTGAAAACTTAGGTATTGATACTGCTAATTTACTTATATCTCAGCCTGATTATGGTGAGCAGGCCTTAGAAATCGCTGAACATTTAATTTCTTCTGGAGCAATAGATATTTTAGTTATTGACTCCGTGGCTGCCCTAGTACCTAAGGCTGAGCTGGAAGGTGATATGGGAGATAGTAAAATGGGGCTTCAGGCTCGTTTGATGTCACAAGCTCTAAGGAAGTTAACTGGTACTATTAATAAAACTGGCTGTACGTGCATTTTCATTAATCAGTTAAGAGATAAGATAGGAGTGATGTTTGGTTCGCCAGAAACTACAACCGGTGGTAATGCTTTAAAATTCTATGCTTCTGTGAGGCTTGATATACGAAGAATAGGTCAAATTAAGGATAGTGATGCAAATGTGGTGGGGAATCGTACTCGAGTAAAAGTGGTTAAAAATAAAATGGCCCCACCATTTAAAGTTGTGGAATTTGACATCATGTATGGTCTAGGTATCTCCAAGGCTGGAGAAATTTTAGATTTGGGCGTAGACCTTGATGTTATAAAGAAATCTGGTTCATGGTTCTCTTACAAAGAAGATAGATTAGGCCAAGGAAGAGACTCCGTTAAAGGACTTATAAAAGATACTCCAGAACTCATGGATGAATTGGAGCAACGTATTAAGGACACTATTGCGGGCAAAGACGAGGTAGAACTTGGAACAGGTAAAGGCAAGAATAAAGAAAAAGAGAAAACTAAATAAAAAGATCCCGAGATAGAAATTCAAATGTTATCTCTGAATCAATAAATAATCATTATTAGGAAAACGTTAAAGAGTGGAAGATTTTCTTCTGCTCTTTTTTTATGAAAAAAAACCTAAACCTACTTCTACTTTTTCTAGTCCTTGCTGGTACTGTCTTCTATCTCACTTATTTGAAGGAGGTGAATTATGGGTT
>JBNMFK010000118.1:0-10906 GCA_051269965.1 Algoriphagus sp. | reverse complement strand
GAATTTTATTTCTTCGCCCTTATCATTTGTGAGGGTATCTGTGATTGGATTAAAGTCTAAACGACCAGCAATAGCAACCGCAGCAACCAATTCAGGAGAACCTACAAAGGCGTGCGTATTTGGATTCCCATCTGCTCTTTTTGCAAAGTTTCTGTTGAATGAGTGAACGATGGTGTTTTTTAATTTTTTATCTGCACCTGCTCTAGCCCATTGGCCAATACAGGGTCCACAAGCATTTGTGAAGATAGTGGCGTCCAAATCTTCAAAAACTTTAAGCAAGCCATCTCTCTCTGCGGTGAACCTTACTTGCTCAGAACCAGGATTGATACCAAACTCTGCTTTTGTTTTTAAACCTTTATTTACTGCCTGTTTAGCTATAGAAGCTGCTCTTGATAAATCTTCATAAGAAGAGTTGGTACATGAACCTATTAAGCCCCATTCTACTTTTAAAGGCCAGTCGTTCTTGATCGCTTTTTCGGTCATAGTACCTACTGGAGTAGCTAAGTCTGGTGTAAAAGGACCGTTAAGGTGAGGAAGTAACTCTGAAAGATTAACTTCAATAACTTGGTCAAAATACTTCTCAGGATCTGCATAAACCTCAGGATCCGCTGTTAATTGAGGTCTAACTTGATTAGCGGCATCTGCAACATCATTTCTACCTGTAGCTCTTAAATAACGTTCCATAGAGTCGTCATAACCAAAAGTAGAAGTAGTGGCACCTATTTCTGCACCCATGTTACAAATAGTTCCTTTACCAGTACATGAGATAGAGTTAGCTCCTTCACCGAAATATTCCACTATGGCATCTGTCCCTCCTTTGGCAGTTAAGATACCCGCCACTTTGAGGATAATATCTTTTGGTGAAGACCATCCAGAAAGTTTACCTACTAATTTTACCCCGATAAGCTTAGGGAATTTTAGCTCCCACGGCATACCTACCATTACATCTACAGCATCTGCTCCACCTACACCAATGGCAAGCATTCCTAGTCCTCCAGCATTTACTGTATGAGAATCTGTACCAATCATCATTCCTCCCGGGAAAGCATAATTTTCTAAAACCACCTGATGTATAATACCAGCACCAGGTTTCCAAAATCCTATACCGTATTTGCTAGAAACTGCTTCTAAAAAGTTAAATACTTCATTGCTAGAATTTAGAGCAGCCTGCAAATCTTTGTCAGCTCCCATCTTTGCTTGGATGAGGTGGTCGCAGTGTACTGTGGTAGGTACAGCTACCTGAGGTATACCTGCTTGCATAAATTGTAACAAAGCCATCTGGGCAGTAGCATCTTGACAGGCAATTCTGTCAGGAGCGAAGTCAACGTAATCCTTACCTCTTTTAAACGCCGTGGCTTCCTGCTCAGGCGAAAGGTGTGCGTACAAAATCTTTTCAGAAAGTGTTAATGGTTTACCGGTGATTTCTCTGGCTTTATCTATTTTATCAGCCATTTGATTGTATAGGGACTTTATGATGTCTATGTTGAATGCCATATGGGAGTTTTTTATCAATTCTAAATTAACAGCGAAAATAAGGATTTTGCCTCCAAAATCCTAATATATTAGCATCAATATAACAAAGCTAAAACCTGAATGAGTACATGCTTTTAAAAACACGTTTGAATAGTTTAGTAAAGAACGAGTATCTGACTTAATTGACCATTAGTGTAAGTTAGGTGCACAAAGCGGATCTGTCTGGAGGTAAAAGTCAAAAACCCTCTATGAGAGGGGTATGACTAAAAATTTAACAAAAAACCACTTATTTCCTATTTAACGGATGCCGTAACAAGCCTTCCGTCGCTATATTGTAACTCGTTTTGATTAACTTTAACAATGATTCCTTCAGGACCCGATCTGTCGTCTAATGATAAGGCAAGCTTCTCTTGACCGTCGTCATTTAAGAAGTAGTATACACCTCTGAGTTTTACAGAGGCCATGCCATTTGAAAAATCTTGAGCGGAGTCATAAATGATAGGAATAACCACATTGCCTTTTTGATTGATATAACCAAACTTGTCGTCTAGTTGAACTTTGGCCAAACCATTTTTAAATTTTCCTACATTGGTAAAGTATGGAGTTAGCACTTCTTTGCCACTTGTTGTGATGAATCCCCAAAGGTTGTTTCTAGAAATAGCATATAAATTGTTGCTACTTTTCATGATTCTATCCATCCCAGAGATTATCAGATTACCTTTTTTGTTTAGGATACCATATTTTTGATCTTTTAGGCATAAAGCAAAACCATCCACGAATTGTGCTATATTTTCGTACCCTTTAGATAAAAATTTGCCCCTGGAATTAATAAGGAAGCTTTGGTTGTTTTTCGTCACCGTAGCTCTGCGTTCAAAAAAGTTTGAAGCAGCGTCAAATTGGTAGTCTAGAACTAGACTATTCTGGGTGTTAATGTATCCCCACTTTCCTTCTTTCATCACCGGTGCTAAGCCTTCAATAAAGTTTAGGGCGAAATCATACTGGGGTTTAATAACCACTTGGCCATCTCGGTCTATAAAACCTGATAAATCTCCATTTCTGATTACGGCGTAGTCGCCATCAAAACTCATGGCCGTTTCAAAACTACTTTCAATGACTTCATTACCATTTAAATCTAAATACCCGAATCGACCAGCTTTTTTAAATAAAGCACGGTTACCATTGTACGACTCTAAATAATCGTAGGATTCTTTATTTAAATTATGTCCATTTTTAAGAATAAATGAATATCCTTCGGCGGTTTTTACAATTGCAAAACCCTGATTAAAGTCGGAGGCATAGGTATATTTACATGGAATAAGAATATTTCCTTCTTTGTTCATATATCCATACTGTCCGTTAATTTTTATTTTGCAAAGACCGTCGTTGAAAGAGTAGCCCGCATTGAAGCTAGAAGTTGGAATTGGATAAGAAGCGAATGTCAGCGAGGCTTGGCTTAGTATAAAAACTAAAAACAGTGTTGATTTATATGGTAACATCTTTTAATTAATTTAGTTACTTGGATTCTTGCTAATGACGCGCCAATACTTTCTTTAAAATAGCCTGCGGAATGTCTTTTTGTATGAACAA
The DNA here is from genome assembly GCA_051269965.1 of Algoriphagus sp. GTDB lineage: Bacteria > Bacteroidota > Bacteroidia > Cytophagales > Spirosomataceae > Arcticibacterium. Next base: position 7,846 of record JBNMFK010000118.1, on the reverse strand, counting down.
TACTTTTGAGTTTACCAATATCTAGTTCTGACGTACGCATATTTCCCTTCTAAGAAAAAAAATAGCTTTGATTTCTAATGATATCTTTCAAAAAGCAAGAAATAGGGCCATGCCAAAAGTTTAATTTGTCCTCTTTTTTTAATTTGACTGTTCAAATGAAAAAAGCCTTCGATTAGAAGGTTTTTTTTACGCGATACTTTTAATTGAAATCTTTTTATTTTTTGTTTATTACTTTAAAAACACTTTAACCATTTTGTCCTTGCTGTATATCATTTTATTTTTTGACCTGTTTGGACTTTTATTTTCATAGGGATAGCCTTTTTATCTAAAGCTAAAGCAAGTTTCGCGGTTCCCATGTAATCTACGTAGTAATAGGTGTCTCTTAATTTAACGGCGGCCAAACCATCTGAAAAGTTTGCTGCTGCATCATAAATAATTGGAATTATAACCTGCCCAATGTCATTAACGTAGCCATACTTACCATCTTGCATAACACTAGCTATCCCTTCATAGAAGTTTCCCACCTCAGTGTAAGTAGGTATCACTATTTCATTTCCGTTGCTATTAATAAAGCCCCAAAGGTTGTTTCTACTAAAAGCATAAAGGCCGTTTGTAGATTGTATCATTTTATTTATACCTGTTATTTTAACAAAGCCTTTTTTACTCATGATTCCAAACTTCTCGTCTTGTCTAAAAAGAGCATAGCCATTTACGAATTCCGAAATGTTATCAAACTCGTATTTTGTTAAGGCGTTACCTTTATTATTTATGATAGTGGTTTTATTTCCTTTTCGTACAGTGGCTCTACCTTCCTTGAAATTTGACGAGAAATCATATTCAAATGCTAAAGCTGTTTGACCATTTTCTGAAATATAGCCCCACTTTCCATTTCTCATAACTGGAGCTAATCCTTCTGTAAAATTTAGTGCAAAGGTATATTTCGGAGCAATTACGACGTCACCTCTTCTATTTATATATCCAGACTTATTGTTCTCAGAAAACACTGCCAATTCTCCTTCGAAACTCAGTGCGAAATCAAATGTATTTGGAATAACTTCGGTTCCAAAGATATCTAGGTAGCCAAATTTCTTATTTTTCCTAAATAGAGCTCTATTTCCTTCAAAAGGCTCGAGGAAATCATAATCTAAAGCAGTAAGTGGAAGTCCATTTTTCAGAATAAAACCATACTTAGTTCCCTTTCTTACAATGGAAAATCCATTTTTAAAATTTGAGGCATAATCATAATCACAATGAATAGATATGTTCCCTTCTTTATCTAAAAAGCCGAACTGTCCATTGATTTTAATTTTGGAGAGACCTTCACTGAAAGGGTAACCAGCATTAAAATTAGGAAAAGGGCCTTCAGCATTTACTTTAGCAGTACAGAGGACTATCAAAACTAAGGCTATAGTTTTGTTGTGAGTGAATATAAACATAATTCTTGGTTGTAAAGTTAGATATTAGTCCAAATGTTATGCCAAAGAATAAAGCTAGATAAACACATTTAGTGGGTCTATTACTTATACTTACGCATGCGTGTGATGGTTAGAAAGTGTAATCCATGATAATTAAGTATATGCTCAGAGAATCTAGGCTATGGCAGTTGCATATTGCATTTCATAGAGGTTGGAATAAGCGCCACTTTTTCTTAAAAGTTGCTCATGAGTTCCAATTTCTATAATCTCTCCTTTGTCTACCACTACGATTTTATCGGCTTTTTGGATAGTACTTAAACGGTGAGCAATAACTACTGCAGTTCTTCCTTTCATGAGCTTCTCAATAGCCGCCTGTATTAACTCTTCAGAATCTGTATCAATAGATGAAGTAGCTTCATCTAGCACAATGATATTTGGGTTTTGTACCATCGCTCTTACGAAAGAGATCAATTGACGCTGACCTACAGAAAGTGTAGCCCCTCTTTCCATGACATTGTAATCATAGTTACCAGGTAGCTGCATAATGAAATTATGAATTCCCACCATTTTCGCAGATTCTACTATTTGAACGTCAGAGATTTCGGTATTTCCTAAAGTAATGTTGTTACGAATGGTATCTGAGAATAAAAAGACATCCTGAAGAACCATACCAATTTCTCTTCTAAGATGAGACAAATCATAGTTTTTGAGATCAATTCCATCAATTTTAATGTCTCCTTTGTTGATTTCGTAAAATCGGGTTAAAAGGTTAACAATGGAGCTTTTTCCGGCACCTGTAGCTCCCACGAAAGCTACGGTCTCACCTTCTTTAACTTCAAAAGAAATATTTTTCAATACATAGTTTTCGTCTCTATAAGCAAACCATACTTTGTCAAAACTTACTTCTCCTTTTATCGGAGCAGTGATAGTCCCATTGTTTTGAATAGAATCTTCACTATCTAACAGCTTAAGAATTCTATCGGTACTAACAATACCCATCTGAAGAGTATTTACCCTGTCCGCCAACATCCTTATTGGCCTGAAGAATTGATTAATAAACATGATGAAAGCCGTGATCGTACCGAAAGTTACATCCAATTCTGGATTTAATATTTCAATAGCTCCGTACCAGACTACTAATCCTACGCCCAAAGCAGAGATTACCTCTACCACGGGATAATAGACGGAATAATATAGAATAGACTGTATATTAGCATGCCGATGGTGCTTATTAATTTCTTCAAACTTTTTAAAAGAAATTTTTTCGGCATTAAATACTTGCACCAGACTCATTCCCGTGATTTGCTCTTGAACAAAACTGTTTAGGTTTGATACCGCATTTCGTACAAAATTGAACGACTTTTTTACCTTTTCTTTAAAAATATAAGTAGCAAAAAGCATCAAGGGTATAGTGCTTAAACTAATTAGGGAGAGTCTCCAATCCGTGTAAAACATGACAGATATAATAAGAACGAGCTGTAGTATATCACCTGCAATGGCTGCAAAACCAGAACTGAAAACATTAGAAAGCGTTTCTATATCTGAAATGGTTCTAGTAACTAATCTACCAATGGGTGTTTCGTCAAAAAACCGAAGCTTGAGACTCAGAATCTTATCATAAAGCTGAACACGAATGTCCCTAATGATATTTTGGCCTAGCCACCCTGCTAAAAAGGTATTAAAAAAGGCCAGAACCGACGATAAAAATAATAGCCCGATCATGAGCATCAACATTTTACTTAGTCCAGCTGCGTCACCGTTTGCTATTGGGACGTCTATGGTATACTTAATTAAAAGTGGCATAAGGGGTGACAATACCGCTCCCAACAATATAATGAAGACAAGCAAGAAAAATCGCCCGTTATATGGGCTAATAAACTTGGCCAATCGTTTTAAAACGGCTGTGTCAAATATTTTTCCGCTTACTTTTTCTTCTTGCAAAGTTCTGAATTTAAATTCTCTTTAAAAACCCTTTGACTGAGGATTTCGTTCGGGTTTTTCTGATATGGTCCTACAATTCGCATAAAGATAAAACGGTGTCGAGTAAACGGCAAGCCTTAAGGTTTTTGCTTAAACCCTTTTAGTGCTTCTTGTATAAATCCTAGGCCATAGGCAAATAACTGAATAAAACAGGCAGGCAAACTTAAAAGAGCTACCCAAATAGATTTGCTTTTTAAAGCAGCGTCAATGAAAAGTATGGTAAAATAGAGTGTTAGTATGACTAAGCTCAAAGAAAAGAGTGGCTTTATAAAAACAAAAGTGAACAGTAGGCTGGATACAAAAAGTGTGAAAGCCGCAGGAAAGGCGTGAACGATCTTTAATTGTTCTGGAAAAAAACGACTAATGTTGATTCTGGCTCGCCCAAAGAAATGCAATTGCTTATAAAACTGCTTATATGAGGTTCTTCTTTTGTGATAGATAAAGGCCTCTTGAATAAGACCAACTTTAAATCCAGCCTTGATAATACGGTGGCTTAACTCGATATCTTCTCCTAGGCGAGTGATTTTATAGCCTCCTACCGTCTGCCAAACTTTTTTGGAAAGGCCAAAATTAAAACTTCTGGGAGTATATTGTCCACCCATATTTTTTTTCTTGCCACGTATGCCTCCTGTTGTAAAAACTGATGTCATAGCATAGTTAACGGCTTTTTGGATAGGAGTGAAGCTTTCATGTGCTTCATCCGGCCCACCATAGGCATCTAGGTTGTCTTCTTCAATTCCTCTATTAACCACTTCAAAATAGTGTGGAGGCAATAGTGCGTCTGAGTCTAGCTGTACAAAATAGGGAGCATTAGCCTTTTCAAAAGCAAAATTTCGAGCAAAGCCTTGACCTTCATTTTGTTTGAAGTAGTAATGGAGATTTAAAGAATGAGCATATTTATAACAAACAGATTCACAAGTATCATTTGAACCATCTTCTACAATAATAACTTCAAAATCTGTAAAAGTCTGTTTGGTTAAGCTCTCTAAAAGCTCTTCAACTTCTTGAGGTCTGTTGTAAACAGGCACTATTACAGTATATTTTGGCATATTAGCAGATTTCTTCTAGACTCTCTCTATTTGCTTTTATGATAGCTTTTATATGACTTGTTTTCAGAGCAGTAGAAAGAAATAGTGACTCGTATTGTGACGGAGCCAAATAGACACCTCTGTTTAACATGGCTCTGAAATACTTACCAAATAATGCAGTATCTGTTGTCTTTGCTGTATCAAAATTTACAACTTTCTCCGGCGTGAAAAATAAACTATACATCGAACCTATACTGTTCATGGTATAAGGTAGCCCCATATCCACTAAAGTACGTTGTATTCCCGCTACAATCTCTTCTCCCGTTTCGTCTAATTGCTTATAAACAGAAGGATTGGATTGCAATTCTCTTAGCATCGTAAGACCTGCCGCCATCGCAATTGGGTTTCCAGCTAAAGTACCACCCTGGTAAACAGGGCCAACAGGGCTTAAGAAATCCATAAGCTCTTTCTTGCCGCCGAATGCTCCTACAGGCATTCCTCCACCAATAATTTTGCCTAGAGTGGTCATGTCTGGCCTGACGCCAAATCTTTCTTGAGCACCTCCTTGAGCGAGCCTGAAGCCTGTCATTACTTCGTCAAAAATAAGGACGATTTTCTCTTGGTCGCAGATATTTCTAAGGCCTTGTAAGTAGCCTTGCTCGGGAATTACACAACCCATGTTGCCAGGCACAGGTTCTATGATAATAGCTGCGATTTCATTTTTATTAGCCGCCACAAGTGTGCGAACAGCCTCTAAATCATTAAATGGTGCCAGTAATGTATCTTTTGCTGTACCCTTCGTTACGCCGGGGCTGTTTGGTGTTCCCATCGTAACAGCTCCACTTCCGGCAGCTATCAAAAAGGAATCGCCATGACCATGATAACAGCCTTCAAATTTTATAAACTTATCCTTTCCAGTAAATCCACGAGCCACTCTTATAGCGGACATAGTCGCTTCTGTTCCAGAATTAACCATCCTAACCTTCTCAATAGATGGTACCATGTCACATATTATTTTGGCCATATCTACTTCACGGGAAGTAGGTGCTCCAAATGAAAATGATTTACCCAGAGCCGCTCTCACACTCTTTTCAACTTTAAGATTGGCATGGCCCAATATCATTGGACCCCAAGAATTAATTAAGTCTATGTATTTATTGCCATCCACATCATATACAAAGGCACCTTTAGCTTTATCAATAAATATGGGATTACCTCCGACAGCCTTAAATGCTCTAACAGGAGAATTTACTCCTCCAGGAATATAGTTTTGAGCCTCTTCAAAAAGTTCTGTGCTTATTTTATTCATTTGAATTTACAATTTCAAAATTACCCTGATTATATTTTACGATTGGGACGACTTTATTCTCAAAACTATTTTTAGAATAATCAAAACCAGATAAGAGCAAATCGTCCATTTTTGGGCTCTCGTTAAGGTTTAATCTAAAAATTTCTCTTCCATTTTTTAACATTCTGCTGTAGAACAGAATCATGTCATAGCCGAGATAAGCGTAGTAAGATGGCAACATCTTCATTTGTGCTATGTACTTCTTTTTGAAAGCTTTATAGGCCCCAGATTGTGTATTGATAAATTGCGGCTGAATGATATATAAATCTCTAGATAACATTTGTCTAGTAACAGACTCTAAGTTAAAGCTACCATCAGAGGCAATAATGACAGAGTCGGCCTTAGCTTGCCCTAAAGCTCGAAGAACTTTAGGACCAAACTTAGAATCTCCAGCTATAAATACATGACCTACTTTTTGGTCTTGAGTTATGGGTATTTCCTCGTTGAAAACTTTACACTCGCTTATTTTATAACCTCTTTTTTTTGCCTCGGTGCTGTAGGCATGGGCTAAAATGGAGTCTTTTGCTACAGAACTATAATAAATACTTACGATTTTTTCTTTTTCTAAGGTTGCCACAAAATCTAAACTATTAATAGCCTGAGTTTGATTGGAGGCTTGTACTAGAAAACGAGATTCTGAAGCCTGTATTAACGTTTGACTATTTGATATTGGATGAACTTGATAAATTTTATTTTTCTGGGCATAAGTTTCTACCACTTTATTGGGCCTACCATAAAGTGGGCCAAAGATCAAATCTATTTTTTTGAAATTTTCATCTTTCATATAGTTCTCAATACTTGAAGCATTTTTACCGACATCAAATCCATACAGCTTAGCTAAAATACCTTCTTTCCGTATTTTTGCCAAGCCCATTTCCATACCTGTAAACATATCATAAACATATCTATTACTGCTGGTGGCTTGTTTAACATCAAATTTTGCCAAGTCAAAAGGAAGTAAAATGCCAAAATCTATCGTGTCATCATCAAAGGCTCTAGTAAAGTCGCTTCTATTTAAATTACTTTTAGTCTTTTTATCCGTCAGTTTGAAGAGGTTAGTCAGTCTGTCAGAAAGTTCTAAATCTACCTTGATGTTATACTTTCTTTCTTGGATTCTATTAACGATGGTCTCAGCTACAATTTTTAAATCAGGGAAACTTTGATTTAACTCTTTGAGAAGGATGATATTTTCAATTTTAGGAATAGAAGTTTGAAGGAGAAGTTCACTATCTTTTTTAAGGGCTAGAGAATTAATTCTTTCTAGATAAGAAATACCTTCTTGATAATACTCATCCTTAAAATTAGCGAATCCATATAAATAGAATGCTTCATCTATTTTATTCCAATCTGGGAAATCATGAATCAATTTTCTGAGCATCTCCCTAGCTTGATAGGCCTTATTAACCTCCATAGATGCCAGGCTATAGTAGTAGAGCGTATAAGGCGTTATAGGATTTGTATAAGAACTTGCCGTGAGCGGAGTAAGAATATCAAGACACTTCTGATACTCAGCTAATGCATAAGCCTGAACGCCAGATTTATAATCTAAAAGGTAAGCTTGGTCTGTCTTCTGGGCTTGGGTAAACTGAGTAATACAAAGAAAGAGGATGACAAGATAACGCATATTTGATTTTTGATGAGAAGAGTATCTTGATGTAAAAAAACGAAAATGTTCTGTGTGTACCAACACACAGAACACGTTTTTATGAGACTACTTTTTCTTACGCTTCTTTAAGTCAGCCCCTTTTTGCTTATTTGATTCTTCTTGGGCCTGCAATTGTTTCTGCATGTAATTGGCAAATTTATTGGTCTTTTTAGGCTTTGTAGCGTAGTTCTTTTTGTTCTCAGCCAGAGTGGCTTTGATTTTATCTTCGTCAACAAACCTTTTTACAATAAGCTGTTGTGCAATAGTTACTAGGTTAGAAACGAGATAATAAAAACTCAATGCAGCAGGAAAGCTATTCAATACAAAGAAAAACACTAGCGGGAAGATGTATGAAATCTTTTTCATATCCACGGGCCCCGGCTGAGTAGGTGTAATTTGGTTGTTATAATAAGTAAAAGCCAAACTGGAA
>JBNMFK010000117.1:0-10921 GCA_051269965.1 Algoriphagus sp. | reverse complement strand
GAGAACGAAGATCACAAATGGTATCTGCTAGTGTTGGCTGTTGTACTAATTCCATGCTTAGAAGATACAAAATATAGTCTAATTAATTCTGCCCCTTGCAAGGGTCTCTAATCAGTCAAAAAACCATATCAAATGAAGTGACACTTTTAAATCCTACTGAAATTGTGTTAGATTATATCTCAAACTTAAAGTCAAATGATACTTTAATTTCTTCGTCTGTAGACATACCCATTAAACTTGGAGGCTTCACACCAAACTCAGTCATATTAACATCGAAACTTCCATGTATAGAAAGATTTTTCCCATTTAGAGTCTGCTCACCAGTAATAGTAAAAGGCTTACTTTCCCCATGGAAAACCAATTTCCCTTTCGCCGATACTTTTTGTCCCTCATAACTCACATCCTGTGCCGAAAAAGTTATGTTAGGATACTTTAAACCTTCCAAGGTCTCAATAACATGTGAATCTCGATTAGAATTACCACTATCAAAGTTCTTTACAGGTACGCTCACAGCTACCACTTCCAGCTGATTAGAGTCTTCATTATAGACAGCTATGCATTTGAATTCCTTGGCAGTAGACTCAAAACTATGTAAAGGATGATGCATACCGTACATAAAAGTTGATAACTCCATAATGGCCGAGACTTTCTTTTTCATCGCAGGCCTATCCGTGAAACTACAAAGACATAAAAATGATATAAAAAGAAAACTATTTTTTTTCATCATGATACGTATTTAGAATTCAAATTTGATAGATGCTATAGCGGCCACATAAGCACCAAAAGTGGTAACAGCTGCAGCCCTATGCCATTTTTTATCTACATTTCCATCGCTCGCTTGACTGGCCAGAACATTAGTAGCCACCATTCCTGAAAGATGCACTATGGATAGCAATTTATGCAATTTAATATTATCGAATTTCTTTCTATTTACCATTGGTGGAGGTGACGTAAAAGAGAGCAATGCCGCTGTACCGTAGACAATATTTGTTCCTAAAGCCACTCTTTTATGAGCATTTCTAATTCCAAAGTTGCCATTGTACAATTTAGGACCAAGTATGGCTTGGGTTATCATACCTGCTGCTGCTAAAAGACCGGTAGCTTGATGAATTTTAAACATCGTTCTTCTCGCTCTAAGCTCTTTTGCTCTCGTCTCAGCAGTTAGAATCTTAGGAGCTAAACCAATACCTCTGTAAAGCCCTTTTTCTCCCCAAAGCATTCTTTGCGTAAATAACATTTTTTTTGGCAGATACACTGGTTCCTCTTCTTCAGCTTTAATATCAGACAATAAATCATCTAATGATATTTCCTGAGCGTTGGAAATTAAACTTAATCCAAAGAAAAAAGTTGCAAATAAAAATGTCAGTTTCATTTTCTAGTTTTTTTTTTAGAATTCATACCTAAGATACATCTAATGTATTCTTATCAGCAGAAAGCGTTACTGTATATGACTTTAATCCGCTAGATGCTGGAGCTTGAGTTACAGAACCGTCACTCGCAAATTCAGAACCGTGATTAGGACACATAAAGTCATTACTCTCTTTTCTGAAGATTACCGTAGTACCTTGATGTGTACAGCTTTTTGCTAAGGCCAAAAAAGCCCCATTACCAATGTTGGCAATAATTATATCGCCGGCGTAAGCAAACTCCCCATCTGTTTTCAGCTTAGAGAAATCTCCATTAGTTAAGTCTACTGTAAACTTAATGTCAGTTCCAGAAGTAGAACCCGTTATTCCAGTAGTGTCAACGGGGTCAACTCCAGGAGCTCCTATAATAGGTACTGCACCATCTTCTTTAGTACAGGCTGATATGGCACCCATACAGTAAAATGCCATAAGAGCCTTTGAACTCATACCCATTTGTTTTAAAAACTGGCCTCTGCTTAATTCTTTGTTTTGCCTAACTTGCATAATCTAGAAACTTTTTGGTTTAACGCAGTACATACGCCAAGAGGAAATAAAAGGTTGTGTCTTCTATTATCTAACCAGTCCTATGTTCGTAGAAAAGAATACACCAACAGTAGCAATTTTGACATCTCCAAAACCAACTTCTCCGATAGGGATCTTAGCAAATGGCTCTACCTGTAAGCTTAACCTTCTTCCTAACTTCTTTTCTAGGCCAAAAGATAAATTAGCTACCCCTGCAGCATAAAATCCTGTTTTACCTTCCCAGTGGTTCCACTTTTGGGCTGGACTTCCTTCATTATAAACATATTCATACTGCTCATTAAGCATTAGATAACTTGTTAAACCACCTTGAACAAACCATTTATTTTTTCCTTGAGTCAAATCGTAACGAACATTTACAGGAATGTCTAAAATATTACATTTGGCATTCACATGATTTAATTCTGAGGGCCTTTCTCCCCAATTTGATGGCCATCTATACTGTGCTGAAAGGGCTGTATAATACTTCACAGATTTCATAACACCAGTCTGAAGGATCCATCTATTCTTAATTCTATATTCGACCAGAGCTGCCCAATTGTGCCCTATTTTAAAAATATTATTTTCTGGAATTGAACTGAAATCAGGCGAAATGGCAAGTCTTAATGATAGTCTATTCCCCTTTTCTACAGTTTGCTTGTCCACCGCCGCTCCCATGATGAGAGGTAACGGAAAAATTGTTTTAAATTTTCTGTAGTTAGAGCCACCCATCTCTGCTATATCCACGTTGAATATTCTAGCTTCTAACGAAATAACCTCGTCCCGTCTCTGCCCTTCTACTAAATTTTTTTGGTCCTTAGAAATATCATCGGTATCCAAAATACGGACGTTCCTCTCTTCCCTAGTTGAGTTTTGGAAGACTCCTTCTTTTTGATCTGAAATCAGGTCTTGCCCATCAGAGCTCCCCCCTATTTCATTGACGAGTAATTGTTTGTTTTCTGTTATTTCAGAAGATACCCCATTGACAATCGACCGGCGAGCTATTATGCTATTTTTACCCATTAAAGCAGGTATTGTATTATCGATGGTTGTAAGTATACCTTTTTCATTTATCCTAATATTTGCCTTTTTAGGATTCGACCTCGGACTTTGGTCCAACGAGTTTGAACTCTCAAGAGTACCATTTAAGCGTTTTTTTGTAAATACTTCACGATCATTGAGCCCAGAAGGCAACTGTTCCGCCGAAGTAATTAATTTATCAGCTGATGTTAAGGCTTGTTTGCTATTCTCTGTTTCTTTTTGATTCTGAACCTCTGCCAACGCTGAACTAGCATTGTCATTTTCACTATTGCCGTTAAGTACTTCTGCACCCACGGTTCTACGATTTTCACTAAAAGGCCTTTCGTAAGCAAAATAACCGGTTAGAAGGGACAAAATTACAATGGCGGAATAGACAAAAGGTTTCTTGAGAGCAAACCCACCTTTGTCTGGGACTGAGCCATCCAATAAACCTTTCATCTTTTCCCAAGCAGATTCATCAAAGTCAGAAAGCGTCTTTTCTGCCGATACCTTGAAAAGGTCGTCAATCGCTTGGTCCGATATATTTTTAAAATCTTTCATTATTTAAACAATATTCATACCAACTGAACTCGCTTCAAGTTTAGTTCTTAACATTTTCCGAGCCCGCGACACGTTAGATTTAGAAGTTCCTACACTTATTCCGAGCTGTTTTGAAATCTCACCATGCGAGAATCCGTCTATGGCAAAAAGACAAAAATTAGTCTTGTATGCCAAAGGCAATGAATTTACGAGCTGCATTAGATCCTCTTGCTTTAACTTGCTGTCGGCAGAAGAGCTTTCGCTGTGGAGTGTGTATGCGGTGTTTATGTCTTGATGATAATAGTGCTTTTTCTGACTTCTATAGAAATCAATGGAAGCATTTATCAATATTCTCTTAAACCAATTCTTGAAAGACTGTGAGGTAATATATTTATCGAGATTCTTAAAAACCTTAAGAAACCCATTGTTAAGCACCTCTTGAGCCTCTTCCTTAGTTTTACAGTATCGAAGACACACAGACATAGCAAACCCGTAGAAATCCGAGTACAACCTTTTTTGGGCTGACCGGTCACTGTCAAGACATTTCTCGATTAACTTAAGAAACTCATTCCCGGAGAATTCTCCATTCATGCGGTGCTATTACGTTGTAAATAGACGAAAGGTTGTAAAAGTGAAACAATAATTCTGTCCTACCTAATGGACCGATTTAGCAGCATTATACCCAGAAGCGAAGACTAAAGTCTCAAGAATAGCTCCTAGAATAAAAATGAATAAATCACCAAAAATTGCCAAAACAGCCAGAACGGCTAAATAGATAACAATCATTAACCAGGTCGGGACTTTTGTTGCAACGCTTTCAGACATTTCTAAGATTATTTTAAAATTTTACGAATCTACGAAAATTACCATTTTGAAATAAATACAAGATTCTTTTTTTTGGAGAATGTAACGTTTTCGTGAGAATTTAGAAGTTTTGATACTGAATTTAAGCCACAAGCTTATAATTTTCGTAGATAGCAGGTGTTATGAAAATTAATCTTGGATACTTACTTTTTTGCTGTGTTGCTATTGAGGCTCGAGCCCAAGAAGTGCCCTATTACGAAACCCCAAGGAACAGAGAAATAATAAATAACGAAATAGCACTTCCGAACCTCAAAACAGAAAGGATATATTGGTATGCCTCAGGAAATGCAGGAATCAAAATAGCCGGAAAAAAACTAGAGAGTACTTTAGGAGGTGAGGTTTTGGCAAAAGCTTTATTAAATACTTTCTGGGAGGGTTATTTCGGAGTCAATAATAATGATAAATGGCAGATTGAGCTAGGCTACATCGGAAATCCACTCAGCTTAAATTGGCAACTGATTGATAAAAGAACTGATACCCCTATTGCACCTTTCAAAGTTGCAAGAACGGAGAGTACACTAGTCTTGCGTTTCAAAAAACGCCTTATCACGCTAGATAGAGTTACTAAAAACTCACATATAAATGCTATTGGAGGCCTTCAATACACACTTGGCAGACGAGATGAAATGATCACAGAATTTAACTTTAGACGACCTACTTTACTTAATCGTGGTGGGTTTGAAGACACTATTTATGTAACAGGAGGGTTTAGTCAAAAAGCGGCTCCTTTAGCTGCCGAATTCGGCTTTGAAATTATTAGCCGCCTTGCTACCCCTTTAGAGATAGGTTTTTTCACCAAATACATAATTAATAGTAAGGAAGTATTGAGTAGCAGAATAGATATTGATAGTTTTTATGGAGATCCTAGAAGTACCAAACTGTTCTTAAATGGGAGCAACTTAATGTTTGGTATCTCTCTCAGATGGAACTTCTTGAGCGGTATACGATATTTGCCAGACATTAACTAATAATCGTGTTAAAAACTGGTTTAGAAATATGGTTTGCATCAATAATTTTGGTAACATTGTAGGGTAAAATATTCTCCCAAAACAAAACATTAAGAAGCATGAGTAAATTTGCAGAATGCATGGAGCAGTACAAAGCTCAAAATTCAGAATTAGGTCTAGGATTAAGTGAGTCTTTATTAAACAGCGTAGCAAAGGGTTTAGGTCCATCTATTTACAACGCAGATTCTTCTAAAGTTTCTGGTTCTGACCCTGCTGAATTAGAACGAGTTAAAACAAACTACCTTATTAAAAAATTGGGATTGGCGGATAGCCCAGCCTTGGATGCTGCTGTAGCGGAAGTTATCGAGAAAATGGGGCTGTCTAATCGTAATAAATACAGAGCCGTAGTTTACGCCTTACTAGCCGTTAAATTTGGAAAAGAAAGTATCTATAACTAAGCATCTATTTTAATATTTGAGGAGCCTTGGTTTTAGGAATCAAGGCTTTTTTATTGTGACTTTTCAGATGAAATACATTGCCATATTAATTGTAAGACTATATCAAGCATCCGTTTCACCATGGTATCCCCCGTCTTGCCGTTTTAGTCCTACGTGTTCAGACTATTCTGTACAGGCCTTTAGCAAGCATGGCTTCTTTAAAGGCTTGTATTTGACCTTAAACAGACTAAGAAAATGTCATCCTTGGGGCGGTTCAGGAGAAGACCCTGTACCTGACTAATTTTGGACTATCCTTATGTAATTCTTAACTTATTCAATATTATTCTATTTTGAGTCCACTTCCAGTTTCTGAGATTGGAATTCTATTTAACTTTAAATTTTATCCTCCAAAAAACCATTTAAGTGAGCAGTACAACACCTAAAAAATACTTTATCATCGATTTTGACAGCACTTTTTCTAAAGTAGAAGGTTTAGATGAATTAGCCAAAATTGCTCTGCAAGGTACTTCCGATCAGGATGCTGTAGTAAAGCAAATAAGAGATTTGACAGACCAAGGAATGAGTGGCGAAATCACCTTTGCTGAGGCCCTAAGTAAAAGATTAGAACTTTTACATGCTAATCAAGGACATATTGACCAATTAGTGTCATTCTTGAAGGATAATATTTCTGAGTCCTTCAAACGTAATAAGGTATTTTTTGATTTGTGTTCAGACCAAATCATCATCCTCTCTAGCGGTTTTAAAGAATTCATTGTTCCCGTAGTCAAAGAAATGGGTGTTAAAGAAGAAAATATTTATGCCAATACCTTTACTTTTGATGCTAAAGGTACTATTACGGGAGCCGATTCAGAAAATGTCTTAGCTGGAAACGGAGGTAAAGTAAAACTTATTAAAAACCTAAAACTTGATGGTGAGATACATGTTATTGGGGATGGCTACACAGATTATGAGATTAGAGCTCATGGACTAGCAAAAGCTTTTTATGCTTTCACAGAAAATGTTTCTAGAGCAAATGTCATAGAAAAAGCTGACCATGTTGTGAGAACCTTGGATGAAATATTGTGGTTAAATCATCTTCCAAGGAGCCAATCTTACCCCAAAGCCAGGATAAAAGTTCTTTTGCTAGAAAATGTACATCAGGCAGCCGTAGACTCCTTCAAAAAAGAGGGATTTGATGTAGAATTTCATGTGGGAGCCTTGGATGAAAATCAGTTAATTGAAAAAATAAAAGGTGTTTCTATCATAGGGATTCGTTCCAAAACAATCATTACAAATAAGGTTTTAGCTAATGCTGATAAGCTCATAGCTATCGGTGCTTTTTGTATTGGTACCAATCAAATAAATTTAAAAAAAGCTACAGAACTTGGCATTGCTGTTTTCAATGCTCCATACAGTAATACACGCTCAGTGGTAGAACTGGCCATTGGTGAGATGATCATGCTCATTAGAAAGATACCTTCCAACAGTGAACGAATGCACCACGGTGTTTGGAACAAATCTGCCACCAATTCTTTTGAAATAAGGGGAAAAAAGCTAGGATTGATAGGGTACGGACACATAGGAATTCAATTATCTGTAGTGGCTGAAGCCCTCGGCATGGAAGTTTATTTTTATGATGCCATGGACAAAATGCCCATTGGTAATGCCATTAAATGTGGCTCTATGAAAGATGTTTTTGAAAAAGTAGATGTGGTGAGTTTACATATTGACGGACGTATAGAAAACACCGACTTAATAACTGCCAAAGAGTTTGCTCAAATGAAGGATGGCGTGATATTTCTAAACCTTGCTAGAGGTTTTGTAGTAGATATACCTGCCTTAGTAGCTGCCCTGAATTCTGGTAAAGTAGCTGGAGCAGGTGTGGACGTTTTCCCAAAAGAACCCAGCACCAACAAGGAGACTTTTATGAATGAGCTCATGGGAATGGAAAATGTTATCCTTTCGCCACACATTGGAGGAAGTACAGAAGAAGCCCAAGAAATGATTGGCCGTTATGTGCCTGAAAGACTACTAGCATATATTAACAATGGCAGTACCACAGGTAGTGTGAACTTCCCAGAGGTACAATTACCAATTTTAGGTGAAAGTCACAGGTTACTTCATATTCACAATAATGTTCCTGGCATTATGGCAAAAATAAATAGTCTTTGTGCCCAACATGACATTAACGTCACAAGCCAACACCTTAAAACAAATGAGGCCATAGGATACGTGATAATGGATGTCAACAGATCTTATTCTCCAGAATTCCTAGAAGAGCTCAAAGATATAGCCGATACTATTAAGTTTAGAAAGCTATTCTAGTTTTTGTAGGTGCTTCTTGGTTATTTGTAGCTATGAAGAGGCATTGGAAAGATATAATGCATGAAATTATTTATGAAGCAGATACCAAAGAAGGCAAACTCTTTGATGTGGTACTTCTATGGCTTATTCTTGCATCTGTTGTTCTGGTTATGTTGGACAGCGTCAAAGGTCTTGACGCAAAGTATCACAACCTATTTGATGCCGCCGAATGGGTGATCACAATTTTATTTAGTATTGAGTATATCTGTAGAATAATTTCCATAAAAAAACCTTGGAATTATATTTTAAGTACCTACGGACTGATCGATTTAGCTTCAACCATACCGAAATATCTTTCTTTGCTTTCTTTAGGTGGTGGAGCCCTACTAGCCCTTCGGTCACTTAGACTGCTCCGGATTTTCAGGATTCTAAAACTAGGATCCTACGTTGGAGAATCTGAAAAGCTTCAAAAAGCTCTTTATGCCTCTAGAACTAAAATAAGTGTATTTCTTTTCACTATAGTCATCCTCTGCGTTATACTCGGAACTATCATGTATATGATTGAAGATGACGCTTCGGGATTTACGAGTATACCAAGGAGTATCTATTGGGCCATTGTCACCATGACTACCGTAGGATATGGAGATATAGCTCCACAGACAATTGTAGGTCAAATTATTGCAAGCGTGGTGATGATTTTAGGTTATGGAATTATCGCCATCCCAACCGGTATCGTTGGCTCTGAGCTCTCTCGTCAATCTCAAGAAAAGCGACCTATTCAAACCCAGTCTTGCAACAACTGCTCAGCCGAAAATCACAACAATAACGCCCAGTTTTGTTATAAATGTGGTGTAAGTCTTAGTTAGCCTTTTTTTAAGGTTATCACAACAACACCGTTTGCAGCCCTAGTGCCATAGATACCTGTACTTGAAGCATCCTTTAGAACAGAAATTGATTGAATATCAGTAGGATTAAGGATACTGCTAATGGTTCTAAACCCTCCATTTACCACCGTCCCATCAATCACAAATAAAGGTTCAGAAGCTGCATTTACAGTTCCCATTCCTCTTATCGTTATTTGTGTGGATGGGCCATTTCCTCTAACGGATACGCCAGATACTTTCCTAAGATAATCTTCTAACGGCATCCACTGCTCTATACCTACAACCGTCTTAGCAGCTCCTGTGTAGTCCTCAGCATGTGTAGTTGAATAGCCATCACTGATGCCTGATTTTTGGTCTTTCTCTTTTATATAACCTTGCTTATTAGCACAAGAACTGATTAAAAAAACGGAAATAAAGACAGTTCCTAGAACTTTTATTTTATTCATATAATTAAGATTAACACCCTAAAATAGTGAACTAAAAGAATACAGAAGATTATTTATCCTTATTTAATTCTGTTAGAGTCTGCCAATGAGCTCTTTAAAGATGAGGGTCATTTTAGGTTCTGCCGTCTTAGCAGCAACAATGATAGTCTCAATATTTGCCTTTTGTAACGTTTCTGGTATACCCATATCGGTGATAACAGATATAGCAAATACTTTCAGACCCATTTGAACAGCCACCAATGCTTCTGGAACAGTGCTCATTCCCACGGCATCTCCACCAGCCATTCTTAATAAACGATACTCGGCACGAGTTTCTAAACAAGGCCCACTAACAATTACATAAACTCCTTTTTGAATTTCTGAAATGTTATTTTCTTTTGCAATCTCTTCTGCTTGAGCAATCATATCTATGTCATATGGGTCGCACATATCGGGGAAACGTTCACCCATAATGTTTTCACCTACCAATGGGTTTGCTGGTAAAAATAAGGAGATATGATCTTCAATTATCATCAAATCACTTACCTTAAAGTCGGGATTCATCCCCCCTGCTGCATTAGAGATGAACAGATGTTCTATACCAAGTTTCTTCATCACGCGTACAGGAAATGTCACTTGCTCCATACTGTGGCCTTCGTAATAATGAAATCTTCCAGACATGCAAACCACCTGTTTCCCTGAAAGCCTTCCAAAAATTAATTTACCTGGATGAAACGCTACGGTAGCTTCTACAAAATTTGGAATGGCAGCGTATGGAATTTCATGTGAGATCTCAATATCATTCAAAAGTCCATCTAAACCGGTGCCAAGGATAATACCAACCTGAGGCTGAAAGTAATTGGTTTTGCTTTTTAAGAGTTCCGCTGTTTTATCTATTTTTTGAAGAAGGCTCATAAATGGAAGTTAATTTGAAGAATATTATACTTTTTATACAAAAATAGCTTTTAACCAACAAAAAAAGGGTTAAGCCTTTCGACCTAACCCTTTTTTACTATTTTATTGGAATTAAAGAGAAAGAGTACCTTTCTTAGCCGCTTGAATCAAAGTAGCTTCTAATCCTTTCTTATTGATAGTACGCATCACCTGAGTACTAACTTTTAATTCTACCCAAATTCCCTGAGACTCAAGATAAAATCTTTGCTTCTGAAGATTCGGATAAAACTTTCTTTTCGTTCTATTATTAGCATGAGAAACATTATTTCCCACTCTTGTTCTCTTACCGCTAACTTGGCAAACCTTTGACATAATATCGTTCGTTTAGTATAATTCTGCCACTTTCACGAAGTAGCCCCTCAATTGGGCTGCAAATATCCTAAAAATATTATGAACTAACAAAATCAGAGATACTATTTAGAAATATTATTAAACCCTTAATCCTTCTAGCGATACAATAGCAACTCAGCAGTATCAAAACCTACTCTAGAGGTCAAATAATGGGATACCGCAAAACAAACTACTTGGTGCTAAACTAACCCTCTTTTTCTTTAAAAAGGATATTAAAAGAAGTCATAGATCCATAACATTTAGTGATATACTTCTGACAATCTACTTTAG
>JBNMFK010000116.1:0-10925 GCA_051269965.1 Algoriphagus sp. | reverse complement strand
ATATTAGTCCATCGGTAGGTATTGAAGAGGCTATTTTTCAAGGCTTACCTCCTGATAACGGACTTTATTTACCCGATGAAATTCCAGTATTATCAAAAAACTTTTGGGAAAATTGTGATAAACTAAGCTTTGGGGAAATAGCGTTTGAAATATCAAAGGTTTTTTTCAGGGATGATATTCCGGATACGGACTTAAGGGCTTTGTTAAATGAAGCTCTAAATTTTGAGGCACCATCTGTTAAATTATCAGAAAACTTGTATTGTCTTGAGCTTTTTCATGGGCCTTCTATGGCGTTTAAGGATTTTGGAGCAAGATTTATGGCGGCTATAATGTCTTACTTTTTATCTAAAAGAGATAGGATGATACATGTTTTGGTTGCAACATCTGGGGATACTGGGGGAGCTGTAGCACAGGGCTTCTATGGTAAAAGGAATATTCATGTTCATATCCTTTATCCTAGTGGTAAAGTAAGTGATATTCAAGAAAAACAATTGACTACTCTAGGCCAAAATATAACAGCTTTAGAGATAGATGGAACATTTGACGATTGTCAAAAACTAGTTAAAAAGGCATTTTTAGATAAAGAGTTAAGGGCTAAACTTAATCTTGCTTCGGCAAATTCAATTAATATTGCTCGTCTTATTCCGCAGGCATTTTATTATGTTTTTGCTTATTCTAGATTAAAGCATACGGGAAAGCCAGTAGTATTTAGTGTGCCTAGTGGGAATTTAGGTAATTTAAGTGCAGGCATTATTGCTCATAGAATGGGCATGCCCGTTTCAAAATTTATTGCATCTACAAATGCAAACAAGGTCGTACCTGAATATTTGGCCACGGGCGAATACATGACTATTAATCCATCAATAAGTACCATTGCAAACGCCATGGATGTCGGTAATCCTAGTAACTTTCCTCGTTTGAAGGCTCTCTTTGGTGATAGGTATGATGAAATTGTAAAAAAGATAATAGGCTTCCATTATTCGGATGCCGAGACAAAGGCCGGCATTTTAGAAATCAAAAATAAATTTAATTATGTGGTATGTCCTCATACAGCTATTGCTTATTTAGGAATACAAGACTACCTTAAAGAGCAAAATAAAGATACTGTTAATGTATTTCTCTCTACAGCACATTATGCTAAGTTTTTGCCAGATGTGGAGGGCGTATTAAATGAAAAACTCCCCATTCCGGAAAGGTTAGGGGAGCTTTTAAATAAAACTAAATTAGCCAATAATATGATTCCGTCATATGAGATCTTTAAAACTTATCTCAACAAGTTAGGTTGATACTTTTAGTCGGGGAAAGAGAATTGAGTATCGTCCATGGGACTATTAACCTCTATTAACCTCATGTTAATTTCACTTATCATATTTCCGTTAATCTCTGTTTTCATCGCATAGGGAAACAGAATATTTTTCACTTTTCGGTAATCTGAAATGAAGGTTTTTATAGTTCCCATAGCATTCTTTTGATTTTTTTGTACCACTAAGTTACTTTCCTTATCAATAATAAACGTCGTTAAACCACTTATTTCCTGTCCTTCTATTGTTTGATCGGGTTTGATGAGGGAAAGGGAGTAATGTGCCACTCCATCAATGGAGAGGTCTTTTCCTTTAACAACAGAGTAGCCATTTCTTGCATATTCTAATAATGGGTCTGGAAAATCTTTAGCTTCTCTCTTAACAGCATCAGCAGCCTCACCCTCCATCAGTTCATTCCGCTTTTCTATAAAGTTTGTTGACCAAACTTCTTCTCCGTCGTAGGAGGCAGGCTGAACTATATCCATACGCTCAAAGATTATGTAAGACTTAAATAGAGTTTTACCCTTTTGAAGAATAACCATTGGAAATTCCATACCACTCGTTTTAGCCTGTCCAGACATTTTAACAGACTTTAAGGCTAATAAATTAGCTTCTCCACCTACAGCATCTATATAAAAAGCAATAACTTCTTCTGCAGTTTGAGCATATGAAGTAATTGTAGCAGTTAATAATAAAACTATGCGTACTATTTTTTTCATTTAGTATTACTTTTTTTTGAGAAACCTCAAAAAATGTAAAACACAAAGCTTAAAGCCACAGAAGGATATTTATATCTCTCAACATCTATTTGTGTTTGAAAATAATAGCTCCTAAAGGTGGTAGACTTAATTCAACGGTATATGGCAGGCCTTGATAGGCGTCTTTTTCTGATTTAAATATACCGTTGTCACCGCCAGTTCCACCAAAGCTTTGATCGTCAGAATTAAGGATCTCTTGATAACTTCCACTTTCCGCCACACCAAGTTTATAGTTATTCCTAGGAATAGGCGTGAAATTAAGAACAACATAGACCACCTGATTTTCAAACTGTCGTTTGTAATAGAGAATCGAGTTTTCCGTATCCTTGGTATCGATCCACTGAAAGCTACTTTCTTTGAATTGATTCATGGTAAGTGACTTTTCACTTCTGTAAATCTTGTTAAGTTCTTTGATAAGGTTGGAAACGCCTTTGTTTAAGTGATTTTCCATTTCATGCCAGTCTAAGCTCTGTTGGAAATTCCATTCTGCCTTTTGCCCAAACTCACCTCCCATAAAGAGTAATTTTGACCCGGGATGCGTAAACATATAAGCATATAGAAGTCTAAGATTTGCAAACTTCTGCCATTCGTCACCAGGCATTTTATCTAAAAGGGAACCTTTACCGTAAACTACTTCATCATGAGAAAGAGGTAGCATAAAGTTTTCTGTAAAAGCATAGACTGTACTGAAAGTTATATCTTCCTGATGGAATTTTCTAAAGGCCGAATCCCTTTCAAAATAGGCTAACGTATCATTCATCCAACCCATCATCCACTTCATACCAAAACCTAGTCCGCCACTATAAGTAGGCCTAGATACACCAGGGAAAGCTGTAGATTCTTCAGCTATGGTTTGAGTTCCAGGATATGACGCATATACTTCTTCATTTATTTCCTTGAGAAGAGAAATAACTTCTAAATTTTCTCTACCCCCATGGATATTGGGGATCCATTCTCCTTCATTCCTCGAGTAATCTCTGTAAAGCATAGATGCCACAGCATCTACTCTGAGTCCATCAACATGGAATCTATCTAGCCAGAATATTGCATTACTTATTAAAAATGAACGAACTTCGAGTCGACCATAATTGAAAATATAGCTCTTCCAATCTGGATGATAGCCTTCATGCGGGTTTTCGTGCTCATACAGGGCTGTACCATCAAATCTGTACAATCCGTTCATATCACCTGGGAAATGTGATGGAACCCAATCTAAAATCACTCCTATGTCATTTCTATGCAACTCTTCTATCAGAAACATTAGATCTTGTGGATTTCCGAAAATACTACTTGCCGCAAAATATCCAGTTATTTGATAACCCCAGCTAGGTTCATATGGATGGTGCATGATCGGCATAAACTCCACATGGGTAAAGCCCATCTCCTTTACATAAGGCACTAAATCTCTCGCTACTTCTCTAAAAGTGAGTCTACGATCGTTATTGTCAGGGTCTCTTTTCCAAGAGCCAAGATGCACTTCATAAACGCTATATGCAGCGTCCAATGAATTTTTAGATTCCCTTGTGTTCATCCATTTACTGTCATCCCATTCATAGTAGGTATCCCAAATGACACTGGCAGTTTTTGGAGGCTTTTCCCACATAAGGGCAAATGGATCTGCCTTTTCAAGTTCTTCGCCAGTATTTGATTTTATCAAATACTTATAAACTTGCCCATTCTCAACAGCAGGGATAAATGTTTCCCAAATACCAGAACCGTCCCACCTAGGGTTCATGCTGTGTTCAGATTTGTTCCACCCATTAAAGTCTCCTATAATATGTATTGAGGTTGCGTTAGGGGCCCAAACAGCAAAGTACGTTCCCTTCACCTCTTCGTGATTCACCACATGTGAGCCTAGTTTTTCATACAATTTAAAATGTTTCCCAGATTTAAAAAGATGAATATCGTAATCTGTAAAGAGGCTGAATTGCATATGTTTTTGTTTATAAATCCACTTATATTTCAGAGTGAATTATGCTTTAAATTTCAAAAGTTTACTTTCCACAAATTGCCATGATAAAGTTGCTGCTAAAACGACGAGGGCAGTTATTCCCATGAGCTTTATTGAACTAATCTGGCTTTGTTGATGATAAAAATAGTTAAATATTGGCATGTGATAGATGTAAATCCCGTATGAAATGTCATTTCCTTTTAATAATCTCTGGCTTAAAGTAGTGAAGCTGTAGGCTAATGAAATGGTAGTTATAGCTAAAAGTGCGGATCCTATAACTCCAGCAAGTGAGATTTCATAAACTGTATCGAACCAGCCGAGCCAAGTCTTGAAAACGAGGTTGTACCCTATAAACGCAATTAACCATAGGCTACCTTTTTCTACGAGGAACTTCTTTAGTTTATTGAAATTCAGATGTATAAGGATTCCAAAGCAGAAAAAGTACAAATAGTTTACTAAAAAAACACCTAAAATTTTCCCTGCTAATTCATTATCGAGAAGTATTATTTCTCTGAACTGGTTGTATATAATAGAAATCAATATTATTATTAAAAACAGGATATTTTTAAAGAACAGACTATTTTTAATTTTGAGAAGACTAATAAAGAGTAGAGGTAAGAAAAAATAATATTGTAGTTCTACAGAAATAGACCAAAGGCTACCATTAGGATGTCCTACGCCCCAATCTGACACTAATGGAATCTTATAAAACTGGGCTATACTAATTTGTGCTAGAAACCAAGTGGCAAAAGAATTAGAAAGGATCGAAGACAAGGTTATTTGATTAGCTAGAAAAAGAAGAATTAAAGTGAATAGAAGACAGACCCATAACGCTGGAAAAATTCTAATCAACCTATTTTTAAAATATCTTTTTAAGTCTTGACTATTTCTTTCCAAAGACTTATAAATAAGGAAACCACTGATTGCAAAAAAGATAGGAACTCCCGGGAAATAAGAAATTATATTTCTTAAAGGTAATTGCCATGTATTACTTAGGTCAAAAAATGATAAACCATGATATACCATCACCTGTAAGGCCGCTAACAGTCTTATTATATCAAAATTATTTTGACGGCTTTGACTCAAGGGCAGTTTCTTTATTGAAAGAGATATTACTACTTAGTTCTGGCATAAACCTACAAACTAAAGCAAAGAATGTCCATCTATTGTAGTCAATGATGAGACCATTGGTAAATGTGAATACAAAGAAATAAACAAATCCATAGGCCGCAAACTCACCTATGATACTTGATGGCCTTTTAAATTCTTTTAAGCAGTATTTCAGCATGAGGTAAAAGAAGTAGCCAAATAAAAGAAAACCTATAAGTCCGTAAGAATTAAAAACCTCTATAACAGGGATGTCTACATAGAGGGCAAAATATCCATTTCCGAATAAGATTTTTAAATAATTTCCATCATCGAGGTTCTTTAAAAATACCTTTTTTACTAATTCAAGTTGTTTTACGCGACCTGATGCCGAGTCATCCACTTCTTTTTTATTTGTGCCGAAATGATCATATTCGCTATCATCTGCAGGTAAGAAAGTAGAAAATAATTTTGTGGCTCGTCTTTCAACGACTCTATAGCCTAACTCAATAATGGCCTCATTCCTCTTCATAAAATCAATTCCTTTTAGAGAGAAACCAATGATAGCTACCCACACATACCACCTGCTGAAAATAATTTTAGTAGTATTCCAAATACCTCTGAAAGTGGTATTGTTCCAAGCATAAAAGAGAGCAAAAAGAAAGGCTGAGATGATAGACGACATCGCTTGCGAAAGAATCAATACTGCAAAGAATATGGCTAATGCAACATAGGTGAAGTATTTATTTAAAGTAGTTGGCTCATATTTTAGGAAGATAACCGAAGCTACTATTCCAAAAAAGGCACCTCTTCCAAATATATGTGGATTACCCATGGCTTCACCTTCAGAGCTATCGCCATAGGCAATAGCAAAACGCTGGCCTAGAACGTAATTAGGGTTTTTCATGACGTAAAAAAGGAGACCTACAGAGCCAATGAGAGAAATTGCAATACATATTTTCAAGAAGTTCATTCTCAGCTGAGATTCTCGAACTGTGGCTAGGTAGAAGAAGAAATATAGGACTATAAAAATCACAAAGTGGTCGTATATAAAAAAGCCTCTTGGTACGTATTGGTCGACAGGATAAATCCACATATACACCAAGACCATGATTAAAAAAATCACACCTAAGCCAATTAGAGGAGTTTTTGTAACAACAAGTTCTTTTAAATTCCTAAACGGTAGTACAATGAATATACCGCCAAACATCATTAAAGTGGAAAATATAGTACTGTTTGGAGCAAGCCCTAGACCATCTCTTAAAGCATAATTTAACGGACCGCTGCAAAAAACCATCGCGATAGCAAAGGCATCTCTATGTTTTAGTATGTAGTCGCTAATTCTCATGAATTATCTTGTATCCTTGGAACATTTCTTTGGCTACGATGGCAGGAGAGAAATTCCTAATTTTGTTGCTGGACATTTCTCCAAATTGGCTAATCTTATCAGGAAAGTTTACAAAAAATTGCATTCTACTTAGTAATTCTTCCTCACTGTACGCGTCAAAAGTAAACCCGTTTATATTGTTTTCAATTAAATCTGTTGCTGAACCGCATTGGCTAGAGACAATTACTGGCATTTTGCAAACCATGGCTTCATTTGTTACAAGCCCCCAAGGTTCAGAATAACTTGGTAAAACTAGAACATCTCCCAAGGCCATTTTTTTCGGAACAGATTTCCATTCTTGAGGAGGCAAGAAGAAGATAGTGTCATCAAGGGTGTACTTTTGTCTGAGATACTCCTTTTCCGGCCCGTCTCCAACGAGAATTATTCCCCAATCTTGTGCATTCGAAAGTAAAGAGAAGCTGTTTAAAAGCCTCCGTAGATTTTTTATTTCTAAAAACCTTCCTACAAATATGAAATTGTACTTTGGATATTGTTCTCTTTCTAGCCTAAACTCTTTTGAGGCCAAATAGTCAGCATGTAATTTTTTAACGAAGTCGTTGTTGACCGAATTTCTCCGAAGCAATATCTTACGCTCTGGAGCTCCTAGCTTTTTCATGTAATTAGCGGATTTTGTGCCGTAACAAAAAAAGCCATCAGTAAAAAAAATAATAAACTTCTTAGTTGCCTCAACATACCAGATATTTGGATTATCTGATTCTGTAGAATCAATAGAAAGGGTAACTTTAATTCCAATGATTTTGCAAATAAAATGAATACAAACCATCGCAGGATCATAATACCCTGGTAAGGTCACCACATTGGGTTTAAACAACTTAATTCTCTGGAAGACTTTTTTTATTCTAAAAAGGATGCTTGTGTCTTCGTATATACCATCATACAAAAGCTCATAGTTATACGTATGTATGGACGTGTCCGCTTTCCCAAAATCTAATCTTGATTTTTCATATTTGGCAGTTTGGATAATGTGAAGTTCATCGTCAGGGTTAAGCTGAAAAAGAGTCTCTAACTCTTTAAAAATACCAGCTTTGTAATGTGACCAAAGGAACTGATGAATCAGTAAAATTCGCATTGACGAAATTTGGGTTTCTTAATTTACAAATGTAGGAAATAAAAATATAGGCGATTGGATGGCTCCACGAAAAACAAAAAATTATCTTTGCCCAATGATAAGCCCCAATTCATTTAAAAAACTGCCTTTAACGGCAATTGTACTTACCTTTAATGAAGAACAAAACATTGGCGACTGCTTAGATAGTATTCATGGTTTTGTAGATGAAATATATGTCCTAGATTCTTTTTCGAAGGATGCTACCCTAGCCATTGCTGCCAATTATAATGGGGTTAAAGTTGTCCAAAATACTTTTGAAAACTACAGTGTTCAGCGTAATTGGGCTTTTGATAATCTAGAAATCAGGAATGATTTTATTCTCAACCTAGATGCAGACCATCGGGTAATGCCAGAGTTGATAAATGAGTTGCAAAGGCAATTTAGTACAGGAATAGCGAGCCATATCAATGGGTTTATGGCATCTCGAAGGACGATGTTCTTGGGTAAATGGATAAAACGTGGAGGACACTTTCCCGTCTATCATGGCATTATTTTCAGAAAAGGCTTTGGTACTTGTGAGTTAAAGAAGTATGATCAGCATTTTCTTATAGAAGGTGAGGCCACAGTCCTCCAGCATAACGTAATAGATATTATTACAGAGTCACTCTCCGTTTTTACGGCCCGGCATAATACATGGTCAAGTCTTGAGGCTGAGGATGTAATGGCCTATAAATTAAGTGCTGGCAAGGGAAGGGTACAAGCTAGAAAAAATGGGAATGAAATGGAGCAGCGAAGGTATCAAAGAATGAAGTATTATAGCTATCCTGCTTTTTGGCGTGTATTTTTGTATTTTTTCTACAGGTTTATTGTTAAAGGAGGTTTTAGAGAGGGGATACCAGGACTAATATTTCACTTTCTGCAGGGTTTCTGGTTTAGGTTTTTGGTAGATGCTAAAATTTGGGAATTAGAAAAGAACAATGCAAAATGACATTTACATTTGAAAAGTTAGAATTAGCATTCCTTATCACATCAGATGCCCTTGGGACAAGTAAGGAGGTCGTTCTATCTGAAATTAAATCCATTATTCTGACAGATGAGAAACCTTCTGTTGTCATTGATCTGTCCTCAACTTCTCTGCAGGAGAAAGAATTGAGGTTTATTAGTGAATTAACAGACATAGTCTCCGAGTTTAAGGGAATAGTCGTGGTAATTGGAGTTAAAAGTCCGTCTCTCTACAAATTTGGAGCTGCCGTCTGCCTGCCTACTTTTCACGAAGCAAAGGAGGCTATATTTATGAACGATTTAGAAAATCAATTTCTAAATGAATTGGGTGAAGCTTAAAAGATAAAATATTGAAGTTAACTGTTTTAGGAGTGGGTTCTGCTTCTCCACAAGTGGATAAAAACCCATCAGCTTTTCTACTTAGTATAGATAATGAGTACATACTTATAGATTGTGGGGAGGGAACGCAGTACAGACTTTTGGAGAATGCTATCAAGGTAAGCCGCATTAAAACCATATGTATCAGTCATTTGCACGGGGATCACTATTTTGGATTAATTGGTCTATTATCAAGTTTTAATTTAAAAGGAAGAAAGGACTCTATTGCCCTCATAGGTCCAGAAGGTTTGCTTGAAATTCTTAATATTCAATTTGCAGCGGCCAATACAAAGTTAAACTATGAACTCAATTTTATCTTAAATAGAAATTCAGAGGGAAAAGTGCTTTTAGATAGAATACGCTTTAAAATTGAGAGTATTCCACTTGTTCATAGGGTCCAGTCAACAGGTTTTTTAGTGACTGAAAAAGAAGGAGATAGACATATCAAAGCTCACAAACTTCCAGAAAATTTTCCTATTCCCTTTTATAAAAAACTAAAGGATGGAAAAGATGTAATCGATCCATTAACTGAGGAAGTTTTCAAGGCAAAGGAGCTGACAAAGAAAGGAACACCTAAAAAAGTATTTGCGTATTGTTCTGATACAGCCTATTATCCTGAAATTGTTCCTATAGTAGTAGGTGCAAATCTGATGTATCATGAAGCTACTTTTTTAAAGGATTTAGAAGAGAGAGCTGAGATGACACAACATAGCACAGCTCTCCAAGCCGCTATGATTGCTAAAGCTTCAAAGGTGAAAAAGTTACTTTTAGGGCATCTTTCATCACGGTATAAGTCTTCGGATGAACATATTTTAGAAGCAAAGGAGTCCTTTGAAAACGTTGAAATGGCTATAGAGGGAGCTGTTTATGACATAATTTAGCTTTTTAATGAACTTTTAATCTACTTAGTCTATTAGTTTAGTAGATTAATAATATTTTTGCAAAGCAAATTTTCATAAAAGGAAACTAAAAGAATGCAGAGTTTTAGAACAGAACACGAGAATCCCATAGTAGGAAAAGATATCATAGAGCTGGGCGAAAAAATCCAACTATTTAAAGAAGGCAAGATTAATGAAGAAAAATTCCGAAGCTTAAGGTTGGCTAGAGGAGTTTACGGTCAGCGTCAAGAAGGTGTTCAAATGATACGAATTAAAATACCTTATGGCAAAATGTCTTTTGACCAATGGAGGAGGATCTGTGCTGTTTCTGATGAGTACTCTACGGGAAACTTGCATTTAACCACACGTCAAGATATTCAGATTCACTACGTAAGCTTAGACAGAACTCCAGAATTATGGAATGAGCTAGAAAGAGATAGCGTTACACTGAGAGAAGCCTGCGGGAATACGGTAAGAAATGTTACGGGTTCTGTTACAGCGGGTATTGACAAAGATGAACCTTTTGATATTACACCATATGCTCATGCCGTTTTTGAGTACTTTTTGAGGAATCCAATCTGTCAAGAAATGGGAAGGAAAATGAAATTCTCATTTTCTAGTACCGATGCAGATACGTCCTTGGCTTATATCCATGATTTAGGATTTATACCTAAAATTATAAATGGTCAAAGGGGTTTTAAAGTTTTAGTAGGCGGAGGGCTAGGAGCACAGCCAAGAATGGCAGACGTAGCTTATGAATTTCTTCCAGAAAATCAAGTAATTCCTTTAACCGAGTCTGTACTCCGTGTTTTCGATCGTCATGGAGAGCGTAACAGTAGAAGCAAGGCTAGGATGAAGTTTCTTCTGGCAAAGATGGGCTTGGAGGCTTTTATGACTCTATTAGAAGAAGAAAGAGCCGCTTTGAAATCTCAAACTTTTGAGATAAATACGGTTGTGGACGCTCCAGAATTAGCGTACAAATCTTACGAAGGAGAAGTCGTTATAGGAGACAGCACTAAATACGATAATTGGAAAGCAACCAATGTCGTAGAGCAGAACAAAACGGGATTGTTTGGTGTTTTTGTCAGGGTTCCTTTGGGAAACATAAACACAAA
>JBNMFK010000115.1:0-10931 GCA_051269965.1 Algoriphagus sp. | reverse complement strand
GGTATTTGAGGCACGCCAATTCTCAGCAATTCGATTATCTGTATTTGGGTCTATGAGCTCTAAAGTGGATCCTTCACCGTCGGCAAGGTCAGGCCACGGGGCTCTATCTTGATAATGAACAGAATCAACCAGAACACTGTCTGCATCTAAAAGCTTAATCACCTCCCCAGAATTACTGAAACCAAAGCTAAGACCGCTAAGACGATTATTAGTTTTATCAAAAACAGAGTCAAAGTTATCTACTGAGTTACAAATGACCAGATATCCTTCAGCGTCAATAAGTGTATTTTCTAAGAACCTAAATTCATTTTTTTTATTCCCATCTTGGATGTACCAACGCCCAAGATTCATTGCAAAGGTATTGGGGTTATAAATTTCTAGCCAGTTTCCAGAATCCTTTACATCATCTGAATGATAGTTTATTTCGTTAATAATCAGTGGCTTAATTGCGGTATCTATTATTTCAAAGTGAGCCGTAATTCTGTTTTGAGAGCTTGGATTTATAATGATTATATCATTCTCTTTCCTTTCACCGTCTATGTCCCAATAAGAAAATTTAAAACCAGGATTAGGAACAGCTCTTAAAGGGAAAGCGAGTCCTGTGAAAAATTCAAGGCCGTCGTCGGTCTTTAAAGCTTTATCAAAGAAGTATACAGTCCCCGCCTCAGAATTATTCCTTTCGACAATAATAATTGGTCTTTCTCCTAAAGCAAAGGCTAAACTAAGATGGTATAGGGCTGCAGGCTTTCTTATCGGGAGGAATTCTCGCATATCGTCTAGGTTCTGCTCCCATTCAGACATAGAAGTAAACGTTGGAGGTGGCCAAGTTTCGGTTTTATCCAAATCTAGCTGCCCACCCCATCTCGCTATATGTCTAGGCATTTCAGGAGTCAATCTCTCCTGAAATTCATCAAAAATTGCATTAATTCTGTCGGGCTTAAAAGTGGTAGATAAATGATAACTATAAGTCTGTAGAAAGCGGTTCTTGAAGGATTCGTTTTTGAGCAAGTTTCTTAGCAAGAGAGTTGACCAAGGTGGATTAGGCCAATTGGGTCCATCAGTAGCGGTAGCCTTAGCAAAAGCATTTATATCTGTACGGGACCTCCAGAATGTTTGATCCCTGTCAAACAATATCCAACGCCATTTGTCATATTTAGAGTTGGTGGCATTCCAGAATTTTATGTTATTTCCTGGCCAGTCATTTTCTACTAGGTGTATATTTGCTATGAAATAATCGATGTATTGATTAATATCTATGACCTTACTCAATGCCTGATAATTAGATTCTTTTGAAAGATTATTGGTCCCTATAAAGTCAATCATAGCATTATAGTCTGAATTGCTGCCAAAATTAGTTCTAGAGTTAGATTCTAGCAGATTAATATCCGCCTCTTCTACATCAAAGTTGTCCTGTAAATAATGCTCATTGACCTTTTCTCGCATGTTATGAATACCCCAATAAATGCCATTGAGGAAGACAGCAACCGGTCTATAGGCTTGGTAGTCTAAATCCATATTATCTTTCAAGGAGTACGCTGTTAAAGCATCAGCTATAAAGGATCTAACTTGATCGTCTCCAGAACTTCTCAGTATAAAGCTCTCGAACTTGCTGATGTTCTTATCGGGGAAAAGCTGGTATTTGAAGGAACCTTTGCCATAAATTTTACGGGCAAAAAGAGATAAAGATTTTTGTGGAAAACGAGTTCTAGAGCAGCCACCAAAGATCTTGACTCCGGCAAGCTGATTTAAGCTCTGAGTACCATTTTGTTCATAAAACTCTATGTTAATTGGTCGTTCCCAATCTTGATTTAAGTTCCTGATTTTTGAATCGCAAGAACCTTTAATACCATTTGTCCCAGTAACATAAATACCTGTTTCGTCGCTAAAGAAGTGAGCAGGATCTGTTGTTAATGAAATAGTCGGCAAATTTTTGGGTTCATTAATGAAATAAGTCTGGGTAATTACTTCGCTGCTAAGCTGTTCATTGTCATAAATTCTAGCCCGAATGCTTATGGTGGAATCTATGTATAATGATTCGCCATTCCAGATTAGAC
Organism: Algoriphagus sp.; assembly: GCA_051269965.1. Taxonomy (GTDB): domain Bacteria; phylum Bacteroidota; class Bacteroidia; order Cytophagales; family Spirosomataceae; genus Arcticibacterium. The sequence goes on along the minus strand of JBNMFK010000115.1, from coordinate 8,877 downwards.
TTCGCTTAAAAGGCTCACTGCCATCAAAAGTAATGTAAATCGAATCTGAAAGATTGGAATTTAGTCTGAGGGAGATAGGATTGTCATAAAATCCACCGACTTTAGAAAATATAGGAGCTTTGGGGGAGACTTCGGCGGGAGATTGGCTGTAAGCGGTTAGGCAAATAAAGAATAAGAATGTATGTTTTTGCAATAGGTATAATTTATAAATACAATATAAGGCTTGGTCTGTTGAAAAAGGAGTGAATTGTTAGCTAATTATCAGAGGGCTCTACTTTTCGCTTTGGTAAGAGAAATTAAACCCATAAATGGTCCTATGGCCAAAACGAGGAATAAGTACCTAAATGGGATTTGGTTCTTTAGAAACGCAAGAACTTGGAGGCTGATGATAGTTATCGCAAAACCTATGCTATTAACCATAGTCAGAGCAGTACCCTTCTTATCTGTGGGAGCATTATGAGCAACTAAAGTTGAAAACAAAGGAGAATCAGCCATAACAGTAAACCCCCAGAACAGCAGAAACAAACTGAGTATTAAAAAATTGGAACTTTGAAAGAAAAGCGGGGAAACAATGCAGCATATACATGAAAGAAATAATGATATCGTTGCGACCTTTTTAGAACCCACCTTTTCAGAGATATAACCGCTCAAAACACAAGCGGGAGCACCAATACCAATAATCAAGAATGACCAGAGCTGAATATCGATATCTAAATGATTAGTATCTGAGTAAAAACTAAGGATAAAAGGGACAAAGGCCCAAAATGTATAGAGCTCCCACATATGTCCGAAATACCCAAATGCCGCAGAACGAAATGTCTTTTGCTTAAAAACATTAAAAAACGCACGTAAGTCTGTTTTCTGACTCGGTTTTTTGTAGGGTCCATCTGGTACATAAGCCAGCATGAGAATACCTCCTGAAAGTGCAAGACCCGAGGTTAGGAGAATAACAATTTCCCAATGTATAGATGCTGATAGTAAATTTATGAAGTGTGGAAATGCAGTACCTAAAACTAAGAGACCAAGCGATTTCCCAAGGCCTTTATCATAGTGGTCAGCGGCTATTTTCATACCAACTGGATAAATTCCAGCTAAACAAATACCTGTAACGAACCGTAAGCCTATCAAGCTCTGTAAATTATTGGTAGAGACTAAAGTTGCCAGATTGAAAGCAGCACCCAGCAAAGCAGAAACAAAAAAGACTTTGGATGGAGAAAAACGGTCCGAAATGGTGAAAAAGGCTAATAATAAGGTTCCAGCGATAAAACCAAATTGGACCGCAGAGGTTAAATCTGCCAAGGATTCCTTTCCAAAATTAAAGCAGATGGCTAAGTCTGTCAAAATACCATTGGTTGCAAACCAGATGGAAGCACAGCAAAACTGGGAAAAGATAATTATTGGCAGAATTCGTCCATTCATTTATTAAAGCTTGCTAAGCTCAATCGCTCTTTCATAGCAAGCAATTGCTCCTTTTTTGATGCCCTCATTTACTTTATGCTTATCGAAAGTGTTCAGTGCTTCTCTTGTCGTGCCACCTTTAGAAGCTACCCTATCCATCCATTCAGTAGGGGTAAAGTCTCCTTGTTTGTATTGAGCCACAGCACCTTCAAAAGTTTGAGTAACAAGTGCTTTAGCTGTTTCTTCATTATAGCCGTAGTGCTTGGCGGCATCTAGCATACTCTGTATAAAATAGAAAATATAGGCTGGTCCACTACCATGTATCGCCGTGGAAGTATTGATTTCATTTTCTTCTTTTAATCTTAAAGATTCGCCTGTTGAACCAAGGAGTTTTCCCATGAGTACCTGTTCTGCCTCGCTTACAGATTTGTCAGAAAAGTATGTAGTCATTCCCAAACCTATTTGGGCAGGTAAGTTAGGCATGGCTCTTACTACTTTTTCAAGTCCTAAGGCCTGCTTTATAGCTTCTATGCTCACTCCCGCCATCACGGATATAATTATCAGTTTTTTGCCTATCAAGGGTTTCATTTCCTCAAAGAGACCATCTTTATGCTGGGGTTTTACTGCAACCATAATTATATCGGATTGTGGAACACACTTAGCTAATTCAGAATGCGTTTCAAAGTCTCCCTCGGCTGCTAGCTGAGCCATTTTTTCTGTGTCTTTATCAAGTATTAGGATTTTTTCATCTCCAAAAATGCCTGAATTATGAATAGATTTAGCATAAGTCAAACCCATGTTTCCTGCTCCTATAACTAGTAATTTCATATTAATCTTTATTTTAGTGTTAACCTCATTTCTATTATGTGCCTCTGAAAACCAGCTTTCTCATATGCTTTTAAGGCAGACTCGTTTTCTTTATAAACCTTCAAGCGTATTTCGCTTAAATTTCGGGCTTCAGCCCAATTGTTTAGTTCTTTTACAATTCCTTTATTTATTCCCCTTCCTCTAAACTCAGGTCGTACATACATAAATCCAAGGAAAGCATAATTATCATGGTTCAGGTAGTCCGAAGCTACTTTTATCATGATACTTGCCGATGCGACAACTTCATTATTAACTGTTGCTACAAAAATATCAGAGTCTTCAGCCAATATGATTGCTTTTAAATCATAGTAGTTGATTCTTTCATCTTTGAGGGTAGGGTCAAAAGGCCTTTCCGCCAAGATAATACCCTGTTCAAAGCCATAGAGTGTATCTAAGTCGGTAATGTTGGCTTTTCGGTATATTATATTTTCCATATTATATTTTTTTTCAAGGCTCCCAATTGTATGTAGTTTTACTTATCAGTTCGAATAATTTGTTTGTAAATAATCAATACCACAAAACTTTAAGATGATTGGTTTGATTTTATCAGCTAAGATAAATCTGATTAGGATAATAATGTAAGTTGCTTCCACACATCAGTTAATTTTTCAAGTGACGAAATTAATATCCATCTTTCACATGGCGACGGGGAGCATTTACCAAACAAACATTTGTAGCTTTCACTGTTTGTAATCTATCCAAGGAGCCTACTATGAACGCTACATCATTCGTTGTTCCGCTTCTACTTATTATGTCTTTCAATAGATATTTGAGTTCATAGTATATAAATTCTCCCAACTTTTGAAATCCACCTTCAAATTATCGGTTCACTTTTATTCCCGTCCATTCTCTAGCTGATAAAGCCATTTTTCCATTGGTATAGTTATCAATGATTTCCGTCGTTTTTTTTTGTAAACGCCAAATCACAAATTATATTGAAAAACTTAGATTCTATGACAGGAAAATAATTTCGAAAGTTTCAGTAGTTCTAAGATCAGCATTATCGAAGAATTTCATAAAACGGCCCTTCTTAAGAGTAAATTCAGCGTCAAAGAAAAAGCGAGTATTTGTTATCGTTTCTTATTTGAAATCGTCTACCATTTTCTATTTGAAATATTTTAGAAAAGTAAGAGGGCTATTTGGTCCAAAACACAAATGAAAAAAAAGTAAAACTGAAAAGTTTCTTACGTCGTTAGGTTTTGCAGAGGTACATATTTTATAGTTAAGAAACTCGTTTTCTAATTATTTCTATCATTGAATAAACGACTTTGCCTTGTCAATAGCCTTTTGAAGTCCATTTACATCACTGCCACCAGCTGTGGCAAAATGGGGCTGGCCGCCGCCACCGCCACGCATTTCTTTGGCGGCTTCTCTTACTATATTACCAGCATGAAGTTCCCTAGCAACAGCGTTTATCATGACAGCTAAGAGTGGTTTACCATTTATAATAGCTCCTAAAACTATAAATGCATGGTCCATTTTAGCCTTTAAATCATAAGCCAATTGCTTAAGGGCATCTGCATCTGGGACCGCTACTTTTTGGGCAAGTACCTGAACATCATTTATGGTTTCTATTTTTTTTAGTAATTCCGTTTTCAGAACTTGAAGTTTTTCATTTTCCATGACCTCAACTTTTTTCTGGAGGGCCAATTTTTCATCAAGTAATGTTCTCAAGGCTGCAGAGATATCATTTTGGCCCTTAAGGAGTGCTTTAACTTCGTTAAGAACGTGCTCTTGCTCACGCATTTTCTCTAATGCCTTAATTCCTGTGATAGCTTCCACGCGTCTTACGCCTGCAGAAACAGAGCCTTCGGAGGTGAATTTAAAAAGGCCTATTTGTCCAGTGGCATCAACATGAGAGCCACCGCAAAGCTCTAGAGAATAAGCAGGATCAAAAACAATTATACGAACAAAGTCACCATATTTTTCACCAAAAGTAGCAGTGGCACCTAGTTTCATAGCTTCATCGATTGGTACATTACGTCGTTCATCTAACGGAATATTTTCTCTGATTTTTTGATTAACAATGTCCTCAACTTGTTTCAACTCATCATCAGTCACTTTAGAGAAATGCGAGAAGTCAAAGCGTGTGACATCGTCATTTTGAAACGACCCTCTTTGAATGATATGATCGCCCAAAACTCGTCTTAAGGCAGAAAGCATTAAGTGTGTAGCGGTATGATTCTTTTTTATATTATTATGCCTAAATGTATCAATTATAGCAAGGACCTTAGCTTCCTTCAGTTCATCTTCTTCCATGAGTTCGAAAGGAGCTTTTTTAGCGATGTGTACATGCAAACCCGCTTCCAGTTGACAATCAGAAACCGCTATCTTATAAGTTTGTTTGCTCGTTTTTAGCTCTAAAATGCCAGTATCACCCACTTGGCCACCCATTTCAGCATAGAATGGTGTTTTGCCTAAAATGATTTGATATTCAGACCCTTTCTTCGTTTTTACTTTTCGGTATTGGATCACTTGACTTTGAACTTCGTCTAGGTCATAACCTACATAGGCCGGTTTTCCGAGGTCGTTCACCACTACCCAGTCGGCGGCCTCTTTGGTTGCATCTTTTCTACTTCGAGTTTTTTGTTCTTCTAGAGCTTTTTTGAATCCAGCTTCGTCAACTTTAAAACCCTTTTCCCGAGCAATCAGAGCGGTTAAGTCCACTGGAAAACCGAAGGTGTCTGAAAGTTCAAAAACAGTTTTGCCATCTATACTTTTATTAGTAGTACCTTCATTAAAAATAGTATCTAGACGTTTTAGACCTTGTTCTAAAGTTTTTAGGAATGCTTTTTCTTCCTCCTCTATTACTTTTTTGACAAACACTTCTTGTTCCTTAAGTTCAGGAAACACCGTTTCAAATTGCTTGGCCAAAACGGGCACCAAAGTACCCATGAAGGGCTCTCGAAAATTGAGATAAGAATAACCGTAACGGATGGCTCTTCTTAAAATCCTGCGAATGACATATCCTGCTCCATTATTAGAGGGGAGCTGGCCGTCTGATATTGCAAATGCTACAGCTCTTATGTGGTCTGCTATTACTCGCATGGCTACATCGCCATAATCGTCTGCATTTAAAGTGCCATTCTTACCATATTTTAAACCGCTCATTTCTTCTAATACAGTGATGGTATTTTGGAAAATATCGGTATCGTAGTTTGACTTCTTGCCTTGAATAGCCATACATAACCTTTCAAAGCCCATTCCTGTGTCAATATGCTTGTTTTCTAAAGGCAATAAAGAGCCGTCGGCTCTACGCTCAAATTGCATGAAAACGTTATTCCATATTTCCACTACTTGTGGGTGATCAGCGTTTACAAGCGACTTTCCAGAGACCTTATCAATCTCGCTTTGATCTCTTAAGTCAATGTGTATTTCTGAGCAAGGACCACATGGACCAGTGTCACCCATTTCCCAAAAATTATCTTTTTTGTCACCCATGATGATGCGTTCATCAGAGCCTAAAATTTCTTTCCAAATATCAAAGGCTTCTTGGTCAAAAGGAACACCATCTTCCTTGTTTCCTTCAAATACGGAGACATAGAAGCGTTCTTTTGGAAGCTTATAAACTTCAGTCAGTAATTCCCAGCTCCAGTTTAACGATTCTTTCTTAAAATAATCTCCGAAAGACCAGTTGCCCAACATTTCGAATAAAGTATGATGGTAGGTATCAAAGCCCACTTCTTCTAAATCGTTATGCTTTCCACTTACACGAAGGCACTTCTGAGTATCTGTAATTCGCTTTGATGGAGGCGTGGCATTCCCTAAAAAGTAGTCTTTAAACTGTGCCATACCTGAGTTATAAAACATCAAGGTGGGATCGTTTTTGGCCACTAATGGAGCTGAGGGTACTATAAGGTGCCCTTTTGATTTGAAAAAGTCTAGAAATGCTTGACGTATCTCGTGGGAAGTCATCTTGATTTTTTTGATTACCTTAAACAATGTCTTATAAAACGCTGCAAAAGTAGGATTTTAATAAGGTTTTAGAAAGCGAATTGACTAGCTATTTAGTCAAATGAACCAAGAGGTTTTAAGACTAGTATTGTCTTTTATAAACCAGGATTAATATTGAGGTATTGCAACAAAAAAATTAAAATTAAGTAAAAAATCAATAGCTAAAAGCTAGTTCGTTTTGGTTCTGTGGAATAGACTTCTAGATTGAATTTTTTTTATTTTCAGAGTTTTGAAGTACTTTCTGGACTAAGAATACATCTACTAATAAATGAAGCTCAAAGAATAAAAGCTGTAAACCGCTAAAGGCTCAAGGTTCGCTAAAATACTTAGCTATTTCTTTCGGCATTCCTTGTATCGTTTTTATTGAGGGATAATTGCAGTTACTTTTAATGTTATGAAAGATATCAAACTGTTTTATAGTACCGAAGAGGTGGCAGAGCACTTTGAAGTAGCTCCTTCAAAAATCAGGTACTACGAGCGGGAATTCAATTTGAAAATCCAAATTCGAGGAAAGAATAAGGCTTTTACCAAGAAAGATATGGCAAAGCTAAACGAAATCATTTCTTTGGTGGACGAACAAAACTATACGCTACAAGGAGCCAAAGAGCAATTAAAAAGTAAGAAAAGTAAAACCTCAATTAATCAAGATATCATAGAAAGGCTCCAGTTTGTGAAAGATGTTTTGATTAAAATTAAAGGGTAAAATGCAGGAAGAACTCATATATAAATTAGCTCTGAAAGAGGCAGAGGGTGTGGGAGGTGTACTTTTTAGACATCTTATTAGTTATTTTGGCTCTGCTCAAAATGTTTTGGAATCTTCTGATGGAAAGCTACTTAGAACACCGGGGATAGGGCCAGCAATTATCTCAGGAATAAAAAAGGCTAGAAAAGGTTTCGCTGAGGCTGAAAAACTCCTTGAGGATTCTATAAAAAGAGGGTATCAAATCATAAGTTTTCAGGATGAGCATTATCCTCGAAGGTTTAAAGGACTTTACGATGCCCCTCCAATATTGTTTTGCTCGGGTTCCGGAAATCTAAATTATGGACGCACCATTGGTGTAGTAGGAACCAGAAAGGCTACTGATTATGGCAAGGAAATCACTGAGCAGATTGTATCAGAATTAGCAGAATATAACATTACGGTTATCAGTGGGCTAGCTTATGGTATAGACATAGCGGCTCATAAGTCGGCATTAAAACATAAACTGAAGACCGTTGCCGTAATGGCTGGTGGCTTGAATCATGTATATCCTGCAGTACATAAAAAGTATGTACGAGATATCGTAGAAAATGGAGCCATGCTCTCAGAAAACAAGAACGATACTGTTCCTGTGGGTCCTCAATTTATTGCTAGGAATCGAATCATTGCTGCCTTAAGCGATGCCGTTATCATTGTGGAGTCTGCTAAAAGAGGTGGTGGTTTGGTAACTGCAGAATATGGAAATAACTATCATAAAGAAGTTTATGCAGTACCCGGCTCCTTGAATATGCCTTTTTCCGAAGGTCCCAACACACTTATAAGGCTTAATAAAGCTAAGATATTTACCTCTACAAAAAATATAATAGGAGATTTAGATTGGAGTTTAGATGGCGATCCGGTCTCTCAAACAAAACATCAGGAATTAGATTTATCACGTTTTACAGATGATGAGAGTAAGGTAATTTCTTTTCTAAGAAAAGAAGGTGGGTTTCAAATAGATGACTTGAGCTTTGAAACAAATATTCCTTTAAATAAACTGGCATCACTCTTGCTAAATTTAGAGTTTCAAGATTTAGTAAAAGCAATGCCAGGTAAGAAATTTAAGCTGAGATAGCTTATCTCTTCTGCAAGTCTTGTAAAACTACTTTTTTACTTGCCAGTACTTCATTTGCCTTTGACATATTATCTCGAGCCTTAAACAGTTCTTCTGTTAATTCGGGGAATTCGTCTTCTTTTTTTGAGAGCTTACGGTTGTTTCTTTCTTCCGTACTTTTTGTTTTCAAAATCCTAAAGTCCTGCTTTTCCATTTCTTTTTGTAAAGCCTTACTCTCATCATCGTCATTACTTAACTCTACAGAACCTTTTTTTTGGAGGAGTTCTTGATAAACATCATCTTTATCTTGAATAATTTGAGATAATTTTTCGGGAGTTTCTGTTAATTTTTTGCCTAGTTTCTCTTGTGCCTTAAGATTGGCTGCTAGAGCTCTCTCTGCTCTAGAGTGGTCTTTTTGAGCATCATCTGCAAGGGTTTGATAAAAATTTAAATCAGAGTCTGCCATTCTTACTTCTTCATTAAAATAGGCTAAGTCATAAAACTTGTACAGGAATTTCTCAAAAATGGTGGAGTTGATTTGTTCTTTTGAAAGAGAATAACCGTTTTCGTCTAGTAACAATACATTTACAGAAGAAAAACTCTTATAGTCTTTTACATAGCTTACTATTGTTTTTAGATTTCTGCTTATTTCACTTGATTCTATTTCGACAGAAAACGCTCCTTTTTCTTCAGAAACAATACCAGCTTTTGAAAGATACGTTTTCCAATCTTTTTCCACAATTTCACTGCTAGAACCTAAAAAAATATAGGTAGTGGTATGAACTTCTCCCTTGTAAAGAACAGAACTTCTCAATATATGCTGTGCAGAAATACCTGAGGATAGCGAGGTAAGTAAAAGGAGCAG
>JBNMFK010000114.1:0-10934 GCA_051269965.1 Algoriphagus sp. | reverse complement strand
AGTCATAAAAGAAAAAGTCTCGCAACAATTCCACAAAACAATTTATAGCTAGTTTTTTGAAGTTTAATTAACTCGAGTATTACATAAATAAAGGCAATGAATACAAAAATTGTAACAAGCAGAAAAAAGAGTCTAAGGATAAGAATTAAATAGTTGTATTGTTCCGAGGATACATTCACCTTTTGAATGTTTATGAATCAAGATGGTTAATAACACGACCTCCTAATCTCCCAAAGCCGCCAATTTAAACCTATCAATTGCTGGTACTGTGTGTTCTTCTAGAAAGATAGCTTTAATTTTTTCTATTAATTCAGGATGTTCAGAAGCCACATTGTTTTGCTCCTGAAGGTCTGTTTCCAAGTTATAAAGCTCAATGTTTAATTCGCCTTTTTTGATATTTTGTCTTACGGCTTTCCACTTGCCCATTCTGAGGGCTTGCTGGCCACCACTTTCTGGGAATTCCCAATAGAGGAAAGGGTGTTCTGCCTGTTCCTTGTCCATGAGAGTGGGTAAGAAACTTAGTCCATCTAAGGATGTTTTTGGACTAGCTTTAATAAGTTCAGCAAGCGTAGGATAGACGTCTTGAAATGCAGAAATATGATTTGAGATGCTTCCCGCCTTTATGTGGCCTGGCCAGTGTGCTATCATGGGTACACGAATGCCTCCTTCATAAACGGAGCCTTTACCACGGCCTTTTTCGGTTACAAAAGGAGCTGCACTGTCAAAAAAGGGGGTATTTGCTCCTCCAGCATAGGTAGGGCCATTGTCGCTACTGAAAATTATCAGGGTGCTCTCATAGAGTCCTAGTGTCTTTAGTTGGGTCACCAATTCGCCTACTTGCTCATCCAAATAAGAGATCATAGCAGCATAAGTAGCATTGGGTGTACGGTTCGGGAAATAACCTTTGCTGCCATCATAAGGGGCCTCGTTTCCCAGTTTCTTTTTATAATATGCTACCCAACGCTGTGGTGCTTGAAGGGGCACATGAGGTATGGGAGATGCATAGTACAGAAAGAAAGAATTGGTTTGATTTTTTTCTATAAAGCCGAGGGCTTCCTTTTGCATTAGGTCTGGAGCATAATCTATTAATGTGAAATCTGCATAAGCCGCTTCATCATTCGGATCTGAGTTGGCAGGGAGTTTTGTGTTAGGAGCCACGAGTTTATTATTGAGCAAAACCTTTTCCTCGTTTCTCCACAAGTGCATAGGGTAATAGGTGTGAGCTTGGCGTTGGCAATTAAAACCATAAAAGAGGTCAAAACCCTGCTTGAAAGGAGTACCTTCTGTATTTGGAGCTCCCAAACCCCATTTCCCTACGCCGCCAGTAACATAGCCAGCTCCTTGTAACATTTCAGGAAGAGTGATCACGCTATCAGGAAGCGGCCTTTGACCTTCTAAGTTCGGGTCATCAAACATGGCTTGAAAATTCCAAACATCACCTCTGCTTTTCCATTCGTCGTTTCCACGAATGTGGGCATTACCAGAATGCTTCCCAGTTAAAAGGATACATCTAGCTGGTGCACAAACAGGAGCACCAGAATAATGCTGTGTAAATTTCATGCCTCCCTCCGCCAGTGCATCAATATTGGGGGTTTCAATCAAGTTTTGACCATAAACACCAAGTTCACCGTAGCCTAGATCGTCTGCAAGTATATAAATGATATTTGGCTTTTGACTCTCAGAAGAGCAAGAATAGAAAGCAAAACTTATAGAAATAAGGACTAAAATTAATAACTTTTTCATTTGGCTATTTTAAAACAGGTCTACGGTTTACCTGCTCTAAAATAGCAAAGTTTTAATCAGTAATGAAAATGCTTTTTGAGGCTTCGTCTTAGGAATCAATGTTCTTCAGGAATTCTCTTTGGTTTTGCAATCAGTCCAATAGCCATAATGAAGGCTGTTAAAAGAATGATTTGTAGGATTAAAGAGTTGTCTACAAGTGAAATGTTGTCCTCAGGCACAATAGAAAGAAATAAAAGGACGGTATGCAAACCTCCTAAAGCAATCAACATGAGGCCGAGCGTAGCCTACACTAATGAGAGTGAAGAGAAGTTAGTAAGCTCGTATCCCAAGTAAGATTTCTTATATTCCCCACCCTAAAATCAAAAGTAACATGACCGAGGGTTTTTTTGTTTTATCCGAGGTTATATCAAAGAAGTAGCCAATAAGTAATAGAGAACAAAACAAAATCAGAATTGTAGCTAGCTTTTTTTGTGACTTATTGATATTGTAGAGAATCTATTTCTTTGACTTATTGAAGATTCTGAAAAATAATAGGCTTAAATAGAATAAAGATTAATTTTTATTAATGGAATCCACCTCAGAATAAAGTAGACAGTTTAGAAGTGGACGTACAACAGTATTTTAACATCACATGTATGTTGTTAAAAGACGGCTAGAGCTTGGCACAAACTAAGTTGTGAGTTTGAGGGGGATTCCTAGAAAGCATATCTGCTGAGATAAGACAAAATAACAAATTATTGTCTATGCCCGATCTGACTTTTTTGTTTTGAGCGTAGCGGTCTACATTCATAAGGAGAATATTTTAAGGCTTGGCTCAAATTCTTTGGATAGAATATACTTTCGGGATGACACCTGTCTAAGCTTCTTTAGAGTTAGGGCGAAGACGAAAGCAGTCCAAGCCACTTTTCTCTTCGCCCTAATCAACATCTCGAATTACTTCTTAGCAGTCCTGCTAGGTCTCACTTCCACTTTACTCGGTAGTGTTCTAGCCGGCATCTTGATTAAGTCAGAAACTATTTGACCTATATCTTCTGGTTGAATTTTCCATGCATCTGCATCAGAGGGCGTATGCCCTGCAAAATATGTAGAAACAGATCCCGGCATAATTGTCGTTACTCTAATGTCATCGTTTCTTACGTCTAACATCATCGCTTGCGAAAAGCCTACAGCTCCGAATTTAGACGCGTTATAGGCAGCTCCCTGGGCAAAGAAGTTGGTACCCGCCAAACTAGATATAGTAATAAAGTAACCCTTGGTAGTTTTAAGAGCAGCCAAACTTGCTTTAGCTGAGAAAAATAAACCAGTAAGGTTCACGTCTATGGTTTCTTGCCATTGCTCGGCTGTCATATCTTGGATAGGAGCAAAATGCCCTACGCCGGCATTTGCTATAAAGTAATCCAATTGTCCCCAAGTGTCTAAAATATATTTTACAGCAGCCACTTGTGAGTCTAGACTTTTCACGTCAGATACCATACCTATAGCATAGCCATCCTTTAACTTGTTAAGTTCGGCAGTGGCTTCAAGTACATCTACCTCTGTACGAGCGGTAATACACACTTTAATACCGTCATTAATTAGTTTTTCGGCTACTCCGTAACCTATTCCCTTGCTTCCTCCTGTTATAAGTGCTGTTCTTGTATTGGTCATTTTTTGTCTTTGTTGTATAGCTACTAGAATATTAGAATCGAGATATTAGTTCGTAAAACTAGTATAAAATGTGTTTTGACTTTGGCTCGTTCTTGAGACAGCATTATTCAAAAGTGACCTCTGGTCCTCTTGATGAACTCTGAGAACACCTCAGACACCGTGCTTTATCCCTAAATGTGCCTATCAAAGCAATCTTTCCGAAAATAGGGGTTCATCAGTAGGTAGTTTAGGAGTTAAACTACCTAACTAAAAAATATAATGCCCAAGAAAACTACCTTAATTTTCCCAGAGGTCTTCGCCCGCTACCCTTAACCTCGGTTATATCATCCCCTAAATCTGCCCTGACAACTGCGGCATAGGCTTGTAGTTCTTTTACTATTTCTGGGTAAAGTCTTTGCACATCGTATTCTTCACCAGAATCACGGCGGAGATTATATAAGGCTAGCGGTTCTTCATGTCGTTCTGTATTAGGGCCCGGATAACCATCATTTCCAGGTAAGAAGCCTTTGTAGGTTCTACCAGTATGCGGAAGTACAAGCTTCCAGTGGTCTTTTCTAACGGCTTCTAAATTATTTTTTCGATAGTAATAAGCAAAAAAGTCTCTTGGCTTTGCATTCATATTACCCTCTAAAAGCTCTGAAATATTTACACCATCTATTTTATGTTTTGGCAAGGCCCCCTCGGTTATCGCTGCTAAAGTAGGAAAGATATCAATGGTGGAGGTGAGTTGATTACAAACCAAGCCAGACGGAATGGTTCCTTTCCAAGTCATAATACCTGGTACTCTTTGACCGCCTTCATAGCTTACACCTTTTCCTTCTCTAAGGCCGCCTGTGGAACCCGCATGATTACCATAATTAAGCCAAGGGCCATTGTCGCTGGTAAAAATCACCAAGGTATTTTCTTCTAAACCCTGTGTTTTAAGTTCGGCCATTATCTGACCTATAGACCAGTCTATTTCCATCATCAAGTCCCCATAAAGTCCAGCTCCACTTTTCCCTGTGAACTTCTCAGAAACAGCTATTGGTACATGTGGCATGGTATGAGGAACATATAAAAAGAATGGCTTCTTGGCATTTCTTTTGATGAAGTCTGTCGCTTTTTCTGTGTACAGTGTAGTGAGTTCGGCTTGGTCTTCTAACGTTTCTATTAATTTGATTTCCTCATTTCCGTCATAAAGGGGCAAGGCAGGCCATTTTTCTTTGAAAGTACCTGTTGCGGGCTTTCCGTCGTACCAAACTGGCCACATATCATTAGAATAAGGAAGTCCAACATATTCATCAAAACCATGTTGCAACGGTAAAAACTGCTTTTCATGGCCTAAGTGCCACTTTCCGAAAATCCCTGTGGCGTAACCTTTCTCTTTTAGCATTTCTGCAATAGTGACTTCTTCATCGGCTATTCCTACGCCAGCACCTGGAAAAAATGCTCCAGAGACACCTAATCTATTTGGATAGGAACCTGTCATAAGTCCTGCTCGTGAGGCACTACAAACGGCTTGAGCACTCAAGAAATTGGTGAAACGAATACCATCCACAGCGAGTTTGTCAATATTGGGTGTGCGATAAGTGGATGCTCCATAGCAGCTTAAATCACCATAACCCATATCGTCCATGAAAATTAACACGATGTTAGGCTTTTTATTTCCGGTAAGAGAGGTAGCACTTTGAAACAAAAATGCGAGTGGAAGCAATAGAAATAGTTTTTTCATTTTATGTTTTAAGGTTGAATTCAGAGCAATTTAGGCAAGGAGGTTTGTAATAGGAAGTAATTATAGACTGAATGAATGGTTAACAGATTATAAAAAGCCATGAACGATAATTAGGATTTTGAAATTAACATTTATCAACACGTCTAAGACTCCTCTTTCTCTTAAAATTCTTATTTTTGTATCCCAATTTTATTAAGAAAAATCAATGTCAGTACGCTTACGTTTTGCTCCAAGTCCTACAGGTCCTCTTCACATAGGAGGCGTTAGAACTGCTCTTTATAATTACCTTTTTGCCAAAAAAAATGATGGAAAGCTTATATTAAGAATCGAAGATACGGACCAAGCGAGGTATGTAGAAGGGGCAGAAGATTATATTATTGAAAGCCTAAAATGGCTAGGAATAACATTTGATGAAGGTCTTAAAGTAGGAGGGCCTCATGCCCCTTACCGTCAGTCGGAAAGAAAGGCGATATATTCAAAATATGCCCAGCAACTCATAGATTCTGGGAAAGCTTACTATGCTTTTGACAGCTCTGATGAATTGGCCGAAATGCGTAAGGAGCTAGAAGAGGCTAAAGTGGATAACCCCTCTTATAATTCCGTAACCAGAATGAAGATGAAGAATTCCATCACTTTAGGAGCAGAAGCAACCAAGGAGTTGATTGAACGCGGGATCCCTTACGTTATACGCTTAAAAGTGCCAATGAAGGACGAAATTCGCTTTCAAGATGCCATTAGAGATTGGGTAGTGGTACATTCATCTACCATCGATGATAAGGTATTGCTCAAAGCAGACGGCATGCCTACGTATCACTTGGCTAATATTGTGGATGATTATGAAATGGGAATCACTCATGTGATTAGGGGAGAGGAGTGGTTACCATCTGCACCGCTTCACATTTTATTATACAAGGCTTTCGGATGGAAACACCCTACTTTTGCTCATTTGCCATTGCTTTTAAAACCTGAAGGCCCAGGGAAACTAAGTAAAAGAGATGGAGATTTAGGCGATTTTCCTATTTTTCCTACGGTATGGACCGATCCAAAAACAAAAGAAACCTCTAGAGGGTTTAGAGAAGACGGATATTTACCAGAAGCTCTTTTAAACTTCTTGGCCTTGTTGGGCTGGAATCCTGGAACAGAGCGGGAAATTTTCAGTTTGGATGAATTGATAGAAACTTTTTCTTTAGACAGAATCAATAAGTCGGGTGCTCGTTTTGATGTGGCTAAAGCGAAATGGTTTAACCAGCACTATATCAAAGAAATGGACGATTCTTTATTGATAACCAAAGTGAATGAAAAACTAAACAACGCGACTCTTTCGGCTAGTTTAGTCAAACTGAATAAAGAACGTGTCGTTTTCATTGAAGAAATCACGTCTTCTGTTCCCTATATTTTCGAAGCTCCAAAGAATTATGAAGAACAAATAGTAGCGAAGGCATGGAATGATTTAGCGAAGAAAGGTCTGCCAGTTATTATTGAACTTATCAATGGTATGGAGGTGATTAATTTCAATGCAGAAGCTATTCATAACTTACTTTGGGAAGGTTTGGCTGCTCAGGAAATTAAGCCTGGAAAGGTGATGCAAGCTTTGCGTTTGGCTATAACTGGCGTAGGTAAAGGTCCAGATTTAATGCTTATGCTTGAGATACTAGGAAAGGAAGAGGTTGCAACTAGAATTCAGAATGCTTTGCATAAATTGGGGGCATAGCATTCAGGATTTTTTATCCAAACTGGACTCTAAAGGGAGCCGTTTTATTCCCACTTAAACCCCAAAGGAACTCACCATCATAATTTACGTTATGGGGGTGAATTTTTATTTATTTTTATCTTAACAACATTCAAAAACAACATTATGGGAAAGAAGAAAGAATTAAACGACGACAAACCGAAGGTACACAAAGACTTAGACGGTTTTGACATCAAAATAAATACTTTTGGAGAAATTCAAATGTCTTATGACATAGAGAAAATTAATAGTTTTCTGAATGACAACGTAGACGATAAAAAATTAAAAGAAGTAGACCCACCTAAGAAATGAGAAGCCATGAAATAGATTATAAAATCTTGGGTGAAGACATCCAAGTTGTTGAGGTGGAGCTAGACCCGCAAGAAACTGTAATTGCTGAAGCCGGTACAATGCTCTTCATGGAAGACGGCATACAGTTTGAAACTAAAATGGGCGATGGCAGTCATGCTGATAAAGGCATTTTGGGTAAGATTTTTCAAGCAGGAAGTAGAGTTATCATGGGGGAGTCGCTCTTTATGACGCATTTTACCAACAGGGGGCAGGGTAAGAGGAAAGTCGCTTTTGCTGCTCCATATCCAGGCACTATAAAGGCTGTGGACTTATCTGAGATTCAACAAAATACACTTATTGTCCAGAAAGATGCCTTCTTATGTGCTGCTATGGGGACTAAAATCTCTATTCATTTTAATAAACGTTTTGGCTCGGGATTTTTTGGTGGAGAAGGTTTCATTTTAGAAAAAATCCAAGGAGATGGCTTAGCATTTATACATTCTGGTGGTGTGGTGATAGAGCGTACACTCAATAACGAAACACTTAGGATAGATACAGGCTGTGTGGTAGGTTTTGAGCCTCAGCTTGATTTCGATATTCAACGGTCTGGCGGATTGAAATCTATGGTTTTTGGTGGAGAGGGAATGTTTTTAGCAACGCTTTCTGGTTCTGGTAAAGTTTGGATTCAGTCATTACCAATTTCTAGATTGATTCAAAGGTTGGCTCCAATGGGCCGCAATTCGAACAAAGAAAGTGGTTCTGTCATGGGAGGTTTTTCAGATATGTTCGAGAGATAATTCTCAGATTTATCATAATTTATCGGTCAAATTGAGGAGCTACAAAATTCTTAACCTTTTTAATTTTGGGGCTATTGTTTTTGTGCCGACTTTTATTTAAAATGTTAGACAAAATGCCGAAGGTATCTATTATTGGCTCAGGAATAGCAGGTTTGGCTGCTAGTATTAGGATGAGGGCTCAGGGTTATGAAGTTACCGTTTTTGAGTCTAACAGCTACCCTGGAGGAAAGCTTCATAATTTAGAATTGGATGGTTATCGTTTTGACACAGGCCCATCGCTATTTACGATGCCTCATTTGGTCGATGAGCTTTTCAGTCTTTTAGGAGAAAGCCACAATTCACATTTTCAATACATTCAAAAGGAGACTATCTGCAATTATTTCTGGGAAGATGGTACTCGTTTTAGTGTCAAGAAAGATCGAGATGATTTTCTTCAAGCTGCTGAAAAAACCTTTGACGTTAGTAGAGAAATATTAGAGGCTTTTCTTGTAAAGAATAAAAAGAAATACGACCTAACGGCACATATTTTCCTTGAGAAATCGCTGCATAAATGGGGTACCTATTTGTCTGCTGAAACGTTAAAATCTTTTATTCAATCTGCCGGTTTAGACGTTTTTAGTTCATTACATGGCGTAAATTCAAGCTGTTTCAAGGATCCCAAACTGATTCAGCTTTTCGATAGATATGCCACTTACAATGGCTCTTCGCCCTATAAAACACCCGGGATCATGTCTATGATTCCGCATCTAGAAATGCACTATGGCACTTTCTTACCCAAAGGTGGAATGACGTCCATTACATCATCACTTTATGATTTGGCTACACGGCACGGCGTAAGCTTCAAATTCAATGAACCTGTTCTAAATATTCTTCACGGCGGGGGTAAGGTAGAAGGGCTGGAAACCACTGAAGGAATCTATGAATCGGATAGCGTCATTTCTAATGCAGATGTGTTTACGAGCTATCAAAATCTCCTGAAAGATGTCATTCAGCCAGTAAAGATTTTAGAACAGGAGCGTTCTAGTTCCGCTTTAATTTTTTATTGGGGCATAGCCAAGGAATTTCCAAAGCTAGATTTACATAATATCTTTTTTAGTGAAGCTTATAAAGAAGAGTTTAGGTGTATTTTTGAAGACAAATCATTATCTGATGACCCCACAGTATATATTAATATCACGAGCAAAGAGGAATTAGAGGATGCTCCAGAAGGATGTGAGAATTGGTTTGTCATGATAAACACGCCTGGTAATTATGACCAAGATTGGGATAGTTTAATTGCCAAGGCAAAGACTAATATTTTAAAGAAGTTGACGAAGATTCTTGACATAGATATAGCATCTCTGATTAGAACTGAAGCCATTTTAGACCCAAGAACTATAGAGTCTCAAACTAAATCTCATCGTGGATCCCTGTACGGAGCTAGCAGTAATTCTAAGTTTTCTGCGTTTTTAAGGCACCCTAATTTCACTAGTAAACTCAAAGGTCTTTACTTTTGTGGAGGTTCGGTGCATCCAGGGGGTGGAATTCCTCTTTGCTTACTCTCAGCCAAAATTGTCTCTAACATCATTAAAAAAGATTACATCTTGTAGATAAATGACTTTTGAAAAGCTACATCTTAATAAGAGAGCTATTAATCTGAGTATTGGACTCATATGGCTTTTTCATATTTCAGGTCTTTTAGGTATTACTTTAGGTTATCAAAATTGGTTTGTGACCAAAACTGCCTTTAATTTAAGTTTAGTGGCAATTCTTTTTCTGTTATTTTTTCCTGTCAACACCAAACAGAAATCTTTAATCGCTGTTCTTTTTTTTATAGTAGGTTTTGGCATTGAGTGGGTTGGTGTGCACAACGATTTTCTTTTCGGAGCATATGAATATGGTGAGAATTTCGGATCTAAATTTTTTGATGTGCCTTGGCTAATCGGGGTAAACTGGATGCTTTTGGCTTTTGTAACTGGTGCATTGGCAGATAAGTATATCTCAAAATTTTGGTTAAAAGTTACTTTAGGAGCCTTTTTAATGGTTTTCTTAGATTTTTTTATGGAAGTAACAGCTCCGATATTTGATTTCTGGATATGGGAAGAAGGTCACGCACCTCTTAGAAATTATATTACATGGTTCTGTGTATCATTTGTCTTACAATTTCTTTTTCAAAAGAATCGTATCAAAGGAAATACTAACTTAGCACTTCATATTTACCTCGCCCAATTGGTCTTTTTTGTTTATTTCTATGTCTATAATCAAAGTTGATTTCGCCATAATAGGAGCAGGGTCTGCAGGGTTGCAGCTTGCCATGGCTATGGCTAAGGATAGCTATTTTGATGATAAACAGATTGTACTCTTTGATCCAGATCCCAAGACTAAAAATGATAGAACATGGTCTTATTGGGAAATAGGTAATGGCGATTGGGATAATTATTTGGTTAATTCATGGAGTATTGCCAACTTTTTCTCGCCAACAAAACAACTTTCTATTTCTACGTTGCCATATCGCTATAAAACGCTTAGAAGCATTGATTTTTATAACAAAGCAAAAGCCGTTTTAAGTCAAAAAGAAAATATTCTATGGATAGATAAGGAGGTCGTTCAAACCTCCAAAACAGAGACTGGCTTAGAAATCCATACCACGTTGAAGACGTATGAATCTAGGCATTGTTTTGATAGTAGAATCGATAAGGCTTTTCTAAATGAGATGGATGGTAAAATTAGAATTCTCCAGCATTTTAAAGGACGTATTGTACGGTTTGAAAATCCTGTTTTTAAATCAGAGGAGTTTACCATTATGGATTTCAGGTTGTCTTGGGAAAATTCAACGAGTTTTGTCTACATACTGCCAAAAAATGAGTTCGAGGCAATGATCGAGTATACTTTTTTTACCAAAGACACGGTAGCAGAAAAAGTGTACGATAAAATGCTTGACACGTATATTGATAAATATGTGTCAAAAATGTCTTACAAGATTGTAGAAGAAGAAATGGGGATTATTCCTATGAGCAATTTCAAGTTTAATGTGCTA
>JBNMFK010000113.1:0-11065 GCA_051269965.1 Algoriphagus sp. | reverse complement strand
CAGCAGGCGAGATTGAGGAGTCGCCTGTCAAAACTATTGATGGTATTTTACAATTTGCCCTAAACGTGGACGTTCGCTCTCGTTCTCCTTTTGGTGTTCAGGCTGATATCAGTATTAGAGGAGGGCATTTTGACCAAACATTGATAATGATAGATGGAGTTAAAATGAATGATCCTCAGACAGGCCATCATTCGATGAATCTGCCTGTGCCATTAGAGCAAATAGATAGGATAGAGGTATTACAAGGCGGGGCATCCAGAGTATATGGACCTAGTGCCTTTTCTGGGGTAATTAATATTATTACTAAAACATCTGTGACTCATGTTTCTAATGTAGGTGTTGGTCTAGGCCAGTATGGTTTAAGTAAATTGGAGGCTAATCTTGGTTTCGGTAATAAAGTTTCTCAAACTTTTTTATCAGTTTCAAAGATCCATTCAGACGGGTATACTACCAACACATCCTTTGATAGGTTTACTGGATATGCAAAGACTATTTTAGAGCAAGAAAAAGGATACCTTTCTATTCAAGGAGGGCTAATGGATAATAAATTTGGAGCCTCTAACTTTTACCATCCTAATTTCTTTAAACAATACGAAGAAACAAATAGTAGGTTTTTGGCTATTTCTGAAAACCATAATTTTTCGAATGTACTAACGGGTTCTCTGGTGGGTTCTATTCGTGGGCATGATGACTTGTATGATTTCAACGGTTATTTGGGCACCTTAAATGATAGAGTAAATTTTCATAAGACTACTGTTTTTGACATTGATACTAAACTAAGATACTTGACAGGATTCGGATCCAGTTCCATTGGTCTCGAGTGGCGTCAAGAAGGAGTGATTAGTAATAGACTTGGAGACATAGTAGAGAGCCCTAAAGAAGTAGGAGGCTATCCAGAGGTGTTCTATGATAGATCAAAGAAAAGGCAGAATCTAAGTGCTTATTTGGAGCATCAAAAGAGAGGAGATAAATGGCTTATTTCGGGCGGGACTTTGGTCAATTTTAATTCTCAGTTTAGCACCGAATTGTATCCTGGGGTAGATGTCTCTTATTTTCTGAATAATGGAGTAACTCTTTACGGTACAGCCAATAAGTCTTTAAGGTTTCCCACTTTTACAGAAATGTATCTCAATACGTCTACGGTAAAGGCAGATCCAAATTTGCTTCCCGAAAAAGCTATAAACTATGAGTTCGGGGTTAAATATTTTTCTAATTGGGCCACTATTACTAGTTCTGTTTTTTACAAAAAAACGACAGATGCTATTGATAAAGTGAAACGGCCAGAACTAGAAGTACCTACCATGGAAAATATTGACAATATCAATATGGCAGGCTTTGAGATTCAAAGTCAGTTTCAGGTGGCAAAGAGGCTTGAAAAGAAAAACTTTGGGCTTCAAAAATTGCAAATTAATTATTCTTACCTTATTGCTGATCGTAATGAGGCGGGTTTTCAGTCGTTTTATACCCTTAATTTTCTAAGGCATAAGTTAAGTTCTTCGGCTTTTTTAAGAATAGCCAGAGGCCTCTCTGCATCTTTGGTTTACACGTATAAAAAAAGAGAGGGGGCTTATCAATGGGATAAAGATTCTCCTGTCTTGACTTACGAACCTGTTCATTTAGTTGATGCTAGAGTGAATTATTCTATGAAATGGCTTGACGTTTATATTGATGTAAATAATCTTTTAGACTATTCATATTATGAATTTGGCTTTGTGGAGCAGCCGGGTAGGTGGTTGAGTACGGGTATTAAATTTAGTTTTTGAGTTTTTTTAAAAGGAAGTTTAAAAGAAAATAATGCTAGTTTTGCAGAAATTTTTATGATACGAATAACCAGACGCGAAACTTTTAATGCTGCTCATAGGCTTTATAATCCTAAATGGTCGGAGGATAAGAATTATGAGGTTTTTGGCCCATGCAGTAGGCTTCACGGTCATAATTGGACGCTATTTGTGACAGTAATAGGAAAAGTGAATGAAGAAACGGGCTTTGTTATGGACCTTAAAAAATTAAAGGACCTGGTTAGAGTAGTGATTATAGAGAAAGTAGATCATAGATATTTAAATGCGGATGTAGATTTTCTTGTAGGCAAATTACCAAGTACAGAGATTTTTGCTCAAGAAATATGGAAACAGCTTGAACCAGTCATCCTTGAAAAACACGGTGTTAAACTATTCGAAGTAAATCTCTATGAAACCGAAAACCATAATGCACAATACTTTGGGGATTAGGGTATGAAGTATTTTATTATTGCTGGAGAGAAATCTGGAGACCTCCATGCTGGAAACCTAGCCAAAGAAATAATTAAAAAAGACGCTAGAGCCTTTCTTCAAGGTTGGGGTGGTGAAGTCATGAAAAAGGCGGGGGTTGATCTGCTACAAAATTATGATCAAATTGCCTTTATGGGACTTGATTTCATTTTTCATTTTAGAACTATTATTCGTCTCTTCAGAAATTGCAAAAGCCAGATTGAAAAACTTAGTCCAGATGTATTAATCTTAGTGGATTATTCAGGCTTCAATCTTAGAATTGCAAAGTGGGCCAAAAAGAAGGGCTTTAAAGTGGTTTATTATATTGCCCCCAAAACCTGGGCATGGAATGCCTCAAGAAATAAATCTATCAAGAACTACGTCGATAAACTCTTAGTGATTCTTCCCTTTGAAGAAGATTATTTCAGAGAGAAAGGTATTGATTCTAAGTACGTAGGTAATCCTTTAGATGAGTATGTTAGTCGTTTTGTTGCATTGCCTAACTTTAAGAAAGGGTTGACTTCTGAGAGTGGTAAAGTTGTGGCTCTTCTTCCAGGAAGTAGGAAAAAGGAAATTATGCGTTCCACACTTGAACTGAGAAAGCTAGCCCGTCACTTCCCACATTCCCTTTTTGTGGTAGCTGGTATTTCAGATGTTGATCAACATCTGTATGACGGTTTTCAGTGCATTCCAAACTGCTTAGTATTAACGGATCAGACCTATGACCTCTTAGCGGTATCAGACGCTGCCATAGTTACCTCTGGTACGGCTACCTTAGAAACTGCTTTATTCAATATTCCACAGGTAGTGGTTTACAAAACTAATGCTTTAACTTACTTCATTGGTAGCCGTTTGCTTAAGTTAAAATATATTTCATTGGTCAACTTGATAGTGGATAAGGAAGCTATTCCAGAATTGATTCAAGAAAACTTTACGAGTGCAGCCCTCAAACAACATTTGAAAAGTCTGCTTTTTGATACTAAAAAAAGAGAAAAACAGTTGGCTTACTATAAAGAATTAAAACAAACTTTAGGTAGCTATAAAAGCTCCGAAATGGCAGCAGCAAGTATTGTAAATACATCTAAAACAGAACAATGAAGAACCTAATTATCCCTTTTTTATTCCTTTTTGCACTTGTAACTTCCTGCAAGAAAGAGCCCGAGGTAGTAATTGAAGAAAAAACACCTTTAGAGCTATTCACTAATAATTCCTCAAAGTCTTGGCGGCTAAAAGAAGGTATTGCTAAGCAGAATGGTTTAGAGGTAAACATCATTGCCTCTCAAAATCCCTGTATCACTGATAATCTACTTAAGTTTTACAGTGACTTTTCGTATGAATTTACGGAAGGAGTTACGAAATGTGATCCTAATAATCCTGAACTTATACTAAAGGCAGAATGGTCTTTAGGGAGCGAGGGTAAATCTATTACAATTGACAAATTTATTTTTCTAAGTTATTCAGTGGATAATCCTACCTTTTACCTTTCAGAAATTACAGAAACTACTTTTACTGGTACGACTAACCTAACTATTCAAGAAGAGAATGTTGACTTAGACGTCGTTTTTGAAGCAGTACCTTAACGGCAAAAACAGTTTTTATAAGAATAAAACTAATTTGGAGAACATATTCATCAAGGCCGTTGTTATTTGATTGCGTGAATTAAGAGTAAATAAATATGAGAAAAGATTTAGAATTACTAGAAGAAATAACTGGGTCGGAGTATAAGTATGGATTCTATACGGATATTGAAGCCGATGAGGCTCCTCCTGGCTTAGATGAGAGTATCGTTAGGTTTATTTCAGCCAAGAAAAAAGAGCCAGAGTGGATGCTAGATTGGCGTTTAGCGGCATTTAAGGTATGGCAAGAAATGGCTGAACCCAATTGGGCTAATGTCACGTATAAAAAACCAGATTTTCAGGCTATTAAATATTATTCGGCTCCAAAGCAACAGAAAACTTTGGATAGTATGGATGAGGTTGATCCTGAACTAAGAAAAACTTTTGAGAAGCTCGGTATTTCTCTGAATGAACAGAAAAGGCTTTCTGGAGTGGCAGTAGATGCGGTTATTGACTCTGTTTCAGTAGCCACGACTTTTAAGAAAGAGCTAGGAGAGAAAGGTATTATTTTCTGCTCTATGTCAGAGGCCATCGCTAATCATCCAGAGTTGGTGAAGAAATATATGGGCTCTGTTGTACCGGTTAAAGATAATTTTTATGCAGCTTTAAATGCTGCTGTATTCTCTGATGGCTCATTTTGTTATATTCCCAAAGGTGTAAGATGTCCAATGGAGCTATCTACCTACTTTAGGATTAATGCAGCTGGTACGGGTCAGTTTGAGCGTACGCTTATCGTGGCTGATGATAATTCTTATGTAAGTTACCTAGAGGGATGTACGGCTCCCCAAAGAGATGAAAATCAACTTCATGCCGCGGTGGTTGAAATATTTACAGGAGAAAGTGCTGAAGTGAAATACTCTACTGTTCAAAACTGGTATCCAGGAGATAAAAATGGAGTAGGTGGGATTTTTAATTTTGTAACTAAAAGAGGTCTTTGTTTTGGAAATAATTCTAAGATTTCTTGGACTCAAGTGGAGACAGGTTCTGCTGTGACTTGGAAATATCCGTCGGTGATTCTTAAAGGAGATAACTCTATTGGAGAGTTTTATTCTGTAGCTATCACTAATAATTATCAACAGGCAGATACAGGAACAAAAATGACTCATTTAGGTAAAAACACAAAAAGCCGTATAGTGTCAAAAGGTATTTCCGCAGGAAAGAGCCAAAACTCTTATAGAGGATTAGTGGATATTTCTAAGAGAGCTATCAATGCCAAAAATTATTCACAATGTGATTCCATGCTTTTGGGAGATCAGTGTGGAGCTCATACGTTCCCTTACATTGAGGTTAGGAATTCAACGGCATCTGTAGAGCATGAGGCTACTACTTCAAAAATTGGTGAAGATCAATTATTTTACTGCAATCAAAGAGGAATAGATACGGAGTCTGCAGTAGCTCTAATAGTGAATGGTTATGCTAAAGAAGTACTGAATCAGCTGCCTATGGAGTTTGCTGTAGAAGCTCAAAAGCTTTTGGAAATCTCTTTAGAGGGTTCTGTAGGTTAGATTAAATAAAATATATTTTATAAAAAAGCTGCCACTTGGCAGCTTTTTTTCGTTCAGGTGGAATATGGTCAAATTTGTAGTTTTGTTGATGTTTTTGGAAGTGTCGGTAGGATATACCCAGGGGTACAATTGTATAGAAGTCCTCGTACTAGGAACCTTTCATTTTGGAGAAACATCGGATTTTCAAGAGGCTAATTATGATGACGTACTAAGTCCAAAACGTCAAAGAGAAATAGGTGAAGTAGTTAATAAATTGGCTTTGTTTAAACCCGACAAAATATTTGTAGAAAATACGCCTGAAGCTCAGCTTTTTTGGGATAACGTATTTAAAAAATATAAAATAGGTGCTAAGCTAAAATCTCCGTCAGTTCTTAAAAATGAGATTTATCAGTTGGGCATAAAAACAGCCAGATTAACAGGCAATAAAAACGGTGTTATCTGCATCAATTATACTAATCCAACTGGGAGTGAAAATTCTAATTCTAATCATTTATGGGAGACATTTTCAAGGGAAGTGATTCAAAATAAGCCTGAATATCCTACTTTTTTTAAATCAAACCGTTTGGCTGCAAGTACTTTTGATACTTATCTAAAACAGCATGAGGCATGGAAAAGCTTGTCGCTTAGAGAGCATTTGATTAGAATGAATGAGGAAGAGAGCCTCAGAAATTTGCAATACTTTAATGTTTTAGCTTGGATGGACAATAATACCAATGGAATAGGCTCAGAGCTGACGTCACTTGAATATTTCAGGAACCTTAAAATTGTTCAAAACTTATATACACATCTTAATAACTCAGATGAAAGGATACTGGTAATTTTTGGTGCAGCTCACGCTCAAATATTGAAGGATATTTTTAAAAGTCATCCTGTTTTTAGTATTGTGGAAGTAAAAGATATTTTAAAATAATCTCTATGCCATGAGTCCGTCGTAAATATACTTTATTTCTTTTGCTTTTTGAGTTTCCGAGTTTTTCTTGAAGGACACCATTAGATTGAGTAATGATCTACTAATGATTTCTAAATTAGAACAAGGCTGGTAAAACATTTCTTGCTCTTTCATTTTCATCTGTTTAAGATAGGAATCAATGTCTTTCCGATCGAAGACCAACCCCTTATTAAAAACATTAATATAAAACTGAATGTGTGCAGACTTATAAGTCAAGACAAATAGACTAGGAAGATTTACTCCAAAAATAGGCAAGCCTAACCGCTGGGCTACTAAAAGATAGATTACACAGAGTGAAATGGGGTTTCCTCTTTTGGTCTCTATAACTTGGTTAATCAGAGAGTTGGCTGGTGAATGAAAGTTCTTCGTATTTGCCGAGAATTTATACTTTTCAAAGAATAAATTATTTAAGATTTTAACTGCATCTTTTGGATGAATCTCATCTCTTAGCTTAAGCCAAGCATCAAAATAAATTTGGTTAACTTCTACTTTAATATTTTCAAACTCTAAATCGGGATATTGGTATTTGGCAATCAGCCACATACCTTCCAGTAAATCATCTTGTCTATTATTTTTCCAATCTAAAAGACCCTTCGTGAAATTGTCGTACTGAAGTTCATGAATAAGATCTTCAAGTCTTTTTCGCAGAGATGGATTTAACGAGTGCTTATCCCAATGATCTTCTAAAAATGGGATAATCTCAGACCCAAGGTTTCTTATTTGTTTTTCTACCAAATAAGAAACCTCTTCATCTGTATCTCCTAGAAGAGAAACTAAAGCATTGATTTCACTCTCGGTCATTATTTAATTGTTTCGTGGTGAAATTTAGGAAGACTTCGGAAAACAACAAACTTAAATTCAAAACTTTCCTATTTTTGTCAAAACGTTTTTCAATGAACATATTAGTAACTGGTGGGGCAGGTTTTATAGGCTCACACACTGTTGTAGAACTAGTCTCAGCGGGCCATAAGCCTGTAATCCTAGACGACTTTAGCAATTCGAACAAGTCTGTGTTAGTAGGCCTAAAGAATATTATTGGTCACGAAGTCGATTTTATTGAAGGGAACTGTAATGATGAAGATACACTTCGGCAAGTTTTTAAGACTTTCAAAATAGATGGAGTTATTCACTTTGCGGCAGCTAAAGCCGTTGGAGAGTCTGTCAAAAATCCCTTAAAGTACTACGAGTTAAATGTAGGCTCTTTGATTAAATTAATTAAAGTGATGTCAGAATTTGAAGTCACTAAGTTAGTTTTTTCATCATCCTGTACTGTTTATGGCGAGCCAGATACTGTGCCTGTTACGGAATCTACGCCTAGAAAATCAGCTAACTCTCCATATGGTAATACCAAATCAATGGGTGAAGACATCCTTAGGGACACGGTATTTGCGGGGGGTAATGCACAATTCATTTCACTTAGATACTTTAATCCTATCGGTGCTCATGAGTCTGCTGAAATAGGGGAGCTGCCTATTGGAGTGCCTAGCAATTTAGTTCCATTTATAACACAAACTGCAATAGGTGCTAGAGATAGTTTAACCCTTTTTGGTGATGATTATGATACACCAGATGGTACTAATATTAGAGACTTTATTCATGTAGTAGATTTAGCCAAGGCACATTTAGCTGCTCTGGAATATTTGAATTCGGTTCCATCTAATTTTTATGACGTATTCAATATCGGATCGGGCAAGGGGAATTCGGTAATGGAGCTTATCAAAGCCTTTGAGAGCGTAAATGATTTAAAACTTAATTATAAGATCGGCCCTAGAAGAGCAGGAGATACCGTTAAAATTTACGGAGATGTTAGAAAAGCAAATGATCTCTTGAAATGGAAAACAGAGAAGAGTTTGGAAGAGGCATTGGCCGATGCTTGGAAATGGGAACAGAAACTAGCTAAGAAATGAAAAAAAGTATTTTGATCACAGGTGGTGCGGGATTTATTGGTAGCCACGTAGTAAGATTATTTGTAAACAAGTACCCAGAATATCAAATTGTTAATCTTGATAAGTTGACCTATGCAGGTAATCTAGAAAACCTGAAGGATATAGATGATGCCCCCAACTATGTTTTTGAAAGAGGAGATATAGTGGATGCTGAGTATGTAGATGGGTTATTTGGAAAATATAGTTTTGATGGAGTGGTACATTTAGCTGCGGAGTCTCATGTAGATAGGTCCATTACAGATCCAATGGCCTTTGTAATGACTAATGTTATTGGCACCGTAAATTTGCTTAGCAGTGCTAAAAAATCTTGGAAAGATAATTTCGAAGGAAAACGATTTTATCATGTTTCCACAGATGAAGTTTATGGTGAACTAAATGATACTTCTACTTTTTTTGTAGAGGATACTAGTTACGATCCAAGGTCTCCTTATTCAGCCTCTAAAGCTAGTTCAGACCATTTTGTTAGAGCATATAATAGTACATATGGCCTACCTATTGTAATTTCAAATTGCTCAAATAATTATGGTCCAAACCATTTCCCGGAGAAGCTGATTCCACTTATGATTAATAACATTAAGAATAAGAAGCCTCTCCCAGTTTATGGGAAGGGAGAAAATGTGAGAGATTGGCTGTATGTATTGGATCATGCAAGAGCTATAGATGCTATATATCATAATGGGGGTTCGGGACAAACCTACAACATAGGAGGTAATAATGAATGGACGAATATTGACCTTGTACATCTTCTTTGTGACACGATGGATGAAAAACTTGGGCAAGATCAAGGATCCTCTAGAGAGCTCATTACTTTTGTGAAGGATAGAGCTGGACATGATTTGAGATATGCCATTGACGCTACAAAATTAATGGAAGAATTAGGCTGGAAGCCATCAGTTACCTTTGAAGAAGGTCTCGCTAAAACGGTGGACTGGTATCTGAGTAATTGGGAATGGATAGCTAACATAACCTCAGGAGATTATCAAAAATATTACAAAGAAATGTACGCCTAAGAGTATAAAAGAGGTCTTAAACGAGGGATAGAAGGATAAACAAAATTAAATGAAATGAAGGGAATAATATTAGCAGGAGGGTCGGGAACTAGGTTGCATCCATTGACATTGGCGGTCAGCAAGCAGCTTATGCCGGTTTACGATAAGCCTATGATTTATTATCCCTTGTCCATCTTGATGCTTTCTGGGATAAAAGAAATTTTAATAATTTCTACACCACATGACCTGCCCCATTTTAAGAAGCTATTGGGTGACGGCTCTAAAATAGGATGTTCTATAGAATATGCAGAGCAGCCGAGTCCAGATGGATTAGCTCAAGCATTTATCATTGGAGAAGAATTCATCGGAGATGACAATGTGGCCCTTATACTTGGTGATAATATTTTCTATGGTTCAGGGCTGAGCAAGCTGCTTCAGTCTTGTGCAAATCCAGAAGGTGGGACTGTTTTTGCATATAAAGTTAATGACCCTGAAAGATATGGCGTAGTTGAGTTTGATGATGAATTTAAAGCCATTTCTATTGAAGAAAAACCAGATAATCCCAAAAGTAATTATGCAGTTCCTGGATTGTATTTCTATAATAATTCGGTTATCGAAATTGCTAAGAATATTGAGCCTTCGCCTAGAGGAGAGTTAGAAATTACAGATATAAACAAAGTTTATTTGGAGCAAGGCAAGCTTACTGTCGGAGTAATGAATAGAGGGACGGCTTGGCTAGACACAGGTACGTTTAATTCTCTAATGCAGGCAGGACAGTTTGTTCAAGTCATAGAAGAAAGACAGGGAGTCAAGATTGGCAGCATAGAAGAAGTTGCCTTTAGAATGGGCTTTATTAGCAAAGTACAATTAGAAGATATAGCCAAACCTCTAGTGAAATCGGGTTATGGTCAATACCTGCTTAATCTCCTAAAGTAGATCACCAACCATCGTCGACAGCCTCTACTTTTTTCTTTGCTGTAGATGCTTTAGCTTTCGTGTTGGTACTTGTAGTATAAGAGTTTCCTTCTGATGAAGTGATTTCCTCATCGGCACCTATCCTTGAGTAAACTCGACTGACTATTTGCCATCTTCCATCTATCATTAACAGATTTAGAAGGTCAATAATTTTTGACGTAGGATAAATTGTCTCTGTGGTAGCGGTGGCGGCTATACCAGCATAACTCCATGAAACAATGCGGGTTTCTCTAGACATGGTTTGTCCTGGCTTTAGTTTTGAGGCCAGACTTTCCACCGTCATGCCAATAACTTTTCCAGTCCTTCCTATAGAACGCTGCACAGCGTCAGGTACAAATGCACCTTTAAACTGGTTCACATTCCCCTTAGTACCTCCATCTAAATAGTCGTTTACCGCTGCTAGAATACCTTGCTCATCGGATTGAGCGTATGAATTAGTGAAAGACACTAAAAGTATGATGCTAAGGATACAGAAAACTTTCATATGATTAATTGTGATATGATGATATAACGTCAAATCCCTAATGCATATTTTACAGGGGATAATGTGACCAAATTTATATTGATAAGCTAAAATAATATTTGTATTGCATTAATAAACATTAAATCTAAACTACTGTCACCCAAAAAAAGCGTAGATAATTCAGGAATTTTAGAAAATTACAAGAACAGAAATTAAACTTTCCGCTAGTAATATACCTTTTGAGTTGTAAAACCTAAAGTACTACGGGAGTGTAAGCTAAACTCTGTCTAGGCACTCAGCCAGCCGGGGCTAGCCCCGGCTGGCTGCCGGTCAAGTCCAATGCCATTCTATTCCCAAATTTAATGGCTAATTGCTG
>JBNMFK010000112.1:0-11142 GCA_051269965.1 Algoriphagus sp. | reverse complement strand
TTCTCCTTAATTTTGCATGGCAAATATGAGATATTTAATTATTTGCAATGATCAACTCCTCCAAGCTTCTTTTTGAGGCACTTACATACGACGATGTACTGCTAGTACCCGCATATTCAGATGTACTCCCTAGAGACACAAGTACAGTTACGCAGCTTACTCGAAAGATTTCCTTAAACATTCCTTTGCTCTCTGCGGCCATGGATACGGTCACAGAGTTTGAAATGGCTATTGCAGTAGCCCAAGAAGGTGGTATGGGAATTATTCATAAAAATATGAGTATAGTAGCTCAGGCCGAGCAGGTAAGGAAAGTGAAGCGGTCTGAAAGTGGGATGATAATAGATCCGATAACTGTAGAAAAAACAGCTAAGCTTGGTGATGCCCTCCGACTTATGCAAGATTTTAAAGTTGGTGGTATTCCCGTGGTATTGGACGATGGAACACTGTATGGTATTGTGACCAATAGGGATCTACGGTTTCAGACAGATATGCTAAAGCCAATAGAATCTGTGATGACAAAGGAAAATCTAATTACAGCAAAACTTGGGGTTACATTAGAAGAAGCCGAGTATTCGCTGATGATTCATAAGATAGAGAAGCTTCCAATTATTGATGACAAGAATAAGCTTGTAGGCCTGATTACCTACAAAGATATTCTTAAGAAAAAGGATAGACCAAATGCTGCCAAGGATAAACTAGGTAGACTTTTAGTGGGAGCAGCCGTAGGAGTAACTTCTGACATTGAGGAAAGGGTGACAGCCTTAGTAAAAGCTGGCGTGGATGTCATAAGTATTGATACTGCCCATGGGCATTCCAGGGGCGTCATTGAGACTTTGGCTAGAGTTAAGAAAAATTTTAACGTAGAGGTGATTTGTGGGAATATAGCCACAGGGGAAGCGGCTAAAGCTTTGGTAGCAGCAGGAGCTGATGGTATTAAGGTGGGCGTAGGGCCTGGTAGTATCTGTACTACTAGAATTATTGCAGGAATAGGCATGCCACAATTGTCCGCGGTTTATGAATCGGCACAAGCTATTAAAGGTTCTGGAGTTCCAATCATTGCTGATGGAGGAATACGGTTTTCAGGAGATGTGGTAAAAGCTTTAGCTGGAGGTGCTAGTTCTGTGATGATAGGTTCGCTATTGGCCGGAACAGATGAAGCCCCAGGAGAAATGTTAATATTTGAAGGGCGAAAGTTTAAAACATATAGAGGTATGGGTTCCGTAGAGGCAATGGAAGACGGTTCTAAAGACCGTTACTTCCAAGATGCAGAGGCAGATGTGAAGAAATTGGTTCCTGAAGGAATAGTAGGAAGAGTAGCCTATAAAGGAAAAGTAGGTGAGGTCCTTTACCAAATGTGTGGAGGTTTAAAGGCTGGAATGGGATATGTAGGTGCTTCAGATATAGCAGCTTTACAGGAAGCCAAGTTTGTCAAAATCACTTCATCTGGTATGGTTGAAAGTCATCCTCATGATGTTCAAGTAACCCGCGAGGCTCCTAACTATTCAAGATAGAAAGGAGTTTATTTTATAGATAATAGAAAGACAAAATATAGTAGTACATGAGGCAGGAGAAAATTTTCACGTCTCAGTTCATGCTCTTATGCATGAGCTCTTTCTTGTTCTTTATAAGTTTTAATATCATTTTACCAGAGCTCCCAGATTATCTAACAAGTATGGGAGGGGAGGCTTATAAGGGTCTTATCATAGGTATTTTTACAGTAACTGCTGGGTTTTCTAGACCTTTTAGTGGGAATCTCACTGATAAATGGGGTAGAATTCCTGTAATGATAGTGGGGGCCGGAGTTTGTGCCATTTGCGGCCTTTTTTATCCTTTTGTACACTCCGTAGGTTTCTTTTTGATCTTACGTTTCTTTCATGGTTTTTCTACGGGTTTTAAACCCACAGGTACTGCTGCTTACATAGCAGATGTTGTGCCTAATGCCAGGCGTGGGGAAGCCATGGGGATTTACGGATTTGTAACCAGTACAGGAATGGCTTTTGGGCCTTATTTGGGAAGTTTAATAGCTAAGTATTATTCTATTAATATCTTATTCTATTTGTCGTCTTGTTTCGCTTTGCTCTCGGTGGCAATACTTTATTCCATGAAAGAAACACTGCCTGTAGAAAAGAGACAAGGCTTTTCTTTTTCCTTGTTTAAGATAAAAAGGAAAGACGTGTTTCATAGGGATATTTGGCCAGTGGCTGTTGTCGTATTTCTTACCTCCTTCGGTTTTGGAACGGTTATAACCCTTTCTCCAGACCTAAGTAAGATAGTAGGTTTAGAAAATAAAGGCCTGTACTTCTTAATTTTCACTCTTTCTTCTCTCTTTACACGTGTAGCTGGGGGCAAAGTATCTGATAAAAAAGGTAGAGTAAATGTCTTGATTTTTGGGTCGGTTTTCATGGTTTTGGCTTTAGCCTTAACCTCGATTACGTCGCACTATCTTTTTTTTGTTTTCGGAGGCATTTGTTTCGGTATGGCTTGGGGTCTTATTTCGCCATCGTATCAGGCTTGGACTATTGATCTTTGTTCTGAAGAGACACGAGGGAGGGCAGTGGCTACAATGTACATCGCTTTGGAAGCTGGGATCGGTCTAGGAGCCGTGCTTCCTATGTTTTTATATAATAATGTTCCCAGCAGGATTGGCTTAGCTTTTCAGGCTTGTAGTGTGGTGGCTTCTCTGGCCGTAATTTTTTTAATTTGGTATAAAATGACATTCAAGGTTAAATAGGAAGTTTGTCTAACTTTTGAGCTAAAAAGTATCCAATTATTATATCTTCAGTATTTAAGAATAAGACCTTATATGTTGTTTTATTAAAATAAAAAATTGTACTTTTCGAATGATTTAAAACAAACCCTTAACCCTAATTTAAATTTATGATTGAATCAGTTCTTTCACCCCTTTCTAAAATCTCTAAGTATTTAATCGCCCTACCTGCAGCCCTTTTCGGGGTTTTTCATTTTTTGGGAGCCGAAAAAATGGCGGGCATGGTACCTATTCCTGGCGGCGTAATATGGGTCTATATTACTGGAGTGGCCTTTATACTGGCTGCAGTAGCCATAATCATCGGTAAAAAGGCTAGACTTGCTGCAACTTTATTGGCAGTTATGCTTCTAGTAATTTTGTTGACTATCCATCTTCCTGCAGTAATCGCAGGTGGAGGTGGTGACCAAGCTGCTATGTCAAGCCTTTTAAAAGATCTAATGATTTCTGGTGGTGTGTTGACTTTAGCTAGCACTTTACCTGTGGACTAAGAATTTTACCCTAATCCTTAATCTAAATTGCATTCGAGTCAAATGATTCGGGTGCTTTTTTATTTTAGTTCAATGCTAATTTTATTGCCTTGTGGTGATGTTCTATATGAAAAGAGAAGAAGAGGTTCATTTCTCTCACACTAAGCTTCCCAAGTATTAGCTGAGGTAGCTTAAAGAGAGATAGTTGCTATTGGCTATAATAGATTCATGGTAATTGATAAACTTTTCTAACTCATAAGCCATAGAAGTTTCTGAGCTCATTCTAGGTTCAATATCAGTTACAGCAGGTAAAGTAGCATTATTATAGGTTTCACTAATCCAGCCTCGGTCACGCTCTTTTTTAAAGTTCAGTCCAAACTGTACACCTAATGCCAATTAGGAACAGCTAGAGCTCTTTTGAATATCTTAATACTTAGAGTGAGATGAGCAATATTTTGAGCGACAGAGCATTTCCCTTTACTACTCTTATAAAAAACAGCTTCATTGACTCCTTCTAATTCTGACAAGACAGCGTTATAGGTTTTTTCCAGTTCTGATTTTTTAACTCTTTTTTATTCATTTTTTAAAGGGTGTTTAGCTTTGTTAAATTGTTCTAATCTTGTTAAGGCCCATGGCCATAACTTATCCTTTGATGTTTTGCGGGAAAAATCGAAATGACCAATTGCCTTCAGATTAAAATATTCAGGTTTTAGCCAATTGATATGAATGCCTCCGTGACTATATACGTTTTTCCAGAAAATTTCCGTATTAATTATTGAGCAGATAGAGTCGTCAGTTGCTATTACCACTTCAACTGGCATCTCAAGGGTTTTAAAACGGCCAAGGTTCTCTATCTTTTTTGCATTCTTGGCGTCAAAAAAACCCGTTTTCCTTCTGCACCATTCATGCCATCTATTGGTGACTCTAATGGACAGGTCTTCCATAATCCCTAAGAATTTAAATTTGGAGTACCCGTAAAAGAGATGGATACATGGTCTCACAATCCGAAAGAAATAGAACGACTGAAACCACCCTGAGAACGTCATGTTTTTAGCATACCCAGAAGAAGTAGCGATAGCTAATATGCCATTGATTTCATTTATCTCAGGCACCATTCCAATGAGCTGGCCACCTACACTGTGATATAAAAAATAGAGAGGGATGTCATTGAACTTATTTTTTAAGAATTTCAAAACGACGTTCATATCTTGTTTCGCCCAGTCTGTAATTTCATACTTACAGCCCTTTAATCCTTCATGCGGTGAGGATTCACCAATTCCCCGGTAGTCAAAATAAAAGCATGCGCAATTATTTTCAGCAAGATATTGTGCTATGTGCTTGTAGAATTCTTTAGGTACTGCTGTAGCTGAATTTCTTTGCACGACAGCCTTTGGGTTAGCCGGCCTTAATAGTACACCAGAAATCATGATGCCGTCGTTTGTTTTAACGGCTAACTTTCTTGTTTGTATGGTACCAAACGTTTGTTATTTCAGGATTAAATGTTTTAGGTCACCTTACATAAGGTACGTAGAAATACATCTTTCAGGTATTGGTCAGAATCAAACAATTGTGAGAGTATCACAGCCCCTTCAAATTCCATAACCGATTGTTGGGCTAGCCTGCCCGCTGTACCTTCTGGGTATTCTTCTTTGAAAATAGAGGTCATTACAGAAAGCCAGTCTTCGAAAACGCTCTTCAATATAGCCTTAAAAGCTAGATCTTGAGCAGCTACTTCGAGAGTGGTATTCCCAATAATGCAACCACTGTCCTGAGAGAGCAGAGCTTCGCCGAGCTTTAAGAGCATTTTCTCCATTCAAGCTCTGGGTTTTAACTGTGTTTATTGAGCTACGGAGAAAACGTCCTCTTTTAGGTATTGATACACCCCATCTAAAATAGCCGCTATAATGGCTTCTTCAGATGGGGAATAGTGATAAAAACTGCTCTTTTGAAGGCCAGAAGTTCTGGCTAAATCGCTCATCGAAGTATTGAAATAACGATTCTTTCTAAAAATGCTATGGGCTCTAGAAACGATTTCTTCTTTATTTGTTTTTACTAAGGGCATAAACAAAGATAAAAAAGGTCTCGAATTGCAAAAAGTTCGTTTTGATAAATGAAAAATATGACAAACGATAAACTACTCCTGCAAGGCTTTCCACATTTGGTCAGCCACAAATCTATTACCTGTGCTATTTAAATGAACACGGTCTTTAGTTAGAATATCTCGGTCTTTATTTTCAGGATTATGCGTTAAATTGTAGGCAAGGAATTTTTTTCGTAGGTCAATGATGTCGCATCCAGTATCCTTTCCTAGGTCTCTAATGATTTGGGAGTAGTGATTTAAGTCGCCGTCTTGCTGATTACTGAAATCTGTTTTTTCACCAATTGCAGCTGGCGTACAAAGTAAAACTTTGATGTTTTGTTTTTGAAGCTTAGCAATTACAGCTCTGTAGAACTGCTCAAATTTATCAGCATCTGTTCCTGTACCATGGCTGGTTTTGTGCCAAACATCGTTTACTCCAACAAAAATTATCACAACATCTGGATTCTTTGTCAACACATCGTCTTCCATTCTTAGATAGAGGTCATAAATTTTGTTTCCTCCAATACCAGCTCCCTCAAAAGTATAGACGTCCTCAATGTTTTTAGTTTTCAAATCCTCTTGCATAAGAGTGATATAGCCACCTGGGGTTACGCCCGCTTGGGTAATGGAGTCTCCAAAGAAAATAACTTTCAGAGGTTTGTCATTAAAAGAACTCAGGGTACCGAACATCAGGATAAAAAGAAGAGCTTTAATAATTTTCATAAGTTTTGATTGATTATGGTATTAAATGTATGTTTTCATTTTCAATTTTAGAAAGAAAAGGAAGAGTACCTTCTTCAAAACGAACAATTAATGAATCTAAAGGGTAGCTACCATCCTCAATGCCGTAATTATTGTAATCTTGAAAATAGAAGTTACCTATCTTTTGACCATTATATGCTTTCCTTAGTCGTACTCCTCCCCCATCTGTTTCATAAGAATAGGCTAGGTAGTCAAGTCTCTGAGTAGAGTCATTTAACCAAAACTTATAAATGTCTTGATGGTCTTCGCCACCACCTTCTTGATCAAACCATACTTTGATTTGATGATACTTTTGTCCTTTAATATCTATTTCTTTTTCGTAGGCCTTATTCACCGCATCATCATTTAAACCGTTTGGTAGGAGGAAGAAGTAAGCCACCGAATTTATAGAATTTTCATATTTATGGGCGATACTGTCTGGGACGACAGTCATCTCATTATTTATGAGCCGTTTAAAACCATTATTTGTAAGTACATCGGTAATGACATTGCCAAGAGAATCTTTCTGGGTTCTTTTATAAACTATATTATCATGATTCCTTTGAAGATCATAGTCTAGTCCTCTGAAAGTGAAAGCGGCGTGTAAAGAGGCATAAGACTCTCCACCGTGGGCAAGTACAGCCCTGTCCACATAGTGCTGGTCTTTGGATTGACATGATGTTATCACCAAGAGAAGTATTAAAAATTTATTCATAAGATTTGTTTCGTTGCGTAAGTAACGTTGGCTGTTAGTTGATGGTTTCCGAAGGGGGGAGGAGCATCAGTGTGAAATTAAGTGGAACATTACCTTAAAATTTATTTTTAGCGGCATATTTGTGCCATGCAAGAATTACTGGATGTCAACTATATCGTTTTAAGGGTTTTGGGTTATAATATGAGCCTTTTAGAACTTATTGCCACCATAACAGGTGCTGTAGCTGTTGGGCTTTCTGCTTTGGAAAATGTCTGGAGCTGGATTATAGGATTGGTAAATGTGACACTAGCTTTTTTTCTTTTTTATCAGATCCAGCTTTATCCAGACATGTTTTTGCAGGTTTTCTTCTTTGTTACTAACATCATTGGATTTTGGCATTGGAAATTTCCTAAGGTAGCAGAGGCCAATGCAATAAATGAGTTGAAAATTACACGATTAAGTCCAAGGGATTTTACCTTTTTAGTTGGGCTTGGTGTTTTAGGAACAATCATTATGGGTAATTTTTCTGCCAACTTGCATGAGCTTGTACCAAGTATTTTTAGTCTCCCCAGTGCGTTTCCGTACATGGATTCTTTTACGACTGTTATGAGTATAGTGGCTACTTTTATGATGATAAGAAAGAAAGTAGAAACATGGTGGATATGGCTAGTAGTGGATATTATAGCCTCCTATATGTATTATATAAAAGATGTGAAGCTTTATTCGTTCTTGTACGTAGTCTTCGTGCTTATCGCCGCTTTGGGAGCATGGGAGTGGACCAAAAGGTATATGAGGCAACAAGGGCTTAGCTAACTATTTTCCACTTAAGTAGGCCTTTTTTGGCTAAGAAATACCTTAGAGAGACATTTAAAACGCCTAAACCATAGGCGGAACTTTGGGCAAAATTAATAGAGGAAGCCTCTTTAAAATATTTAGTTGGACAGGTAACCTCGGCTATTTCAAAACCTTTCCAGAAGATTTGGGCAATGACTTCATTATCAAAAATAAAATTATCGTCACATTTCTCAAAATCTATCTTATTTAAGACGTTCGCTGAGTAAGCCCGGTAACCAGTATGGTATTCAGACAACTTTTGGCCCAATAAAATATTTTGTGTAAGTGTAAGAACTCTATTAGCAATGTATTTATACATCGGCATTCCGCCTTTTAGAGCTCCTTTTCCAAGAATCCTTGAACCGAAGACCACAGGATATAGGTCTTCTCCAATAATAGATACCATAGCTCTTATAAGTTTTGGTGTGTATTGATAATCTGGGTGAACCATTATAATGATATCACCGCCTAATTCAAGGGCTTTTTTGTAACAAGTCTTTTGATTACCACCATAACCTTTATTCTTTTCATGGCTAATAACATGGTTAATCCCCAATTCCTTGGCTATAGAGACGGTTTCATCCGGGCTTGCATCATCTACTAAAATGACCTCGTCTACAAGATCTTGAGGAATCTCTTCAAAAGTTTTTTGAATGGTTTGGGCCGCTTTGTATGCTGGCATCACCACTATTACTTTTTTATTTCTATACATATACTAGGCTATTGGATATGAAAGGATTGAGTGCAGAATTCAAGCCAAAATAGTATAATTTTAAAGATTATGGTGCATTTTTGCAGCCCATTTAGGGATTGTTATTAATATAAGACTATGGAGTTTTCTAACGAGTTAGTATTTTTTGGAGGGTTTGCGATATTCGTAATTTTTGTGATGCTTTTAGATTTAGGGGCATTTTCTAAAAGTGAATCTCACGTTGTGAGCTTTAAGGAAGCTGCTATTTGGAGTGCGATCTGGGTTGCTTTAGCTGTGGGGTTCTATTTTTTCTTGAGAAACTATGGTTATCTGATTCATGATATAAGTTCACCTGAAGCTCTAGAGGCAGTTAGAGGTAAATTATTCAAAACGCTTGATTTGCCAGAGGCCTATGAACTGGCAAAGCAAAAGTTTCAGAAAAATATGGCCTTGGAGTACATCACGGGTTATTTGGTAGAATATTCACTTTCTGTAGATAATATTTTTGTATTCATTCTGATATTTAGCTCCTTTGGTGTCAGGCCTAAGTTTTATAAAAAGGTGCTAGTATGGGGTATTTTAGGCTCTATCTTTTTGAGGTTTATTTTTATTTTCTTGGGTGCTGCCCTTATCCAACGTTTCGATTGGATACTCTATCTTTTTGGTGCATTTCTTGTTTATACTGGGATTAAGATTCTTTTCACAGATGATGAAGATGAAGACATAGACACCAAAAATCATCCAGCTGTTAGGATCACTTCCAAGTACTTTAATGTTTACGAGACTTTTGTATCGGATAGGTTTTTCATTCGTAATAAATACAAGAATAATAAAGTATTTGTCACACCACTTTTTGTGGTCATTATTGTCATAGCTTTTACTGATGTCATCTTTGCAGTGGATTCTATTCCAGCTATATTTTCAATCACTAAAGACCCCTATATCGTCTTTTTCTCTAATGTTTTTGCAATTATGGGGTTAAGGTCTATGTTCTTTTTCTTGGTAAACATCATTGATATGTTTACTTACTTAAAGTATGGCTTGGGTGTTTTGCTTACTTTCATCGGAGTGAAGATGCTGGCACATCAGTGGCTAGAGGAGTGGGGATTTAGCAATCAACATTCCCTCTTGGTCATAGTAGGAATTTTGGCTGTGAGCATTATTCTTTCTCTTGTTTTTCCTCCAAAAGAGGAAGAGAAATTGGTTTAAACCACCTGTTTCTACGCCCAACTTTGTGAAGTCCTTATGTGCCAGCATCTTTGGAAGGTATGCAAAGGACTCCTCAAGAGATTCAGCTTCATAATATTGCTTATCATCGGTAAGGATTAAGTAGTCATATTTTCTGTCTTTGTGAAAGGCTAGTTCTGAAAATGGCAATGCACTTGCGGTATTAGGGATGGTTTTCTAGATTTCATTTTTTAATTGTCGAGACTATGAAGACGAGCTGATAAGCGGCTAATTTGCTTGGAAAGTCCCATCTGAAATATTTTGAGTGCAAGTTAAATATGCCTTCAGGAGTTTTTGGCATCTATCGGTTGCCTGATCAACTTGAAGTTGTTCAGGCCAAAGACTACACACTACCTTTATCTTTTCTCTGGCTCTAGTTATGAATACATTGCCCCTATTATTACCTTCTTTTTGGTTGAGAGAACCAATCATCCTCATCTTACCCTTCTCGTTAGGGGCTTAAGCAATCGAAAAGAATAGTATATCAAATTCGTCATCCTGAAAATTCTCAATATTTTCAACAATTAGATTCTTCATATCAGGGCACAGGTCTTGTATTAATACTGCTTGCTGGAAATTGAAAGTCACTACGCCTATCGATTTATTAGGAGCGTTAAGGTTCAAATCCAAAACGAGGTCTTTTACTTTATGAGCCTCAACTAAGTTTTGATTATCCTTCCCAATTCCGCTTGTTTCTATAAAATCAATTCTTGGAATACGGTCATTAATCTCTTTAAATTCAGGAAGTAATTTGCTCTTGTTATTATAGAAATGGTTGTTATAAAAATCAATTAAATCTAGGTCTTGCTTCTTTAATGGCCTCATAGCATAATGCTTGGAAGCAGTGAAGCACCAAGGTTTAAAAGAGATTCTTTTTCTAATAAAAGGTCGTCATCGGTGTCTTCCTCCAATTTGACACAGGAGATGTCACTTGGCTGTAATTGTTGACTATCACACTACCTATTGGCCTCTAAGTATTGCGGACAGGCCTTTTTCAGCGAAATATTGGGAAGCTTCGTCGAAAATCACTAAATTAAATAGTGGTTTTCCTTAAATTGGGAAAATGGCGGAAACTTTTTCTGGTGAGGCCATCTAGCAGAGCACAAGGTTAAATAGCTTGTCGTTAAATTTGCAGACAACTTTTCTAACAGGCCAGACTTGTCTTTTATTGGTGCATTGATGTAGTAGCTCAGCATCGGTGGTCACATTTCCTAGTCTATTTTTTTTCAATATTTTTAAAAGTGTTTTCACGTAGTTTCAGGTGGAGATAATCTTTACCAAACTGCCGTTTTTTTGTACTAATTCAGCCAATTCTTTTTTCCAGAGTTCTAGTGTAGCGAGCTGATACTTCTTAAATTGGGATGTTTGTTTTCTAAATCATCTATAAAGTGAAGGATGAGGTTACTTTGGAAATTGTCTTAAAAATCAGCAGAGAACGCTTCTTTTGTTAAAAGGTAATAGTGTTTTTCTATGGCAGTTAAGTTGGCATAGAGTTAGTCTCGTCCGTTTAGATTCTCAAATTGAGTATTGATGTAAGAAGTGGAGTCAATTAAGTTTTGATGATTTACCGCTTTGGTCTGGTCGGTAGAAAGAAGTTTATCCCTTACTTCTTTTTGAGATTTTTTTTTAAATAAAGTAGAC
>JBNMFK010000111.1:0-11249 GCA_051269965.1 Algoriphagus sp. | reverse complement strand
GTCTTTTACTACCCCTACTCAGAATTCTTTACAAAGAAAAAGGAATTTCGGGAATCATGGGCAATAATCTTAAAACAAAAAAATCCCTCCTCTCAACTGAAAGAAGGGATTATATCTACATATAAACTCTAAATCTTACTCCCAACCCGGATTTTGCCCAATTTTTGGGTTTTGAGCCAAGTCATTCAATGGAATTGGCCATAAATAGTGCTTATCCTCAAAAACAGGGTTTTCAAAATCACCACCAGCATACGGTTCTAAGTATTGCTTTCCATTTACTGGATCTGTGTAAAGTGGAATAACGGTACCGTCATATCTAGCTTGTTGATCAGCTGTCATAGCTATTCCAAGTGATTTTTGTTCTAGTTTTTTACCCCATTTCCATCTTCTAAGATCGTCATATCTATAGCCTTCATTGAATAATTCAATACGTCTTTCTCGTCTAACTTCTGCTATTATAGGAGATACACCTAGTGCTGCATAAACTGGATCAACAGGTATGTTATCTAGTTCTAAGTGAGGCATCCCTACTCTATCTCTCAGCTTGTTTATACTCATATCAAGGTCTCCTTGAGAAATACTCCCAAGTTCAGCTTGTGCTTCTGCATACACTAATAGGGCTTCTGCAAATCGTAAGATAATTGCTGCTGATTCACCTTGAGCAAATGATTTACCAATTTGATCGGCGGCATTGTAATTTTTAATTACATGGTAGCCTGTATTGGATCTTCTTCCACCTGCCATCCCTACTAATCTAGGATACTCACGTCCATCATCTCTATGAAAGCGGTATTTAGCAACCTCTTCTGGATGGAGTACAGTTTGTCTCATTCTTGGATCACGGTTCTCGAAAGTCTTCTCAATAGAGTCATCTCCCTGATAAAGTGGAGAAATAGAAGCTGGTAAACCATCGGTACATAAGTAATCTTCTACGAAATCTCTTGTTGCACCACCATGATACTGGAAATAAGATTGAACATGATTTGTGTAAACTCCAAGAACGTACTTTCTCCAGTACATGACTTCCGTATTAGTTGAAGGGTAAAGCTCTCTTTGGAACGAGTTATAGTCAGTGTCCGGGTTTCCAGTAATGTTAAGACTGTAAGGACCATTTTCAATCAACTCTTTAGAGGCAGCGGCAGCTTCATTTAGCCATTTTTCTGGATTGGAACCACCGTGGTACTTCCTCCATGTACCTTCAAATAAACATACACGAGACTTTACAAGTAGTGCTGCCCATCTATTTAATCTACCAGGAGCATTGCCATCTCCCCAGTCCTCTGGCAAGTAGGTAGCCGCAAATGTCAAATCTTCCAAGATTTTCTCCATTGCCTCCTCTCTAGGCATTCTAGCTGCGAATAGTTCTTCAGACTCTGTATTCAACTCAGTCTCTATGTATGGTACATCACCAAATTTGCTTACTTTATCTGCATAGAACCAGCCTCTAAATAACCTAGCTTCTCCAATGTACTGGTTACGAACAGACTCAGGAACTTTAGCTTTCCCATAATTGTCCATTCCTACATTTATAGCTCTTACAAAATCCCAACCCCTAAAGCCAAACCACTGAGAATTTGGAGATGCATTGTGCTTACCTGCTCTTACTTGCATATAGCGAGTATGCCTCGGGTGCATTGCGGTAGCATTGTCACTAAACTCATCTAAGTACCACGGACTATAGCGGTGACTATCAAATCCACTACCATGTGCGAAATTGATAGACACATTAGTTTCATTTCTTGACAATTCATACAAGCTGTTGTTATAAACAACCAAATCATTTTCAGTATTCCAGAAAGTCTCATTGGTGATTTGATCCAATGGTATTCTCTCTAGAAATTCGTCATTACAGCTTACCAAGAAGGTCGCCATAAGAAGAAGAATGTATTTTATGTTTTTATATTTCATCTTTCTTGATCTTTAAATATTATAGAGAAATGTTAACTCCCAATGTGAAAATACGCTGCATTGGATATTCAATAGCTCCGGACTGAATAGTCTCTGGATCTAAAGGTTTACGCATTTTTGTAAATTCCCATAGGTTCATACCCGTAGTGTAAATTTGAGCATTTGATAAACCTATTTTACTCAATAGTGGTGTAGGCAAGTCATAACTAAACGTCAAGTTTTTCAATCGGATGTAACCGGCGTTTTGCAGATATCTAGATTGTACTTGCACGTTTTTCTTATCATTGGTAGAAATATGCGGTGCCGGGAAATAAGCCTCTCTATTCGTTTCACTCCAAGTCTCAGTAAGGAAATAATTCTCTACGTGACCAGCATTGAAGGGGAAAAACCAAGTCCAGTTTCCTGAAGTAGGCCAGTGATCCTTACTACCTATTCCTTGGAAGAAGGCTGTCACTCTAAAGTTCTTGTAGGCTAAACTTCCATTAACTCCAAACGTGTATCTTGCCGAAGTATTACCTATGATTTTTCTGTCACCTGGGTTTTCAACAGTGTTATCTCCAAAGTCAA
This sequence comes from Algoriphagus sp., assembly GCA_051269965.1. Classification (GTDB taxonomy): domain Bacteria; phylum Bacteroidota; class Bacteroidia; order Cytophagales; family Spirosomataceae; genus Arcticibacterium. The sequence continues at coordinate 8,774 of JBNMFK010000111.1, read as the reverse complement.
TTTTTCCATCTCCGTTTAGGTCGGCATATTGGACATCACCAGCTCTCCAGTTATTTCCAATTCTTGATTGGTCCGGTGCACTGGCCACATCATCATCAGACTGGAAAATACCAACGGTTTCGAATCCCCAAATTTCGCCTAGTTTTTGACCAACCCTAAAATTAGATCCTCCAAAAGCTCCAGTTTCATTCATGAACTTAGTAATCTCTGCTTGAGAATCTGCGAGTGCCAAAGTCACGTCGTAACTCCAGTTATTTTTGATTCTATCTCTCCAAGTAATAGAGGTCTCCCATCCTTTATTTCTTAAGTCAGCCGCATTCTCTCGTGGAGCAGATGTACCTAAGATATCTGGATAGTTAACATTCATCAACATATTCTTAGTGTCTCTAGTAAATAAATCAAAAGAAACGTCTAATCTACTCTTCAACATGGTGAAATCAAGACCAATGTTTTGAGAAGTCACAGACTCCCAAGTAAGCGATGGGCTCACTAAGCCAGATGCAGAAACAAATGGTATAAGTCCACTGTTCATCATGTAAGGAGAAAAACCAGAACCCATAGAAGGAATAGCAGGATAGTAGATTTGTCTATTTCCAGACTGAATAATTTGATTTCCTAATGTACCATAAGAAGCTCTGAACTTTAGGTTGTCCAGCCAGTTGGATGTACTCGCCATGAAGTCCTCTCCACTAACTCTCCAGCCTGCCGATACAGAAGGAAAGAAACCAGATCTACTATCTGTAGGGAACCTAGAAGAAAGGTCATACCTACCATTTAATTCAAGAAGGTACTTATCATCAAATCTGTAGTTTAAGCGGTAAAAAGCACCTCTTAGAGCAAAATCCTCTTCGCCACCCCATACTTGTTGCACACCTGTGGTCGCATTAATATTGGGAACTAATGGGGTAATTAATTGTCGGCCTTGTGCTTGGAAGTATCTGTAATTACCTGACTCTTGGTTAAAACCAACCATGGCCTTAACATCATGCTTTTTCGCTAACATAGGAAAGGTATATTCTGCATAGGCATTTAAAACAGAATATCTGTCGTTATCAGATCTATTTCTAACCCAGTCATCACCACTAAATCCATTGGTAACAGGATTTGGATCAGTAAGATCAGTAGTGACAATGTCTATTTTACTTTGCACATCTTTGAACTCTCTACTAAACATGTTGTAGGAGAAATCACCTTGGATTTTTAAACCTTTAATAGGCGTTAAGGTAATACCTTGGCTTAGCCACGCATCATTATTGGTAGACGTTGTTCTTCCACCATCTAATAGGTATGGGAAGAAATTGGTCCCACCAAAATATTTTCCAATTAAAGGCTCATATTTTTCTCTGTCACCTTGTTCCAAATAAAAGGGTAAATCTGGGAATTGTATTGCTCTATTAGGAGTAACTCTTGCCAATGAATTAATATTTACATCCCAGTTATAAAAGTGTGGCTTGTCAGAATTTTGATTATTAAAAACCACTTTTTCTTGCAAGCTTAACCAATCGTTAATTTTGAAGTCAGCTTTCATGAGAATATTGTTTCTTGTAAACTTCTCATTATTACCTGGTTTCAAGTAACCATCTTTCGCAAAGTGTCCAAAAGATACGTAGTAACTAGCATTTTCACTTCCACCAGAAATAGAAAGATCATGCTGACTTGTTGGAGCATAATCTGTCATAATTTGATTCTTGTAATCATTGAATCCATAAAATCTTAGATCACCCTCGTACACACCCCAAGCATTTTCAAAGGTTGGATTTTCAGACCAACGACGCGTACCTTCTACGTAGTCATCATCAAAGCTAGGAGCTCCATTCGTTCGAATGTTAGCTAAGTTTCTTGCATTAACAAAATCATGTGGATCAGTTACCATATCCATATTGAAAATAGGCTTTGCAAGAGAGAATTGACTATTTAAGTTTACCCTTACTTTCCCTTCAGATCCTTTCTTGGTTTCAACAAGTACTACTCCAAATGCAGCTCTCGCTCCATATACAGCGGCGGCAGATGCATCTTTTAATACACTTATACTTTTAATATCATTTGGATTTATTCTATTTAAATCCATTGGTACGTTGTCAACCAGTATAAGCGGAGAACCTCCATTTATAGATTCATAACCTCTAATGTTAAAAGTAATGGGAGCCGATGGGTCACCATTTCTTACATTCACATTAAGGTTAGGAATTACACCTTGGAGTCCTTCTCCAACAGAAGCAATAGGTCTGTTTTCAAGACGTTCAGCACCTGCTATGCCGACAGCACCCGTAAGATTTACTTTTTTCTGGGTACCATAACCCACTACCACTACCTCATCAAAGGTTTTGCTGTCTAATGCTAAGATTACATTAATAAGTGACTGGTTGCCAACCAAAATTTCTTGGGAGCTGAACCCCACAAAGGTGAAAACTAAGACTGACTGAGCACTAGGCACAGTTAAGGAGTATTTTCCTTCTGCATCTGAAGATGTCCCTGTGTAAGTCCCCTTGATAGTAACAGAGGCTCCCACAATTTCATCACCAGTATCATCCGTGACGATACCGGACACCATTCTTGAACCTTCTTGAGCGAAGGAATAAGAGACAGTGAAGGCAAAAGCTAACAAAAAAACACTCAAATGGCATAGGAAACCACTGAGCGAATAGTAGATTTTTCTCATAGTAATTATGATTTAAGATTGAATTATTTACTATGATAGAGAGAAAATAATATGTAGCTGACCTATACTGTATATAGCTGAGCAAAAAAGTATTAGAACAAGATCGATGCTATCATAAAGTGACTAATTTAGTCGACCAATATAGTGAAAAAAGAGATTTGACACATTGAGCGTAGTAAGTCCGACTAGTGATGAAATTCTTCTATTGTAAGTAGCTTTAAAATTGCCTTTGAGAGATACTGTGAAGTACTCATTCTACTTCTTTACAGATGACTGAATACTTCCATATTATGTAATGAACATTCCTAGCTTTCGTATAATTTGTTAAATAGCCCTCACTATTTCTAGAGGCTTTCTAGTAAAAAGGTCATGTTAAAATCTGTCTCAATTACGGTAACTTGATAGCTTTCAATAGCTGCTGAGAATACAAGGGCAGGAAAGAGGTCTATCTTACGTCACTTCTCTTCATAAAAAATTAATTCGCCAGACTTTAAACCAGCTATTTGTGAAATATCCCTAGTGTATTAGGAAGAGACTTAGAAGTGTATAAAAAAACATCGCTGACTGTTCCAGCGATGTTTTTTGTTGATTATAAACAGAAACTACTAGATATCTGAATATTCTGCAGGATATAGGATATACTGTGTATTCTTCGATACTGTATTCGCGTATTGAGAATCAGCTTTTAGAACTGCCCATTCTGGAGAATCTCGAAAAGCTTTCCAATGTTCGTCGCGGTCTTCTTGATTTTTAAAAGTCGTCATGTACATCAAGTTAGGCATATGGCTTCCGGTTATTACTTCCCCATAAAATACCGCATTAAAATTAAGTTTTTTAAAAAGTGCTATTTCACCACCTGCATTAAACATTTCTACTTTTTTGCGGTAATATTTTTCTGTTGGCCCTTCATAACTTCTTAATTCATAAATCCTATCTGCCTTTGCACCTGACAAATCTGGGAGAGTCATTTGTGGCATTTCTGAAAAAGCCTGTAAAATGATAGTTTCGAATCTATCAAATGGTTTCTTGTCAAACATAGCATTGATATAGGCACTACCTGAGCTCTGATAGGCCATATCGAATACTAATTTATTTTCTATACTCAATAATTGCTTCTGTGATTTTAAAGGAATTAATACGTATACCCTTTTCCCTGCATCATCGGTCGTAGCTCTTGGCTTGAAAACCCCAATACTTCCAATACCTTGACGATGCATGGCAGGTATGTAAGCATCTTTCAAGTAAGCGTCTATCATATTTTCTTGTTCCGAACTGCTAATAGTGTAAATCTTAATTTGATAAAAAGACCTTTTGGCGGCCTGCGAAGTGGTAATGATTGTCAGAATAAATAGTACGACAAGCGAGAGATGGGTTAGTTTCAGTTTCATTAAATCCTAGGGTTATTGTTAGTGAGACCATTGTTAAACATCCAAAATTGAGAAATGGTGCCAAAACTCAACCCATACACTAAAACCTTTATGCCATGTTATACCTCTAGCCATAAAAATATAAGCATCATGCTATTCAAATCAATTTTAATCTTCTCAATATTAGTATAAGGATAGTTGGGTAAAACTACGGCAAAGTCTTTTTTATAAAAACGATTATTTGCGATACAAACCCAAAAGGGCCTATTTAAGCTGTTGTAGATAGGAATATTTACCAAAAATATAGAGAACATTATGGCAGAAATCTCTTATTTTGTCTTAATGTTGGTTTGGCAAGATAATTCTCAGGTCAAATCACTGGTTATTTCCAAAATATAAAACCGATAGCATGTCCGTATTACGCTTAGCTTTACCCACCGACCCGCGATGGGTGAATATTGTTGAGAAAAACATCGAAGAGATTCTCTCTGACCATGCTTGGTGTGAGCAAAAAGCCGCTACAAATGCGATTACTATTGTCGCCAACAACTCCGAACATCCTGATTTGGTTACAGACTTGCTGGCACTAGCCAAAGAGGAAATTGAGCACTTTCAAATGGTGCATGAAATAATTAAAAAAAGAGGTTTAAAACTAGCCAGAGAACGCAAAGATCACTATGTGGGAGAGTTAGTTCAATATATGAAAAGGAGTAATGACGGTACTCGTGCATCTGGTTTGGTAGAACGCTTACTGTTTTCAGCCATGATAGAGGCACGAAGCTGTGAGCGTTTTAAGGTGCTCTCAGAAAATATAGAAGACCAGGAGCTATCGAAGTTTTATCGAGAACTAATGGAAAGCGAAGCCGGGCATTATACTACCTTCATCACTTATGCTCGCAAATATGGTTATGGAATTGATGTAGAAACACGCTGGAGAGCATGGTTGGCTTTTGAGTCAGAAATTATCGCTAATTATGGTAAATCAGAGTCTATTCATGGCTAATTAGTCTGGTGAGATAGATAGCTTTCGACTTTTAGCCGCAGGCAAGAGTCATGTTTTTTTTGAAATTTACGAATGAAGCTTTATCCCCCGAGTAGCTTTTGACCTTTTCTCGCATAGCATAGGAAAGTCTTCCTGACTTTGGAGCCCTCCATATTTAAATTCTTTAAAGGTTGTACCTATTCCTCTTTGAATATTACCTTTTGGGGGCTGATTTTATTCAAAAAAAACTCGGTTGGAGCTCAAATAAACTGCAAATTCTAATCTCTTTTTAAGCCAATTTAGAGATGTCGCTAAATTGCGTAGACTAATTTTGTTAGATGGAAAGGAGTTAACAAAAATTGATAAATAAGCATGCAAAACAAGAGGTTTCTCATCGTAGAGGACGAAGAAAAAGTTGCAAATTTTATTCAAAAAGGTTTGGCAACTCAAGGAGTATTGTCAAATATTGCTTCGACTGGTACCGAAGCCATGCATTATTTTAAGTCTGAACAATTCGATTTAATCCTTTTAGACGTTGGACTTCCAGATACAAGCGGCTTGGAACTTTGTCAGTATTTCAGACAGAATGGTAGCAAAACTCCGATTTTAATGCTCACGGCATTCGGAACTGTAGCTGATAAGGTAGCTGGTTTTGAGAAGGGAACCGACGATTACTTGGTCAAACCATTTGATTTCATGGAATTGATAGCCCGCTGTAAGGCATTGATAAAAAGAGCTGCAGATTATTCAAATGACGAAGAGAATTTGGTCATCGGAGGACTTGAGCTCGATTTAAAAGAAAAAGTCGCAAGAAGAGAGGGCAGAATAATAGATCTCACTGCTAAAGAATATGGCTTACTCGAATACTTGATGAGAAATAGAGGAAGGGTAGTCTCGAAAGTAGATATTGCCGAAAAGGTATGGGATATTAATTTTAATACAGGAACAAATTTTGTGGAGGTTTATATCAACTATCTTCGAAAAAAAGTTGACAAAGGTTTTTCTGCCAAACTCATTCATACCATTGTTGGGATGGGCTACATGATTAAGATAAAATGACCATTCGCACAAGATTTACCCTTTTATTTCTAGCCATATTTTCAGCTTTGCTCCTCGTTTTTTGCTTGGTTATATACGTTGAATCTGAAAATCATCGCCAGCAAGAATTTAGAACAAGACTACGTAATGAATCCTTTACAGCTGCTGCGATATTTTTCAATAAGGAAACCATAAGCCCAGATTTATTCAGAATCATGGCCGAAAAGCAAATGACTGTTCTTAACGAGGAAGAGGTTAAGGTTTTTGATAAGGCTGGTAAGCTGCGATTTGAAAATACCTCGCACGATTATAAAATAGATAGGGGGATTTTAGCTACTGTTTGGCAAAAAAAAGAACATTTTTGGCATGAAGGAGATCAGCAAATGTATGCTGCAGTAATTCCAAATAATGCAGAAGAATTTGTGGTTCTCACTAGTGCAGTAGATAAATATGGGATCAGCAAACAAAAAAACTTGGCATTCATCCTTGCTTTTGGAGGCTTGGGAATGTTACTACTCGGACTTGGCTTAGGCCATTATTTAACTGGGAGTTTCTTAAAACCTATTAAAGATATTATAAGCGGAATCAACAAAATTAAGGAGTCTAGTTTAAGTTCTCGTCTAAGTGAAGCCAATGAAAAAGATGAATTCGCACAACTTAAAATGCAATTCAATCAAATGCTGGAGAGGCTAGAGAATGCCTTTGTAAGCCAAAAAGCATTTGTATCTCATGTTTCTCACGAATTGAGAACTCCTCTGACATCAATTACAGGACAAATCCAAGTCTCTCTTCTCGCAAATGACAATCCCGAAGAGCTAAAAACAATGATTGTATCTGTACTGGAAGATGTTCAACAGCTAAATAAGCTTGCTAATAACTTACTAGAGCTTGCCACTGTTGCAGGTGATGAATCTAAATTCAAAGTGGGCTTGGTCAATGTTTTAGAGTTAATTTTTCAAGTAAGAAGTGATTTACTTATCAAAACACCCGATGCTCTCATCATGCTCAATCACTTGGACAGTAATGAAAACCCTCCAGAAATTAAGGGCATTGAATCATTGCTTATGATAGCCATTCATAACCTGATGGATAACGGTATAAAATATGCCGACAATAAAACGGTAGAGGTCAGTATTCAAGAAATGAAATCTGAATTAGTAATTAAATTTGAGAATTCTGGAAAAGGAATTACTCCCAAAGAAATAGACGCAATTTTTGAGCCATTCAAACGTGGCTCCAATGCTTATAAAATAAAAGGTCATGGTATTGGCCTCTCACTGACGAAAAAAATCATTGAACTTCATAAGGGTAAAGTTGAGGTATATAGTAATCCAGAAAGTCTTACTTCGTTGATAATCTCTCTTCCTAAGAATATCTAATAGCTTTCTAATTTTAGATTAATTTGAGCTTAATGGAACGGCTATAGTTTTGTTTCAGTCAATCGAACAAACGGATGACTTTAATTAAAAAAATTATGAAAGCTCACAAATTGATAGCGTTAGTAGCAGTATCAGCATTATTAGGAAGCTGTACTATCGTAAGACAAGGAGAAGTTGGAGTGAAGCGGTCTTTTGGTAAAATAAGTGCACAGCCCCTTATGGAAGGAGCAAGAGGATTTAACCCTTTTACCTCTTCCATTGTAAAGCTTCCGACTCAAACTAGAAATGTTGAAGTAAGAACACCACTGCCCTCTAAAGAGGGTTTGACGGTACAATCGGATGTTTCAATATTATACAGGCTAGAAGGAAGTTATGCCCCTCAAATATTGGAAAAGCTAGGGCAGGATTACGAAAATGTAGTTATTCTTCCCGTTTTCAGGTCAGCGGTAGCTGATGTTTCATCAAAGTACTTCGCAAAAGATATGCACACGGGAGAGCGTTCCGAAATTGAGAGAACAATTCAAGATTTAATGATGAAGCAGTTGAAAGATAGAGGTTTTGTTGTGGAAGCAGTTTTACTTAAGAGTATAGTTTTGCCTGCTGGGCTTACCCGGGCAATTGAGGAAAAATTAGAGGCCGAACAAACATCACAAAGAATGCAGTTTGTACTCGATAAAGAACGACAAGAAGCAGAGAGAAAAACCATAGAGGCTGCTGGAATCAGAGATTCTCAAAAAATCATAGCTGAAGGTCTTTCCCCACTACTTATCCAGTTCAAAGCAATAGAGGCTTTCAACAAACTGTCTACCTCACCGAATGCGAAAGTCATCATAACCAATGGGAATCAGCCAATGCTGCTAAATGCCCAAGAACTTTAATCTTTTTTTAATTACTTTTTAGAAAATGAAAAATATATTAGTCGCAATCACTGCATCAACACTCTTTTTGGCTTCGTGCCAAAATTTAGAAAATAAGTCTTGAAGGCAATGATCTAAAGCTACTTGTTGGAAAAGTACTTTCAGCCGAAGAGCAAGTCGCCGAAAGGTCTGAAGTACACATCGAAAGCCTAAAAGATGGTAATACTAGGTGTATTAGTAGCAATCTCACACCTAGAGATCACACTTCCAAACTAAGAATGTCTAGATGGATAGTTTGCTAAAGCCATGTTGTTGTCACCCTTGAATTGCAGCGTAGCTGTGTAAGACGTTTTTGACAAAGGTATCGGAGATATATTTGTCGCTAGAATTATAGGAAATTTTATGAACGAGGATATTTTGGGAGGTATGGAGTTTGGCTGTAAGGTTGCCGGCTCCATACTTATCCTAGTAAGTTGTGAAGCGGTACAACTG
>JBNMFK010000110.1:0-11251 GCA_051269965.1 Algoriphagus sp. | reverse complement strand
GGTTTTTATTCTCCGCATAAAGAAAAGTAACTGGCTCCGTTTTCACTCAGTCTACGAGAACATACTCCCATATCGAAAAGAAAATTATACCAGATATTGTGAAGTTCTTTTGCTTGAATGATGTGATAAATACTTAATTTAAGCCTTGAATATTCTATGGAACTTGGAGGACTTGCTTGGTACAGTTTATATATATCGAATTCCCTAAGCAATCTTCAGCTTAGCCACTTAACTCAATTAAAAATTGTGCTCCGCAATTACTTTAGAACCAGACTACAAAAACTAACAAGAAATTAAAACCAATTAATGGCATTTATAGATTATTACAAAATCTTGGGCATTTCCAAAACCGCTACTGAAAAGGAAATTAAAACGGCCTATCGTAAACTAGCAAGGAAGTACCATCCTGATTTAAATCCAAATAACAATGAATCAGAAAAAGAATTCAAAGAGATTAATGAGGCAAACGAAGTTTTAAGTGATTCCGGAAACCGTAAGAAATATGATAAATACGGAAAAGACTGGAAGCAAGGACAAGAATTTGAAAAAGCGAAGCGTCAACAGCAATGGTCCCGAAGTCAAAGAGGTTATCAAAGCTATTCAAACGAAGATCATTCAGACTTTTTTGAGTCCATGTTTGGAAGAAGTGACTCTTCATACAGCCAGGGTCGAAGTCCCAAATTTAAAGGGCAAGATTATAATGCCGAATTACGCCTCAGTCTAAATGATGTTTATACGACCCAGCAGCAAGTCCTGACGATTAATAATAAAAAAATCAGGTTAACAATTCCTGCTGGAGTTGAAAACGGTAAAGTTATTAAGATTGCAGGAAAGGGAGGATTAGGAACCAATGATGGGCCGAATGGTGATTTATTCCTTAAATTCAACATCGATAACGATACGCTTTTTAAACGGGAAGGCAACAATCTATATCAGCATGTAGACTTGGATCTTTATACGTCTATTTTGGGTGGAGATATCACCATCGACACATTTAAAGGGAAAGCCAAACTCAAGATTAAACCCGAAACGAAAAATGAATCGAAGGTGAAATTAAAGGGTAAAGGGTTTCCAATTTATAAAAAAGAGGGATCTTTTGGGGATTTAATTATCACTTACCATATCACTATGCCGAATAGTCTAAGTGATGAGGAAATAGAGCTATTCAAGAAATTACAAAAAATGAAAGCAAAATGAATGAACAAACTCTAATATCGAAACAGACTATTTGTACTCATTATAACATTGAAATTTCCTTTGTAGACGCTTTAAACAAAATAGGTCTCATCCAAATCGAAATTATTGAGCAGAATCATTTTATACATCAAGACCAAATCGGGGATCTAGAAAAAATCATCAGACTTCACGAAGAATTAAACGTGAACTTGGAAGGTATTGACGTTGTCTTCAACTTATTGGAAAATGAACGAGAGTTGAGGAAAGAGTTAACTATTTCTAAAAATAGATTAAGGCTTTACGAGAACGATTAAATCTCTCATGCGAAAATGTCAGAAAAAAGACTTTTTTTTGATGTTAGCCGTTCGTCATGAATAGTCAAAAAAGCTCATATCCCTTTAATTTAGGGAGAAACAATGTACACTGCCTAGCTTTATAGAATGCTCAATCACAAGGAAGAATGACTTTTAAAAAATCACCTCAACGAATTAAAAAACTAATTAATCATGACTATTGAAACACCAACGATTCATCTAGATAATGTAATTAAGAACTACTCACAAGATATGAACGGCAAAATAGTCGCCATTACCGGTACTACAAGTGGAACTGGTTTTGTGTGTGCTAGAGAAATTGCAAGAAAAGGTGCGACGGTCATCCTTCTGAATCGCAGTAGTGAGCGATCAAAGAATTCATTAGAACAACTACAGAAGGCTATTCCAGGAGGAACCTTTGATAAGATTGATTGTGACTTACAAAGCTTTGAAAGCGTCCTTAAAGCGACAAAAGTAATTCAATCCAAATATGAAATAATAGATGTCTTGGTCAACAATGCAGGAGTAATGGCACTTAAGGATGTTGCTACGCCAGATGGCTATGACGTTCAAATGCAAACAAACGTCATCTCTCACTTTTTGATCACTAAAGAATTATTCCCGCTGTTGAAAAAAAGTAAACAAGCAAGAATTGTAAATCATTCTTCAATGGCTCGTTTAGGTGGACCATTGAAATCTGACTATTTCGAAGCTAAAGGTGGTCACCTAGGAGGACAAGGTACAGAAGAAGAAAAATCCAGCTTCAGTGGGCCTAGGTGGGTACGTTACCATCAAACCAAATTGGCCAATGCGGCATTCACATATGGGCTAAAAAAGAAATTAAAAGAAGCGAAAATAACAAACGTAATTCCTTTGCTAGCACATCCAGGATTGGCACTGACTAATTTACAAATAACAACCGCTGCTGATGGTGGCATGGATAATAACAGTGCGTTTATGAAACAGGCTCAAACAGCAGAGGATGGAGCCACAGGTATCATTCGAGCAGCCATGGATTCTCAAGCCGAATCTGGTTACTTCTATGGTCCAACGGCCGGATGGAAGGGGTTTCCGGATTTGCTGACTCCTGAAGGATTATTGTATGACGAATCGAATATTCAAATTAACTGGGACGGCTGTGAAAAAGCGGTTGGAAAATTTGTGATATGACCCTAGCATTAAACATCTTCTGATGCTCAATATTAATTAGCGTTTTATTGTCATGTGGTGTTTTATTTTACTTTCAAATCAGAAACTTTTCTTTATACCTACCTATATATAGTTTTATATGTCTAAACTAGGCTTTTAATGTTGGCAAAGGAAACTAAGATATATTATCAGACCATGAAGGACTACCAAAACTATCAAGCTTGATTAAATAACTAAAATGAAAATTATCACTTGTGTTTTTCTCGCTTTGTTTTTTATTGTGTCAGCAAACAATGAGGTCTTATGTCAAACTTCGCCTGATGAGATAAAATTTATTAGACAAGGTGTGCGAAGAATGATATTTGATAAATCTCAACGTATCCCACTTTCTTCTTTTAATCCGGCCAAAATAGTTGGTCTGGATCTCATGCATCCACAAGTCGGCAAACAGAAAAACACGCCTAAGCTTTCTATAGAAAAGGGTGTTTTTCTATTATCCGCTGATAAGAATGCTAGGGCTACTCGATGGATTGGCAGTTTTAATGTTTTTGCTACGTATGATTTGGTTGTTAATAAGTTCTCTGGAACCGGAGAACAGGGTGTTTTATTTAGAGACACAGAGTCAGAAAATTACATTTCAGTACATTTGGTGGCCAGAGATGGTAAATATCGATCTGTTAGCCTTACCATTGGAAAAGGGGGTAAAGAAGCAGAAAGCCTCAATTTCGAGGTGCCCGAAAATTTAGATAACAATGTTCCAATAACCCTTAGAGTCCAAATGCTTGCTGTAGGAGCTAATATTTATCTGGAGCAATTCGAGCAAACTACGCTGGTGGGTCGTTTTGATTTCGTTCAACATTTTGACCTTCGTAAGGTCGTCTTAATGCGTGCTTTTGAGTTCTGTTTGGACGCGAAACTCGAAGCAGGTACTATCATAGAAATTGCCGAGGCAAGTGCCTACATATCCCCAGGGATCGGCCAAGCTGATTTAAGAATTGTCACCTATGAAGATGGTTCCCCTTTTTTTTATAGCAACAAGCTTTGGCTATTAGTAACTGTTCGCGGAGGCGGTTTGCCTCATCCCATGCAAGGAGTTTATAGCCTAAATCCATCTGTCTTTGATATCCAATTCGAAGGAATTATCCTGTACGACAGAGGCGACGGACTTTTTAGAAACGACTTGGCTTCCAACATCTTTTACGATAGAAATGCAAAAGAATGGCGTGGCTTTACTACCGGTTTCTCAGCCTATGGCGATCCCGCCCAAAAAGAGGAAAAAGAAATACTGGCTGTCCAAAGTTCACGCATGCCCCTACAAGGAATCTCTATTATGAAAGCTAAATCCATTGGGCTTATCGCAAATTATGAAGACCCGCAATGTGTTTACGATGCCGAAGCCGGTAAATGGCGTATGTTACTTTGTGAAGATCACGATGGATACAAAGCCGTTATTAGAGAAGCAGATACTTGGGATGGAAAATATGATATAATCTCAGGACCAATCTCTGTGAATAGTACAGGAACACAAATTCAAAAAATAGGTGGAAAAAACTATGTCTTTTTCGGGAGTTCAGAACGTAAAGTTTTTGTCTACACGTACCCTGATTTAATAGCATACGGAGAACTAAATATTCAACGTCCACCTTGGAGCGCCAAAACCAATACACGGATATGGCCCAATATCATTCCACTTCCCGAAGGGTATCCTGCCCCCTACATGGCATTAATGATGGATAGACTTAATTTCCCTGGTATGAAGGGACCGAACTGGTCTTATGGTGCCCTGTATTTATATCATGGCTATGATTAATGTTTTACTTCTATTGGCACCAATAAATACGAAGGTTATTAATTCATTAATAACCTTGAGACAAAAAAGTTTAGATAGCTACCTAAAAAAGAAATAAGTACCCAAATAGTACATAGAAAAACGACCAAAATATGATGAAAATAACCGACTTACTTAAAATCTTGATGTTCTTAACAATGATATCTATTTTAGGGACTTCATGCCAGAATAAAGAGCTAATTAAGAAACCTAACATTGTCTATATTTTAGCAGATGATTTAGGCTACGGAGATGTTTCTGTTTACAATCCCTTATCTAAAATAAAAACACCCCATATAGATAAATTAGCTTCCCAAGGAATTCGGTTTACGGATGCACATTCTCCCTCCTCAGTTTGTACTCCTACCCGCTATGGAATCCTTACTGGAAGATATTGCTTTAGGAGTAGATTGCCCCAAGGGGTGCTAGGAGGATATGGGAAGGCCTTATTGGAAGATAACCGAATAACAACCGCCGCTCTATTAAAAGAGAATGGCTATACGACAGGCGTTGTTGGTAAATGGCATCTTGGCTTGGATTGGGTAATAAAAGAGGAATTCAAAGATTCTTTAAACAATAAAAGTGTGTCAATGAATGAACTTGGGATGATTTCTCAAATGAATGGAGACTGGGTAGATTTTACTCAAAAACCAACTGACGGACCTTTAAATCACGGTTTCGATTATAGTTATGTCTTGCCTGCTTCCTTAGATATGGAACCTTATTGTTACTTAGAAAATGACGTTTTAACTGAATTACCAAATGAACATACACCCGGCAATGATTTGAACACCGGGTCTTACGCAACGCAAGCATTCTGGAGGCCGGGAAGGATTGCTGAAAACTTCGATTTTTATGAGGTCTTACCAAATTTTATAGGACAAGGTAAAAAATTCATTGAAACCCATGCCAATGATGAGAAACCCTTTTTTCTTTATCTACCTCTAGCAGCCCCCCATTCTCCGTGGGTTCCTACTCAGAATTATGATGGCAATTCTGGTGCTGGCCAATATGGTGATTTCGTTCAAATGGTTGACGAGCAAGTTGGTGACTTTTTAAAGAGTTTAGATGATATGGGTGTTTCGGACAATACAATCGTCATTTTCACAAGTGATAATGGGCCTTTTTGGAAGCCAGACTTTATAAAAAGGTTTGACCATAGATCAGCTTCCACCTATAGAGGTATGAAGGGAGATGCTTTTGAAGGCGGCCATAGGATACCATTTATTGTACGCTGGCCAGGAAAAATAAGTGCTAATAGTCAAAGCAGTTTTAAGACAACTTTGACAAATTTAATAGCGACCTGTGCTGAAGTTCTTGGCGTTACATTAGGTGAAAATGCTGGAGAAGACAGCCAAAGTATTCTTCCCGTTCTTTTGAATGATAAAAACAATATTAAACAAGAAATACCTATAATTCATCACTCCTCAAAAGCTCATTTTGCGATACGGAAAGGAGATTGGAAACTCATAGAAAAGCTAGGTTCTGGAGGTTTTTCTCCCCCTGCCATAATAATACCAAAAAAAGGAGAACCCTTGGGGCAGCTTTATAACCTCTTAGAAGATCCTTCCGAAACAACTAATTTGTATGATGAAAAACCAGAAATTGTAAAAGAACTTTTGGCGGAATTAAATGAATTACGAAATAGATAGTGGCTTTGTGAGAGCTTTTAAAGTGAGTCTATAGAATTAAAAATAATAGTGTGAAATACCAAGTCACATTTTAGGCAATTAAAACATGAACAAGGTCCTAAAAAATAGGTGATAAGACGATAATCGAATGATCAAAAACTATAAAAATGAAGCTCTAATTGTCCTGTTATTAGTTGGGTTTTCCTTGGCATTTTACTTTTTGTATGGAATTCTATTGCCATTTTGTTTCGGATTGATACTTGCCTTTTCTGCGAGTCATATAATTTCAAGGATTCAGAAAATAGTCAGAAATAAGGATTTGGCCGCTACGCTATTTTTAGCGGTCATAACTAGTTTAATTGTTTTTAGTTTTGTCTTTTTAACGCCATTCATTAATCGAGATTTTAAACGATTGAATCAAAGTTTTACCTTATTAGTATCCAAAAATCAAGAAAGTTTAGACAAAAACGCGAATAAAGCAAAGAACTATATTGGCCATTTTTATGACTTAGAGTCCTTAGAAGGTACATTTAAACTAGACTCAGACTCATTGATAAGTAGTTTTAAAGATATGGACTTCACTCAATTAGATACCGAGTCCATGACCGCTGGTTTTGAGAAAGTAACCTCTATTTTTCAAAATGACAAAGAGCCTACAAAAGACAATAAACCTCATTTTGGTGTCATTTTCATGCTATTCTCCACCTTGTCCTATTTCGTACTTATGCTATATCAACTAGATTACTTCAGGGCTATTCAAAAAAAATATTTTAGTCGGAAAGTGTCTGCCAGCTTTCAGCTTATTTTAAACGATTTCAATCAAAGCTTTGTGAAGTATTTAAAACTTCGAACAAAAATTGTTCTCCTCTTATCGCTTCTATACTTGGTAGCCTTCATTATTTTGGATATGCCTGGAATGATTCTGATTACAGTGCTCATTATTTTACTTTCCTACATCCCTTATCTTCAATACTTAGCACTCATCCCCCTCTCAATTAGCTGCTTGGTCCTTTCTGTTGAAAATTCTCAGAATTTTTTATTGTTTTATAGTATTGTGGTAGGTGTTTTTGTTTTGGCAAGTATTGCAGAAGAACTGCTACTCATCCCATGGATTATGGAAAAAAACATAGGAATGAATCCAGTTATCATGGTTCTGGCCCTCAGTATTTGGAGCTATATCCTTGGTCTACCAGGGACCTTTCTTGCAATCCCAATGACCAGTTTGATGATTATCTATTTCAAGCGTTACATCGTGCCCTCATATAAAAAAGTACTTCAGGATTGAGTTATTTCTATTAACATTTCTAATGAAGGAATAACCTCTGTGAAGAGCCCTATGTATCCAAAACCTATTATGAAGAATGATACTTTTTATGGCAAATTCCAAATCTCTCTGGATAAACTCTATTTGGATAGAAACTTAGCTTCAGTTTGTACTAAATACTTTTAATTTCTTACTAATTTGTGCCTGTAGAATAGTAAGCTTTAAAACGCCATGCTAAGTTGACTAGTTGTTTAAAGCTTCACTATAGCTGTTACAACATGTCCAAGAACAAAGCCATATTAACGAAGATTACTGAAGGAAATTTCATACAATCATTGGTGTAAAATGATCAAAATAAAGTTAATAGCTTACAATTAAGAAGTAATCGACAGAATATGAGATTAATCTATTGGGCCCGTATTAAATATGCTGTCTTGGGAGTCCATCAACATAAACTCCTTTCCAATTCAACTTAAACTATGATGAAAATGAAGCCAATAATAGCAATTATTCTTTTTGCGGCATTCTTCAGAAGTACCGTTTCTTCACAAACGGCTGTTGCTAGCAGTAAGGTAGTGAGAATCCTATCATTTAATATTCTCCATGGAGCCACCACGAAGGGAGATTTTGATTCAGATGTAATTGCCCAGGTTATAGAAGTAGCAAATCCATATTTTATAGCTATGCCAGAGGTGGACTTCAAAACAAATAGAGCTAAGAGGTTTGATTTGGTAACCGAGCTAGGCTGGATAACAAATATGGCTCCCATTTTCGCAAGGGCTATGAGTTTTGATATCAGAGAATATGTCGAAGATGTGTTGTCCAAATACACTTTTTTACAAAGTAGGAACATTGCACTCTCCTATTCTCCTGCCAGTGAACCTAGAACTGCTTTAGAAATACTAACTATAGAAACATCCGGCGACACGATAGCATTTTCAGGAATACACCTTGATTCTATGAAAGATGAAAAAGATAGATTAGCACAAATTTAGAAACTAAATGAAATTTTTTCTTTAAATAAATACCAAACTATTTTGGATGGAGACTTAAACGCAATATCAGAGAGTAAAGCCATTAGCATCCTAGAAAAATCATGAACATTAAAAAAAAATCCATGCTATATCTTCTTGCTATTTTAGGATTTAGCTCTTGCAATAATCCCGTGACTCAAAAAGCCAGTCAAAAGCCGAATATCATATTAATTATGACAGATGACCAGGGCTGGCATGACGTCGGTTTTAACGGGAATGATGTCATAAAAACGCCTAACCTTGATTTACTTGCCAGAAATGGTGTCATTTTCGATAGGTTTTATTCTGCTTCCGCAGTATGCTCCCCTACTAGAGCTAGTCTAATTACCGGACGAAACCCTTTAAGAATGACTATTCCCAATGCCAACGTTGGGCATATGAAAGCGGAAGAAATAACCATAGCAGAAATATTGAAAAAGGAAGGCTATGCTACGGGTCATTTTGGTAAATGGCACTTAGGAACGCTCACAAAATCCGAACTAGATGCAAACAGAGGAGGAAAGCCAGAGTACGATCAAGAATATTCGATTCCAAGCGAACATGGTTATGACCATTATTTTTGTACTGAATCAAAAGTACCTACCTACGACCCACTCCTATTTCCTAACCGTTTTATCGAAGGAGAAAGTAAAAGATTTGGCTGGAGGGCTATCGAAAATAGTAATTTCTCTACCGCTTATGGAACAGCTTATTGGACAGGAAGAGACCAGAAAGAGACATATAATTTACAAGGAGATGATTCTCGTATCATAACGGATAGGGTCATTCCATTCATTGAAAATTCACTTAAAGAAGAAAAACCTTTCTTTTCAACAGTTTGGTTTCATACACCCCATTTACCAGTAGTTAGTGATAGTATCTATCGTGATTTTTATAAAGATTTAGACTTAGAAAAACAGTTATATTATGGTACTATTACGGCTCTGGACGACCAAATTGGCAGGTTATGGAAAAGGCTAGAGGACTTAGGCATACAAGAGGAGACTATAATTTTCTTTTGTAGTGATAATGGCCCAGAGAGAGAAACACCCGGCAGTGCTGGCATTTTTAGAGAACGCAAAAGAAGCCTTTATGAAGGCGGTGTTCGAGTACCTGCCTTTGCCATTTGGAAAGATCATTTAGAAGGAGGTAGAAGAATAGATTTCCCGGCTGTCACCTCAGATTATATGCCTACCATACTTGATATGCTAGCAATTGACTATCCAGATGATAGGCCCATTGATGGCGTAAGCATTATGGGTGCTCTGAAGGGAGAAACTCAGGAAAGAACAAAACCAATTGGATTTATACTTAAACCCAAAATATCGTGGGTTACCAATCAATACAAGTTAGTCGGGAACCAAGACTTAACGAGTTTTGAGCTCTACGACCTATTGCATGATAAGTCCGAAGAAGAAAACATCATTGACCAATCGCCCGTTATAACAGAGCAATTGAAAGCAGAACTATTTGAATGGTTGGAGTCTGTAGAGGATAGTAAAAATGGGATAGATTATAACTAATTTGACGGCAAAAAATCCGTAGATTGGTTTTGTTAATTGGGTGTTTTATCCCTTTATCTTATTAGTTGATGCAATAGAACATGATTAAAATCAGAAATTTAATTAGCTGGCCTATTCTTCTTTACCTAGTATTATCCTTTGGATGTACAAACACTGAGAAAAACCGAAAGAAGCCAAATGTGCTTTTCGTTTCTATCGATGATTTGCGACCAGCTTTGGGGGTTTATGAAGATCCAATTGCGATTACTCCAAACATTGATAAGCTAGCTACGGAAGGCCTCACTTTTAGAGAAGCATTTTGTCAATCAGCCGTATGTGCCCCCTCAAGAGCCAGCTTAATGACAGGCATTAGACCGGACTCCACACGCGTTTGGCATCTTGGAGATAAGTTCCGCGAGATAAACCCACTGGCTGTAACTATGCCTCAGCACTTTTCCAAATTTGGTTATCATACAGTCAACATTGGAAAAATATTTCACAACTATATGCCCGACTCTATTTCATGGGATGAACCCGACCTGAGACCTTCACGCTATGTGAAGAAGGATTGGCAGATGAGAGATGGAGAGACTTTTTATATAAGCAAAGAAGTTAACGAATCCCAAGCGATAAAAAGAGATTCATTACTAGAGCTTAGACCACTTAGGTATGCAGATGGATGGAATACTGGCCCTGCTTGGGAAGCCGCTAACGTTCATGACACCATGTATTATGATGGTTCGCAGACCAAACTTGCAAAGCAAACACTTACAAGATTAGCAAAGTCAGACAAACCCTTTTATATGGGACTTGGTTATTTTCGACCCCACCTACCCTTTGCCGCACCCAAGAAATACTGGGACATGTACGAACATGATAAAATGCGGTTACCTAATAATATTGAAATTCCCGATGGTGCTCCAATCCAAACTATGAATTCCATGTATGAATTAAGAAATTATGATGGCTTTCAGCATATAGGTCATCCCGTTTCAGGGTATAAGATGAATGAAGATACCCTTCGAACATTAAGGCAGGGTTATTATGCAAGTGTAAGCTATGTTGATGCCTTATTGGGTGACCTTATTTCTCATATGAAAGAAATTGGTATTTATGAAAACACCATAATTGTAGTTTGGGGAGATCATGGTTGGAAACTAGGTGACCATAATAGTTGGGGGAAAATGACCAACTATAACATTGACTTGAAGGTACCTATAATCATACGATCCCCTAATCAAAAAAAACGAGGGGCTCAAACTCATGCCATCACAGAACTTGTCGATTTATTCCCAACCTTATGCGATTTAGCAGAGATAGAAACTCCAGCATACATGCAGGGGATCAGTCTTGTTCCATTAATTGAAAATCCTC
>JBNMFK010000109.1:0-11382 GCA_051269965.1 Algoriphagus sp. | reverse complement strand
TTTATGGTGACTATCAATTTTTTTCTGGCCACCACCTAATCTCAGTTGGTCCGTTTTGGCTTCTAATTGTGACAATAATTCTTCAAAGGATAAAGGGGATTTTGGCATAAAAGTTATATATTTTCTTAAAATAACAATATAGGTACAAACTTCGTTATATTGGCACAAGAATAGTTGTCTTAACAACTATTATTTAAACATCAATAAATAATACATCATGAATATAGCCATTGAGAATAACAGTGAGCAATTGCAATTAATAAAAGAATCTTCAAAAAACTTTGCAGAGACGTATATAAGACCACATGTAATGGAATGGGATGAGTCTCAAATTTTTCCAATTGAAGTTTTCAAAAAGCTTGGAGAGTATGGATTAATGGGAGTTCTAGTTCCTGAAATTTATGGTGGCTCAGGGTTAGGCTATCAAGAATACGTCACCATTGTAGATGAAATATCTCAAGTTTGTGGTTCAATTGGACTCTCTGTTGCTGCTCATAATTCATTGTGTACAAATCATATTTTATCATTTGCAAATGAAGACCAGAAGAAGTTCTACTTGCCAAAATTAGCAAGTGGAGAATGGATTGGTGCTTGGGGCTTAACCGAAACAGAAACAGGTTCTGATGCCGGGGGTATGCATACAACAGCTGTTAAAGAAGGTAATTATTATATTGTAAATGGCTCTAAAAATTTCATAACTCATGCGATTAGCGGTGATGTTGCTGTGGTCATGGTTCGTACGGGTGATAAAGGTGACTCGCACGGCATGTCTGCCTTTATCATTGAAAAAGGAACACCAGGTTTTTCTTCTGGTAAAAAAGAAAACAAAATGGGAATGAGAGCATCGGAAACAGCCTGTTTATTTTTTGACAATTGTAAAATTCACAAAGATCAATTGATAGGAAATGAAGGTGAAGGTTTTGTTCAAGCTTTAAAACTATTAGATGGTGGGAGAATTTCAATTGCCGCTTTATCTTTAGGAATTGGCCGTGGAGCATATTTAGCTGCTTTAAATTATGCTAAGAAAAGAGAACAATTTGGAAAGTCCATCATGAAATTTCAAGGAATTAGCTTCAAATTAGCTGATATGGCAACTCAAATTGAAGCTTCTGAATTGCTCATTAGGAAAGCAGGCGATATGAAAAATAATGGAGAAAAAGTTACTAAAATTGCTGCTATGGCAAAATATTTTGCCTCTGAAATGTCAGTAAGAACAGCGGAAGAAGCTGTTCAGATTCATGGTGGTTATGGCTATACAAAAGATTATCCTGTAGAGAAATTTTATAGGGATGCAAAACTTTGTACTATAGGCGAAGGAACCACGGAAATGCAAAAAATAGTCATTGCAAGAGAGTTATAAAAATGAAACTAATTGAATGTCCCCGCGATGCGATACAAGGGATAAAAACATTTATTCCTACAAAAAAGAAAATCGATTATTTAAACTATCTAATCTCTTTAGATTTATTTGATGTTATTGATTTCGGAAGTTTTGTTTCGCAAAAGGTAATTCCGCAAATGGCTGATTCAAAAGAGGTCATAGCAGGGTTGAATCTTAATAATTCTAAAACTAAATTACTGGCAATCATAGCCAATAAACGGGGAGCTGAGGATGCCCTGAAATTTCAAAAGATAGATTTTTTAGGTTATCCTTTTTCTGTTTCTGAAACATTTCAAAGACGTAATACTAATTCAACTATTGAAGAATCATTGCAAGAGGTAAAGGAGATTTACAATTTGTGTAGAAAGAATGATAAGAAATTAGTCCTTTATTTATCAATGGCATTTGGTAATCCCTATGGTGATGAATGGAATAAAAGTATCGTTTTGGATTGGATTGATACCATCCAAAAGCTTGGTATAACTATTATTTCTTTGGCGGATACAGTTGGATTAGCTGATAAACAGCGAATTAGAGAAATTTGTGCAGAAGTATTTGTTAAATATCCTCATTTAGAAATTGGAGTTCACTTACATTCTACACCAGATTCAGTTCTTGATAAGGTAAAAGAAGTTGAGAAATCTGGGATTAAACGATTTGACGGAGCTATTTTAGGATTTGGAGGGTGCCCTATGGCAAATGATGAGTTGGTTGGAAATATGCCAATGGAATCACTTTTAACCTATTTTAATAAAGCTGATGATAATCTAATAGCAGAAATGAAAGAGAAGTTCTTAGAATTAATAGAAAATGTATAGTTTAATTAAAACATCAACGATTGATAATGTTCTTACCATTACATTGAATCGGCCAGAAAAAAGAAACGCCTTTACACCGAATATGTTGGCCGAAATTGCAAATGAAATATTAAGAGCTAATAGAGATAGAAGTATTTGGGTGGTTGTTTTTAAAGCTGAAGGGACAATATTTTGTGCGGGAATGGATTTAAGATTTTTTGAAAACCCAGACTTAGAAATGCAAAATGAAAATACTCCTAAAACAGAGAAATCGTTAGGAGAGATTGTGGGGTCTTTAAATAAACCCTCTATTGCTATTTTATCTGCCTCCGTCTATGCGGGTGGTTTTTTGCTTGTAGGAGAATGTGACTTTGTATTAGCAACGCCAGAAGTTACGTTTTCACTACCTGAAGTAAGGAGAGGGATTTTCCCTTTTCAAGTGATGCAAACTCTCAAAAAGTCTATGTCACAAAAAAAGGTGATGGAGTGGTGTATTTCTAGCAAGGTTTATAAAGCAGAAGAAGCATATAAAGATGGACTTGTAACTCAAATTGTTCCTCGTATAGCATTAGATTTTGCTGAAAAAGAATTAATAGATCGGATTAAAATGGGTTCTCCATTTGCTATTCTAAAAGGCATGGAAACGTGTAAAGAAATGTTTGACGAGTCAAAGGAAATATCTTATCCTTTTTTAAAGAACGAATTAGAAAAGTTGAAAAAATCAGAAGATACTAAAGAAGGTTTACTAGCATTTAAAGAGAAAAGAAAACCAATTTGGAAGAATAAATAAAAGCTATGATTAGCAAAGTAACCAAAGACCCTAAAAGGGTATTTTCAAACATTAAAGAGGGGTCCACAATAATGCTGGGCGGATTTGGACTGTGTGGGATTCCTGAAAATGGAATAGCTTATTTATTAGAAGCAGGCGTTAAAAACTTGACTTGTATTTCTAATAATGCTGGTGTAGATGACTTCGGCATTGGCTTACTACTTAAAAACCGTCTGGTAAAAAAAATGATATCATCTTATGTAGGTGAAAATCAAGAATTTGAAAGGCAATTACTGGCAGGTGAATTAGAAGTAGACTTAATTCCCCAAGGTACACTTTCAGAAAGAATTAGAGCTGGCGGTGCTGGCATTCCTGCTTTTTATACCCCAGCTGGCGTAAATACTGAAATTGAAGAAGGAAAAGAAATCAGGACATTTAACGCTAAGAAATATTTGTTGGAGTATGGATTAACTGCTGACTTTGCGTTGGTAAAAGCTTGGAAAGGTGATACCGCTGGAAATTTAGTTTTTAAAGGAACTGCTAGAAACCTCAATCCAATGATGGCTGCTGCTGGTAAAGTAACAATTGTAGAGGTTGAAATATTAGTGCAAGCAGGAGAGTTACACCCAAATGACATTCATGTCCCAGGGGTCTATGTTCAACATATATTCGAAGGAAAGAATTATAGCAAAAGAATTGAGCAAAGAACTGTAGCCTCAAATAGCATACAACAAAGCAACAAATCGGATGCTCCAAAAACAGGAGAGGGGCTTACGAAAGAACAAATTGCGATTCGCATTTCAAGAGAATTGAAAGATGGGTACTATGTAAATTTGGGTATTGGCATTCCTACATTAATAGCTAATTATATTCCTAAAAATGTTAATGTAGTTTTACAATCTGAAAACGGACTATTAGGTATTGGGCCATTTCCGGAAGAAAAACATGTGGATGCTGATTTAATAAATGCGGGTAAACAAACTGTTAGTCTATTACCGGGTTCAGCTTTATTTAATTCTGCCGAAAGTTTTGCTATGATAAGAGGAGGCCACATCGATTTAACTGTTTTAGGGGCAATGGAAGTTTCGGAAAATGGGGACATAGCCAACTGGAAAATACCTAATAAAATGGTTAAAGGTATGGGTGGTGCAATGGATTTAGTTGCCTCCGCAAAAAATATAATTGTTGCTATGCAGCATACTAGTAAATCCGGGAAGTCAAAACTTTTGAAAAGTTGTTCATTGCCATTAACTGGAAAAAACTGTATTAAAAAAATAGTTACAGAATTAGCCGTGTTAGAAATTTCACCTTCAGGTGGTTTTAAATTGGTAGAAAGAGCTCCTGGGATCTCAGTTGAACAAATTAAGCATGCAACCGAAGGGAAACTCATTATTGAAGGGGATATACCTGAGATGCAATTTTAAAATATTTCTAGGGCTTTGAAAGCCAAGTTTAATCCGCTAGCTAATTTTTCCTGGCGAATAAAATATAATCATAAGAAGAATTCCCCAAGCTTAGCTGGTCAAAACCCTGAGCTGCGTTTATGGATATATTGAAGTTAGTAATGGCTTTGAACAAATTTTGAAAATCACCGTCTTGTTCAGTCTCTGGAGGTTTATTTAAAAGCCTATAATTTTTAATTTGAATGACTCCTGAATATGAGTTTATGTAGCTTATCGTTTGAGATATGTCATAGTTTCCAGCGACTATTAAAAGATTGACTTTTCCGGAAAAAGAAGCGTTTTCCATAAAGTCTATGCGGTAGATGCTTTTTTTAAAATCAAAGTTTGGACAAATATAGCAGGCGTAGTTTGCTCGATGGTCAAAAGTGCCCACATATCGCCATTCTCCTAAAATGGATTGAGGTTTGAGCTCTTCATTAGAGCATCCAATGAGGCTAAAGACTAAAATCAAGAAGACAATATTTTTTGGCATTACTTGTTTTATGAGTAAGACGGCTTTTAAATAAAAACGGTTGTATGGGCAAAAAAAGTCTAACACTTTTAGAGAAATTATTACTTTCTCTCCGATAAAAGCTAACTCCAGACAAGATAAAAAGCATCAATTAAACAGAATATTTTACCAACTCTTTCTGCAGGAATCATAATAAATGAGTCTATATTCTATTACTATTTAGTACATCAGCATCCTAAATACGCTAATGGTTTTCCTTGTTTTTTGGTCTTTTCTTACATCGAATTTGGGAACTTAATAAAATATCTATGTCATTCAGTGGAAGAGAATTCAGCAGCTGATTTCCCAATGAAAACGTATCTTAGATTTGAAAATATAGATCAAAGACTCAAAGATTTTCCAGCCCTTTGAGGAAGATTTCATGACTATCTACCAGTGCCAGTTTTGTCATATCTTTTTCTATGTATCTAAATTAGGTACATAAAATACAACTTAGTGGAGGATGAGAGTATTAATTGGACAGTTCAGACCTTACTTGGCACTTTGAGTTTCTCTTTACAACTAAATCATTAATTACAAACATAAGCCCAGCAGATATGGCCATAGACGTTATTACCACCCAACCCAGCGTGGGATAATGCTCTACAGAACCATCAGAATGTTGCACCACTATCATTCCAGCCACAGCTGAGGCTATTCCGCCAGAAATCTGTGAGACAGACGAATTGATGCTCATGAAAGCTCCTCGGTCTTTCAGGTCGGGAATAGCTGTTATAAGTGACGAAGAGGCTATCATTCTAGCATTTATACCCAAAAATAAAAGGACGTTCAATGCCAAGATTATTGAAAAAGGTGTAGTGCCTAAATTACAATAGATACCCACCATTATCATCCCTACCATAGTACCAAATAGGAAGACATTCAGCTTACCATACTTATCTGATAATTTACCCAAAAGGGGGCCAAAGAAAATAGTGAAGCAACCCGTGATGCCATACAAAAGTGGTAAATCATCTAGCGTTAGCCCTAGATTATTCGTGCTAAAAGTAGAACCAAAGGGCATGAGCATAAATCCTCCTGTAGAGAGTAAAATGGTACATAAAAATACTTTGATGTAATCGCGATTGGATAATGTACCCATTAAATGAATGATGGGATTTTGATTTTTGTTGGCTTCCAAGTGTTCATTTATGGGCCTCATGTACATTAGCATTGCTATGCCTGCTATGATTCCAACTATAACTATTAACCAAAAAGAAGAATGCCATCCGTAATGATTGGCAAGATAAAGACCAATAGGGAGCCCTAAAATTTGTGAGGCTGCAAAAGCCATTTGTGTGAATCCCATGACGCGGCCTCGCACTTTCATCTCAAAAATATCAGTAATGATGGCAAATCCTACAGAGCCAATTACGCCACCAAAAATGCCCGTGAATATCCTAGCGAAAAGAAGAAAATTATAGGTGGTCGCAGAGGCACAAAGTGCCGTACCTACCAAGAAGCCAACATAGAAAAACAGAAGAAGCTTTTTCCTATCGAATTTATCGGCAAAGGCAGCAGTCAAAATTCCTGAAATGCCCGCACTAAAAGCATAGCCCGAAACTACCCAGCCAAACTGGGAGGTGGTAATTCCTAATTCCGGCATAAGGATAGCCCCGAGTGGTGACAAGACCATAAAATCAAGAATAACAGTAAACTGAATGAAAGCCAAAATGGCAATCATAAATACCTGATATTTAGAAAAAACACGCTCTTTCGCCATTTAATTAATACCCTTTTGTGATCGTGTTTTTATAAAGCCAGTAAACCATTTTCCTTTAAAGTCTGCATAGGTTTGGAGTACCAAAAAAGTTCAAAATTGTCATACACTTTTTCATAATCGTCTTTCAGGTTTTGCAGTGTCTGTAGCTTTTTGTTTTCGGGGCTTAACAGGGGAAGAGTTTCTTCTAACCAGCTACCGTTTTCGTAACTTATGTCTATTTCGGATATACTTGTTTTACTATGAAAAACGAATGTTAGCTTTTTTGCATTTTTCTTGTAAACCGTTGGGCTCGTTCCCAGCCAAACTATTTTAGCATTTGGCTTACTCAATAGTTCGTCAGGTTCTTCTAAATAATTTATTATAAGATTTTTAGGAACCTTTGTTTTCGGTATTTTAAAATCAAACCACTCCTGAAGTGGATACTCAAAACATATACCATGCATATAATTAAACAAAGACTTCTTAAGTCCAAAGCTGAATTTTGTATGGTCTATGCCAGTACTATCCGAAAAGGCTATGTCGTTATTCGCAAAGCTGATTTTTTTGTATTCTGGCAATACGCCAAATGCTTCAGGATTTAAGCCAACTGGACTGTGAGCCGTTAATGCAAATTGATGCCAAAAGCCAGATTGAATAATGGCCAGCTCAAACAATTGACGTACCATCTCTAAACTATCGACCGTTTCTTGGATGGTTTGAGTAGGGTAGCCATACATTAAATACGAATGAACCATAATGCCCGCTTCGGTTAAATTTCGTGTCACTAGGGCTACTTGCTTGACCGTAACTCCTTTGTCAATAAGTGCTAATAACCTATCTGAAGCTACTTCCAAACCACCAGAAATGGCAATGCAGCCAGAGGCTTTTAAAAGCAGACATAAATCCAAGCTGAAGTTCTTTTCAAAACGAATATTTGTCCACCACGTAACCACTAATCTCCTCTTCAGAATTTCAAGTGCCAAAGAACGCATTAAGGCCGGAGGAGCAGCCTCATCCACAAAATGAAAACCTTTTTCGCCTGTTTGGGCAATCAGAGCCTCCATTCTATCTACCAGTATTTTAGCGGCTATAGGCTCATAAAGTTTTATATAGTCAAGTGAAATATCACAAAAGGTACACTTGCCCCAATAGCAGCCATGTGCCATGGTCAATTTATTCCATCGGCCATCGCTCCATAAACTGTGCATCGGGTTGGCAATTTCTATTACCGAGATATACTTTAGAAGCGGCAAGTCAGAATAGTCTGGTGTACCCACATCAGCCTGTTTATAATCTGCTTTTATGGCATTATTAGTATAAACTACTTCTTCATCAATTAAATGGAAAGTACGTTTTAGATTTAGCTTATCTGGTTTTTGTAGCACATGACTTATTAGTAATTCAAGTGGTAACTCTCCATCATCCAAACATATAAAATCAAAGAATTCAAACACTCTTTTGTCACTTACAGAACGAAGTTCTGTATTTGCAAAACCACCGCCCATGGCAATTTTAATGTCAGGATATTCCTTTTTGATAAACTGTGCACAGCGAAATGCACTATAAAGATTCCCTGGAAAAGGTACAGAAAAGCAAACTAATTTAGGTGCCAACTCCTTTATTTTTGGGGCTAGTAATTGAAGTGTGACTTCATCAATAAATGTCAAATTGCCTTTCAAAATATCATATAACTCATCAAAGGCATTGGCACTTCGTCCTAGATGTTCGGCATAACGGCTAAAGCCAAAATTATCATCAATGCAGGCCTTTATAAAATCAGAAAGGTCTTCTAGATAGAGGGTAGCCAGATACTTGGCTTTGTCTTGGTCGCCCATGTTTCCAAAAGCCCATTCTAAATCGTCTATTTGATCAAAACGACTGGCTTGAGGAAGAAAGTTTTCTGTACATATCTGCTTCGCAAAAGTCTGATTTTGACCTTGTAAAAACGCAAGGACATCATCTATGGTTTTAATATATTCGTCTCTGAGGCTAAAAATCCGTCCACTATTGTCTGATGAAATCGTTTGATTATCTAATGCTGACTTAAAAATGGATGCCAAAGATTCTTTGGAGAAAATCTGCAAAATAACTTCAATGCCCAAATCCATTTGAAAAGAGGGAATACCTTTGGTATTCAAAAAACCTTTAATATACGGTGTCGCAGGATACGGTGTATTTAGCTGAGTAAAAGGAGGCGTAATGAGTAATAAATCTTTCAAATCATGATGTCATGCTATTGCATGGCAAAGTAAGAGATTTTAAATCGAGTTTTTGTTACATCCCCGTTTCTGAAGACAGAATTAGTCCTTTAAAGAAAAACTAGACACGAAGGCCTTTTTGATGGCCTGCTGAACTAAAATGATTTGACCTCAATTTGATACAACTGAAATCAAATCATAGTATTTTATATAGGAATTTGAACTTTAAGATATCGACTGTGTAATAGACCATTTTTAATATCTCATAGACCAGTAGTCTGGATAACGACGTGAAGCTATGCTCGTTTTTATATAATCTTTAACCATTTTTTGGTAAGTGCTAGTGTCTATTTCTCTCCCTTTCATTTTCTTTGGAAGTGTTATGTCCTGACTTTCATCTAACAACTCTAGCTTTTCTGCCTCTACTAGGACTATTCCATTATTTATTTCTAGTCCTAAAATAAGTCCCGGTAGCCCGTAATAAACTTCTGGTCCTGCCGCTACAGGGATATCCGCAGCAAACCAAGCTACGACATCGTAATCTTTGGAGTCGTCATACATAATGGCTTTCATGCATAAATGGCCCTGAATCTCTTTTAATTCATTCATGATTCGCCATTTTTGTTCGGGCATTTGCTCCTTAATCAAGTAGGTCTTTCCCAGGGTCTCCATGAGTTCTAAAATACTTTTGTCATCAAAGTTCCTATGGATTAAGAAGTCCCCTTTTCTACGTGAGTAACCTACATCCTCGGAGTCATCATGGGTATAAAGGCTTTCTTGCTCATTAAAACTCAGCTTCATTTTTGAAGAATAGCCTTCTTTATTTCCCCAGGTTAATAATCTCCTATCTTTTTCTGCTTGTTCTAGAAATGGAAGTTCAGTGATAATTTTATCATAGAAAATAGTGTAGTTGTATTGCACTTCACCTGCTCTTTTTTGTGAAAAAATTTGGAATGAAGTAAAGCAGATTAAGACTATTAGTATTTTTTTCATATCAATGTACTGATGGTGGTTTTACCACTTCGTTATTTTTTCGGAAACACCACGCATGTTAAAAGTGAAACTTAGCATGAAGTATCTGCTGAGGGTTTGTACTTCGCGTGTGGAAATAAAATTTTGACTAGCCGATTGGTTAATGCCCAAGTTCTTTTTAAATAAATCATAAGCAGATACTCTGACCTCCATCTTTTTGTTTTTGCCCAATAATTTATAGGCAGACATATTCAAGATTGGTATCTTTTGGTCGAACCCGAAGCTTTCATTTTTATAGATTCTATAATTCAAGTTGGTGGACCAAAAGAAGGATTTAGGAAATTTAATATTCATTTCTCCGCTGTAATTGTCGCTTCTTATTTTAGCATTTTGCCTAGTATTGATGGAGTACGCAGTATTTCCCAAACTCCAGCTTGTAGAACCATAAAATGTGAACCACTCCACAGGGGTTAGGTTTAGAGAAGACCCAAGGCGATAGTTATTACTTCGTGTTTCATTCTGAATGCCATTTATTAAGCTAAGATATTTGCTCTGGCCAATGCTTAAATTGAGATTCATGGTGGCCTTTGTCTTTTTCAATGGAAAACCAAACCCAGAATAGGTGTTGAAATTATTTCCACCAGTGATATTTGTTGGCCTTGTCGTGATGATGAATAGTTCTGGGTCAATATCTTGATTATAGACTACCTGATTAATATTATATGAGTAATTAGAACCAATATATAAATGAATGAAACTTACGGGATTGTATGTGCTAAACTGTCCTGAGACAGAATGGCTTACTTCCGGAAGCAAATCTGGATTTCCTTCTCTAATATAGAGCGGATTACTATTATCTACGATGGGCTGTAGGTCATTCATTGACGGTGGGCTAAGTCCCATACTATAGTCCAAATGAAGTCTTTTATTATTCCTCATACTATAGGATGTGGCATAGTAAGGAGTCCAAGCCGCATATTTTTTATTAAAAGTATTGACGCCCGAATTAATAAAGGCAGCAGATAATTCACCGTCAATATTATAAAAGGCTCTGGCAATTCCCGATGTTATGTTTAAGCCTTTAAAACTATATCTTACACTTGTTCCTATTCGGTTATATCTAATTTGATTATCAAATAGGCGACTTAAGTTTCTGTTTCTTTCTTGTGGTTTGTCGGGGAATTTGTCAGTCACTTCTCTATCCACTTCGGAAGTGTTTACACTAAAATTATAAAACGTCTCCCATGAGAAATGTTTAGCAAAAGGCTCAATATATAGCAAACTAGATTTCAACTCATTAGACTTCCCAATTGTATTGTTTAATTGGTTTATGCTGCGTATAAAATCATTAACTCCTATGGCTTCGTAAAATTCGTTAACAGATTCCTGAATGTTTTCAGTGTCATTATTGCTGAGATCATGCGAACCACTTACCGCAAAGTTTCTGCCTTTCTTTATAAACTTATGTCTAAAAATAAGTACAGATGAAGTGGCATAAGAAAGTCTATCTGTAGAATTGGCAATGTTTGAAATATTAGAATTAAATCCATTGTCTCTAAATATTTCCTGAGCACTGCTATAGAGACTTTCGCTATTGTTTAATCTGGCGT
>JBNMFK010000108.1:0-11472 GCA_051269965.1 Algoriphagus sp. | reverse complement strand
CTGTGGAAGAAGTAGTATATAAAAAAACTGGGCAAGACCCATGGAATCGAGAAGGAAAACTTGGAAAGGAGTGGTTGCTTCTGGACTACGTAGATGTAGTAGTACATGTGTTCCAAAAAGAGAAAAGAGCCTTTTTTGATATAGAGTCGTTATGGGGGGATGCAGAAGTAACCTACTACAGCGATGAATTGAAGCCTTCAAAAGAGCCCATAAACTTAATTTAAAAGACTTAACTAATTAAACATGTCTGAGGAAAATAAAAAACCTTCACCAAAGTCCAACAAAAAATTACCCCTTGGCTCTGGCCCAGGGTTTCAAGGCTGGATTATAGCCGCTCTTATTTTAGGAATAATAGGAGTAATGTATTTTTCAAATAACCGCTCATTATCGCCTATCAAGTATAAGAACTTGGAATCGATGGTTTTGAAAGGAGATGTAGAGAAAGTAGCAGTTGTTACTGATGCCAATGTGGTAGAAGTTACTGTTTCAGCTCAAGCTCTTCAAAAAGACGAATACAAAAACCTTTTGGGTAATAACAGATTTACATCTGGCCCGCACATGAAGGTTGATATCGTCTCAGAATATGCTTTCATGGATGAGTTTAACAGCTTTATTAAAAACTCAACCATTAATGAAAGTAAGAAAGCACAATTATATCCAGAGCCAATTCATAGAGAAGATATATTAAATTCTTTGTTTAATTGGCTTCCTTTAATTCTCTTCTTCGGCCTAATGTACTTCTTAATGACAAGAATGGCAGGTGGTGGAGGCCCAGGTGGGCAGCTCTTCAATATTGGAAAATCTAAAGCTTCCCTTTTTGACACTGACAATAAAGTTAAAATAACTTTTAAAGATGTGGCAGGCCTGGAAGAAGCGAAAGAAGAATTGACTGAGATAGTGGAATTCTTAAGGAAGCCAGAGAAATTCACGGAGCTTGGTGGTAAAATACCAAAGGGGGCTTTGCTTGTAGGCCCTCCAGGTACAGGAAAGACGCTTATGGCTAAGGCTGTTGCTGGCGAAGCTAGTGTGCCTTTCTTTTCTCTTTCAGGTTCTGACTTTGTAGAGATGTTTGTTGGTGTGGGAGCTGCCAGAGTAAGAGATTTATTTAAGCAAGCCAAAGAAAAGGCTCCATGTATCATTTTCATTGATGAGATTGATGCTGTAGGTCGTTCTCGAGGAAAAGGTGGAATGCCTGGTGGTAATGATGAGCGAGAAAATACGCTTAACTCATTATTGGTAGAGATGGACGGTTTTGGATCAGACGCAGGAATTATAATTATTGCTGCTACCAACAGACCAGATGTATTAGACCAAGCCTTATTGCGTCCTGGCCGTTTCGACAGACAAATAAGTGTGGATGCTCCAGATATTAATGGTCGTGAGGCTATTTTCAAAGTTCATATGCGTCCTTTGAAGTTATCTGATGAAGCTGATGCAAAAAAACTCGCAACCCAAACACCGGGCTTTGCAGGTGCAGAAATAGCCAACGTTTGTAATGAGGCGGCATTATTAGCTGCTAGAAGAGGAAAAAAGTCTATTGAAATGCAAGATTTCATGGATGCTATTGATAGGGAAATAGGTGGATTAGAAAAGAAGAATAAACTTATTTCGCCGGAAGAGAAAGAAATCGTGGCTTTCCATGAAGCTGGGCATGCAGTGGCTGGTTGGTTTTTGGAACACGCCAACCCTTTGGTTAAAGTAAGTATAGTGCCAAGAGGTGCCGCAGCATTAGGTTATGCTCAATATTTACCAAAAGAGCAGTTCTTGTATAGAACAGAGCAACTCTTCGAAGAAATGTGTATGTCACTTGGCGGAAGAGCGGCGGAAGATATCGTTTTTGGTAAAATTTCTACAGGAGCATTAAGCGACTTGGAAAAAATCACCAAGATGGCCTACGGAATGGTCACGGTCTATGGTCTGAATGAAGCCATTGGAAATGTATCATTCCATGACTCTAAGAGTAGCGGGGAATACACCTTCACAAAACCTTATTCTGAGGCTACTGCTCAGAAGATAGACGAAGAGGTAAAAAAGCTCATTGACAAAGCATATAAGGCCGTAAAAGAACTATTGTTAGAACACAGAGCGGAACTAGATATTTTAGCCAAGGCTCTCTTGGAGAGAGAAATTATTTTCCAAAGTGATCTAGTTGGTCTCATCGGTGAAAGGCCATTTGCCAAGCTAACCACTTATCAAGAATTCATGGACAAAGTGGACGTTGTTGAAACAGAAGCTGAAGAGATAGTTGAAGAAACAAAAGATGATGTTTCTAAAGAAGAGGATTCTAAAAAAGAAAACGCTGAAGAAGACTCACAGGAAGAGCAATCCTCAGAGGAAGCTACTCCAGCTTAAGCCTTCTCGAAAATATAAGAGCCGATGTGTTTATTTGATCGCATCGGCTTTTATTATGCTAATGACTGTAGCAAGCGAATTATCTCTTTCCAAAAAGAATTCCCAAACAGCTACCTTTCTGCTGACCTACTCCCCCTATAGGTAATCCAGCGTCTAAGAAAGGCCCTTTAAACTTTACTGCTTGCTTCAAGCACCTCCACCAAATAAGTCTACTCAAGACATCCCCCCAATTCTTAAACATTGCTGTGGCTTACCTGCTTCCGATAAAACCCATCAAAATAGGTGCTGCTACCTTAATAATTTGAGATACAGTTCACATCTATAGCCCAGACTTTCTTAAGAACGGCTTCTATACCTGCCTGCTTGCCTCCAAGTATATGTCTTAAAATGCCAGCATCGTCACTTTCAACCTCTTCGCCAACCCCTCCTTAGAATAGTCCACCTAGATTATCTAGGATTTTACCCTTCTATTTTCTAGTGACCACACCCAAAAAACCAGAAGCTACTTCTGAAGTAGAAGCGTTCTTTTGCAAACCTCTCATAGGAACGGGCACATACTCAATAAGTCTACCATTTTGTTTTGAGGCGTTCTATTAGGACCACTTTCTACTGAAAAGATTGTTTTGACTAAATCGCTTCCTAGTACATCTAATAGACCAGCCATGATGTTTAGTTTTAAAACTTATGAGTTTGTAAAACCGCTGAATTAAGGTAATATGAAAAGATTTTAATTAGATTAAATTCAAATTATAAGCAGATGAGCTTAGTAGGAAGCAGTTATTTAAGAAAACCGACTGATAAAATAAACTGGTCCGTAGTAAAACTAAAAGCTGATGAATTACTTGTTGGTCCTAACTGAGTTTCGGCATAATTAGCTACTCCTCGTTCAAACCTTAAGTCAAAGAAGAAAGAATTAAACTCAAATCCAAGTCCGATCACTGTATTTAGGATTGGTCTTTTGAAAAAATTTTCACTCAAATTTCTATTAGAATATGGTGCCAAGGCCATATCGAATTCATTATTCTTTTTTAATGCGTAAGAAACAACCGGCCCTAAGAAAATGCGTGCGTCCCTAAACCGTATCCCCAATAAAATGGGAACGTCTACCGCAGTAAATTTGGCATCAACCCTATTTAACAAATTTCCATTCTTATCTAAAAAATCAAACTTCCCACCTTTTGAGCTGTATATTAATTCTGGTTGTATGTAAAATGACCCACTTGTTAATCTTCCAAAGAGAGCACCTTGAAAACCATTTCCAAAAGCGGTACTTGAAACTAACTGATCTCTTACTATACCCGTCTCTGTAACAATAGGAAGCCCCGTAGAGGTAATTTGGTATACATTCCCACTCGATGTATTAATTCTTGTTTTACTAAGTCCTCCTCTAAGCCCCCATGAAAATTGAATTCTACTCTTATTATAGTCCGTCATATCTATTGGGATAGGAGCTCTACTTTGAATGGCGTCAGAAACCACTTCTTGAGCAGCAATAGTTAATGGAAATAGAGTAAGAATGACTACAGTCAATAAATTTTTCATAATAATTATCAATATTTATAAACTTTTCAATAATTAAGCCAAAGGCTCAATTATCATGCACGTAAATCTTATTATAGAAACTAGCTTATCATCTTCATTTTTGATTTTTATCTCCCATATGTGCGTTTTTCTTCCTGTATGGATCGGTGTAACTTTTCCATACACAAACCCCTCACTGACCGCTCTGACGTAATTAGCGTTAATTTCTAGACCCACTACTTGTAATCCAGTTCCTTCGATAACCAAAGTAGATGCCACGCTACCTAATGTTTCACCTAACACCACAGAGGCCCCTCCATGCAATATACCATAGGGCTGTTTAGTCCTATTATCAACGGGCATCTTCGCTAAGAGGTACTCTTTTCCCGAGTCAATAAACTCTATACCTATATGCTCAACAAGAGTATTTTCGCTAAAAGCATTTAACATTTCTAGATTTCTGGTCAAATTCATATTGAAAACTATATTTTTGAAGTATTGTAAAACTAGAAGGTAAAGATATTTAAATGAGTGATAAAACTATCTATTTAATTAGGCACGGAGAGACGGACTATAACAAAAAGGGAATTGTTCAGGGTAGCGGCATAGATTCTGTATTGAATGAAAAAGGACACTTGCAGGCCCAAGCATTTTTTGATAAATATAAGAGTATGGCCTTTGAAAAGGTTTATACGTCGGCATTACAAAGGACCCACCAAAGCGTAATTGGCTTTTTAAAAAAAGGTTTAAATCATGAAGTTTTGCCTGGCTTAAATGAAATATCATGGGGCGTAAAAGAAGGTAAAATCCCTAATAATACTGAGAAAGCCTTTTATGGAAGTATAATAAAAAGATGGGCTAATGGTGAAACACATGTGGCCATTGAGGGAGGCGAAAGCCCTGAAGAAGTCGTAGCTAGGCAAAAGGTAGCTATTGATAAAATCTTAGAAAATAAGTCTGAGAAATTAATCCTAGTGGCGATGCATGGTAGGGCATTAAGAATTATTCTAAGCCAAATTTCAAATACGCCACTTAGAGAAATGGACAATTTTAAACATAGCAACCTCTGTCTCTATAAAATCTCATATGCCTACCAGAGCAATACGTTCACCATCCTAAGTCAAAACGACATCACGCATCTATCAGGTTTGGCGATATAACTTATCCTCCTTTCATGTTTCAGATCACCCAGTCATGTAATTAAAAGGAATCGCGTCCTTGTTAACCCTAATTTCATGTTAATTAAGTAATTATGGAGACAAAAAAATATTACTGGTTGTACCAAATCTTGGGATGGTCTTTCTATTTCTTTGCAGATCAATCACTCAATTATTTAACTTTCTTCTCCTTTAACTTTGATTTTGAGGAATTTAATCAATTTGTCGGAACAGGAATTGTTAATGTGGCCGCCGGAATTTCGCTTACACATATCTTTAGAATTATTTTCAAGCGGTATGAATGGATTAAGCTCCCAGTAGCTCAGCTAGTTATTCGCTGCTCCGTGGTCGTTGGAATTATTACATTTTTCCTCGTCGCCATCAATATTCCGATGGACCGTGATATCATTAATATAGAGAAGATGAACTCTGCTCTTAGAGATATTCTTTTTCTACTAAATCTCACAAAGCCTGTTCTTATATGGATGCTAATATATGTTTTCTACAGTCTAGCCGATTTAAGAAAAAATGATGCTGTGGACAGAATTCAATTAGAATCATCGGTAAGAGAAACAGAATCAAAAGTACTGAGAGCCCAAATGAATCCTCATTTCATTTTTAATGCCCTGAATAGCATCAGAGCCTTAGTGACAGAAGACCCTAAAAAAGCGATCTCGGGAATTACTCAGCTATCCAATCTTTTAAGAAGTTCTTTAGTGTCACATAGGAAGACCACTGTTTCACTCAAGGAAGAAATAAAAACCATAGAAGACTACTTGAGCTTAGAAAAAATCCGCTACGAAGAGAGGCTACAAATAAAGTGGAACATAGCTAAAGAGACTGAGCATATTCAAGTACCGCCAATGATGTTACAGACTTTGGTTGAAAACGCTATAAAACATGGTGTTCAAAAGGCTTTGAGATGGGGTTTTATTGAAATTTCTTCTCACATTGAAAACGATTCTCTTATCATTGGGATAAGAAATACAGGGAAGCTTGAGCGTATTATATCAAAATCTATATCTGGAGGTTTTGGGTTAGAAAACACCAAAAGAAGGCTGCAATTACACTATGGCGAAAAGAGTAAATTTAAGATATATCAAGAAAACCATCTAACGGTGCACGCAGAAATTCGCATACCTTTAGAATATTAATACATCATTATGAGAGCAATAATAATAGACGACGAAAGATTAGCTAGAAATGAATTAAAAAGACTCTTAGAGGAGTTTCCTAGAATAGATATTGTTGGTGAAGCGGCTAATGCCGAGGAAGCAATTCCTCTTATAGAAGAAATGAATCCGGACCTCTTATTTTTAGATATTCAAATGCCAGGAAAGAATGGATTTGAGCTATTAGAAGCACTAGAAGATAAAGTACCGGAAGTGATTTTTACTACAGCCTATGATGAATATGCTCTGAAGGCCTTTGAATATAATGCTCTGGACTATATTATGAAACCCATAGATAGTCCTAGATTAGCAGAGGCCATCATGAAAATTGAAGCCGAGCAAGAAAAAGCAAAGCTTGATGAAGCATCAATCGACTCTGAAGGAGAACTAAGCGTTCATGACCAAGTTTTTGTCAAAGATGGAGAGAAATGTTGGTTTGTTAGGTTAGGGAAAGTCAGGCTATTTGAATCTATGGGGAACTATGTTAGGCTACATTTTGATAACGAAAAACCCATGATTTTAAAATCTCTAAATAGCCTTGAAGAACGCCTAGATGCCAAAATTTACTTTAGAGCCAATAGAAAGCATATAATTAATCTCAACTGGATAGACAAAATAGAGCCTTGGTTTTCTGGTGGACTATTAGTAACACTGAAAGCTGGAGAAGTAGGTCCGGGTGGGGAAAAAATAGAGATTTCTAGAAGACAAGCGATTAAGTTTAAAGACTTGATGAGTTTATAACATAATTACTACAGGAGCCATAGTAATCAAGTGCTTGATCGTATTAGAAAAAACACCCCTTTTCTAGAGTTGCTGTACTTTTTGATAATATAGTATGTCAAATGTCTAACGAGAATCTTTGCAACCTTATCTAAGTCTCAATTAATAACTTAAATTTCAAAAAAATAAAATTTTAATAATTGGGCAAGATCTGTTAAACTCAATGGTGTCCCCTCTTGTAGAAATCGATTTAGGAAAGCCTGCTACAGTAACCTCATATTTACTACATATATCTCCACGTGTTTAAGAAATAAATGAGTTTAATGTTGCACTCAGATTAGGGAAATGTGAACAAATAAAAAGCTTTCTGCAAGGCAGATTTCAATAATTTAGCTATTTAAACATCCTTTAGCTAGTTCTGTTCGGTTGCCAAAACCATTCTTATTCTAAGTCTAGCCCCCATACTCATTACATCCACTAAGTCTTGTATGGTTAAAGAGGAAGCTGCTCTTAATATGACAGTAGGTTCTTCCATATTCAGCGTGGCATCAACGAGTTTCTGCTCTAAGGCTGGAAAAGGAATGGCTTGTCTATCAATGTAATAAACCTTGTCTTCCGTAATTGAAAGATTTACAGGAGCTTTACTCACATCATGTGTAGAATCCTCGGATTGAGGTAGCATTAGCTTTATCACATTGGGACTACCTAGTGTAGCTACAATCATAAAGAAGAGGAGCAGGAAAAACATGATATCATTCAAAGCAGAGGTCTGTACCTCTGCATGAAATCTCCGCTGACGTTTTAACTTCATGAAGCAATAATTTTAAGAGGCCGGCTCGTTTAGTGTATCTAAAAAATCCATAACGGTCGCCTGAAGGTTAATGCTGAATTTATCTGTCATCATATTAATGCTGTGGTAAGCGGAATAAGCAATTAAACCAACTACCAAGCCAGAAAAGCTTGAAATCATTTTCTCATAAAGACCGTTAGAAATAGTTTCAATAGAAAAATTACCAGTCACAGATATCTCATAAAAAATTCTGATAATTCCAGAAATCGTTCCAACAAAACCAAGTGTAGGTGCTACTCCGGCAATAAGACCTAGGTAACCCATATTTTTCTCCATTTTAGAGATTTCCAGATTAGACTGAATCTCCATGGCACTCTCAATGTCCTTAACTGGTCTACCTATTCTTGTAATCCCCTTTTCTAAGATTCTAGAAATGGGCAAATTAGTACTTTTACAAAGTGCAATAGCTGGACGCATATCACCTCTTAAAATATTGTCCTTTAGAGACCTCAGAAATCCAAAATCAATCTTGGAGGCCGCTTTTATGAAAAGATACCTCTCTGCCATCAAGAAAAAAGTGGCAAACAAGAGAATCAAAATTGGGTAAATAACAAACCCACCCTTAAGTAGTAATTGGAAATAGTTTATACTCAAATTAGAAGAAGTGAGTGTAGAATCCAGGGCCACTTCGGCAGGAATCTGAAGCAAAAGCGTTTGCAGCATTAGAAAAGGTTTATTTATGAACTGGTTAACTAACTCGTAAGTCTGAAATAATATTATGCAAAATACAAAAAATGTCTAAGCCAAGACCTCGAAATTACAAATTGAGAAAAAGTCTAACCCTACTATCAAACTTCTCAAAATCAGAGCTTGTAAATACGTTTTACTACTTTTTCTAAAGTCAATCCTTGAACAATTATGGAGAAAAGAACCACACAATAAGTTATGAAAACTATATAAGGCTTAGCCTCCCATTCTGATGGAAGAGATAGAGCCATAGCAATGGATAAACCTCCTCTTAAACCACCCCAAGTCAAAAGTAAAGGAGCTTCCTTATCTACAGCAACCCACTTTTTAGAAATTCTTAGTAAAAAATGGATGGTAACATATCTCGCTAAAAGCACAACAACAATCGCTGCAGCCCCTGCAATAAAATAACTTGTATGAAACTCAAGAATTAATATCTCAAGGCCTATTAAGACAAATAGAACTGCATTCATTAGCACATCCACAAGCTCCCAAAACTTGTCCACATAAAGTTCAGTGGTTTCACTCATGGCATCTTGTTTAAGACCACCACTACCCATAAATAAACCTGCTACTACCATGGCCAAAGGTCCTGATGTATGTAACTGCTGGGCCAAGAAATATCCTCCCATTACTAAGGCTAGCGTAATCATCACTTCCACCTCATAATCATCAATAGATTTTAAAAGTTTAAACATGATGAAGCCTAAACCCAAACCAAACAAAACACCTCCTATCGCCTCCTGAACAAACAAAGTAACTACATCCACTATGGTAACATTATCAACACCAAGTCGAGCAATCTCTAGAATAGTAAAGAAGATCACCACTCCTACGCCATCGTTAAACAGTGATTCCCCTACAATGTTAATTTCAATTTTCTTTGGCACGTTAGCCTTTGTCATAATACCCAAAACCGCTATAGGGTCTGTTGGAGAGATAAGAGCACCAAAGAGTAAACAGTAAACAAAGTCTGTTTGAATATTTATTAATATTGATAAATAGTATATCGCAGCTCCAATTAAAAATGTAGAAATAAATACACCCACCAAAGCAAACAGGCCTATACTTCTTTTCTCTTCTTTAATCATCCCGAAGTTAGTGTGCAGTGCCCCGGCAAAAAGCAAAAAGGATAACATGACATCCATTAGAACTGTAGTAAAATCTATTTTAGCCATAAGATTCTTGGCAAAATCAGTAATCTCTGGATAGACAAACTGAAAAAGAATCATCACAAGAGAAAAAACCAATGCCATTACCATCAAACCAATGGTAGTTGGTAGTTTCAGAAAACGAACATTGATGTAACCAAAAAGGGCCGAAATAACCACTAGAAGTGTCAGTATCTTAAATAATTCCATAGCAGACTATAATTTCTATTCTCTAATTCTACGTTTATAACTTCATTTAAAGTACGCCCTTGGTGCTAGGAAGGCTATCCATGGCATGGATATCTCTCTTTACTGCCATTTTAATGGCTTTAGCCCATCCTTTAAAAATTGCCTCTATTTTATGGTGCTCGTTATCACCTTCGCATTTAATATTCAAATTGCATTTAGAGGCATCTGAAAAGGATTTGAAAAAGTGCATAAACATCTCCGTCGGCATTTCACCTACTTTTTCACGCTTGAAGTCGGCTTCCCAAACTAGCCATGGCCTACCCGAAAAATCAATGGCAACCTGAGCCAAAGCTTCATCCATGGGCAAAAGAAAACCATATCTATTTGTTCCCCTCTTATCTACCAAGGCAGCCAAATAAGCTTCTCCCAATGCTAGAGCCGTATCCTCAATGGTGTGGTGCTCATCAATGTGTAAATCTCCCTTAACGATAATTGAAATATCTGCACCAGAATGCTTTGCTAATTGGTCTAGCATATGATCAAAAAAACCTATACCAGTGTCTATTTGTGCTATACCGCTGCCATCTAGGTTTAGGCTTACAGAAATCTTTGTTTCCTTTGTATCTCTCTGGATTTTCGCAATTCTAGGTGGAAGCCTTAAGAATTCATAAATTTCATCCCAGTTTTCAGTGCTCAACACTATATTATCTTTGTGTTTCTTGCTCGCTTCGGCAGTAATCTCCTGTTTGATTAAAATTCCCTTTGCTCCCAAATTAACCGCTAGTTGAATATCAGAATATCTATCGCCCAAGACAAAACTTTTGGTCAAATCATATTTATCCTTGTTGAAGTACTCCGTCAAAAGCCCAGTTCTTGGTTTACGTGTTTCTGCATTCTCATGCTCAAAGGTTCTATCTATCAGAATATTCTTAAAATAAATCTCTTCACCTTCTAGCGTTTTCATCATTTTCTGATGTGCAGGCCAGAAAGTCTCTTCTGGAAAAGAATCAGTGCCTAAACCGTCTTGATTAGTTATCATGACCAATTCATAATCAATCTCTTTCGCAATTTTCCTAAGATTAGAAATCACTTTCGGCAGGAATTCTAATTTTTCTAGAGAATCAACTTGGAGATCTACTAGGGGTTCTTTGATTATTGTTCCGTCTCGGTCAATAAAGAGTACTTTTTGCATGCAATTTTGGATGAGTCAAACACTTACAAATGTAGGCATCTTAGCATTAATTTCCTTAATTTTAAATGATTGAGAAAGGAAAATATGACGCCCAAACCTCATTTTTTTTACCTCATCGTAATTGCCATTATATTATGCTCTTGTTCTCACAATTCAGAGAAAGAAAAGAGCATAGATAATAGCACAAAACCTACAACTTGTTTTACTGTTTTTGAAACGAATATCTATCAAGCCATCATCGTAAAATGTAACCTTAGGAGACTAAAAGTTAGCTTGATGCCTTATGACTCCTAAAATCTATATTCATACGATTTTATCAAATTTCATGAAGATAGCACCCAAAGGAGATACCCTTTTCATTTGAACCCAAAAAACTCCTTGGAAAAACTTAGACAAAGCGTTTTTAAAACAATTAATTTACCCTGTCCAGTTTGAATTACTTAAAACTAATTCAAGTATTGCATTAACAAGAGGTTTACAA
>JBNMFK010000107.1:0-11474 GCA_051269965.1 Algoriphagus sp. | reverse complement strand
TTAAATAATTTTAAAAAATTATTTACTAGCCAAGATTCTTCTGCCTTTAAAAGAGAGTTTACGGTGCTGTTGGTAAAATTAGTAACTTGACTAATTTCTCCTATAATTCTTAAAACTTCTTTTTTCTCGTCAGTGTCTGGCTGGAGTTTAGACTGAATCTCTTCCATAGTCTCTAAAATAGGCTCCATCTCTCTACGTTTACGCTCTTTTGCTATTTGGCGAGCCACTTTCCAAATATCTTTTTCTGCTAGGAAATACTCTTTCCTTTCTCCGGGAAGTAGTTGCTTATTTATCAAGCCCCAGCTCATAAGGTCCCTTAAGTTCATGTTAACGTTACCTCGAGAAATACGTAACTCTTCCATGATCTGGTCGGCATTGAGTGATTTTGGAGAGAGAAGTAATAAGGCGTGAATCTGCGACATGGTACGGTTTATTCCCCATTGCGTAGCTAAAGTACCCCATGTATGGATAAACTTATCCTTCGCTTCTTGTAATTCCATAAAATGGCTTTGAACTAAAATCTTCTAGGTTTGCACGTAATACAAAGACCAAAGTAAGCTAACCTTATTGAATTTTCAAAATTTTCTGAAAATAATTTTAGAAGCCAATCTCTCTATTCTAACTCTTAGATTCTAAGCTAAATATCTCATGTCAGCTGACCTAGAGTACGTCTTCACCTTGTGGTGCTCTTGCATTTCCTGGAAGTGTAGCCCTAGCAGAGTCGGTGGCATATCTCCCTGGATTGAAGGACTCTCCAGGGCTTAGAATGCAATCACCGGAAATTCTTATCCCGGCAGGTATTGTGAATTTACTTCGGCCAAATTCCAAGTCCTTATCGGCGTAGACTTTTTCCATGAATAGACCATAGGCGGGAAGTGCCATCCGACCTCCTTGTCCATAAGTTAAGCTCCTGAAATGTATGGCTCTGTCATCCCCCCCAGACCATACACCGGCTATGAGGTTAGAGGTTAATCCCATAAACCAGCCATCAGAAAAATTGGAGGTAGTACCCGTTTTACCCGCCATCTCGTTATTATTAAGAAGTCCATAACGGGCTAATGAAGTGGATGTTCCGCCAGATTGAACGGAGCCACGCATTAAATGAATCATTTTATAGGCAGACTCGGCACTTAGTACCTCTTTTTGATCAGGGAGAAATTCACGGATCAATTCGCCGTGTTTG
Organism: Algoriphagus sp.; assembly: GCA_051269965.1. Taxonomy (GTDB): domain Bacteria; phylum Bacteroidota; class Bacteroidia; order Cytophagales; family Spirosomataceae; genus Arcticibacterium. Next base: position 10,291 of record JBNMFK010000107.1, on the reverse strand, counting down.
TCTTCTATTTTACTTACAAAAATAGGTTTCGTGTATTTTCCTCCATTAGCAAAAACACCATAGCCGCCTAACATTTCTAAAAGAGAAACATCGCTTACACCTAAACACAATGAAGGACTATTGGCCAGTTCACTTTCAATCCCCAATTGTTTTGCCATTTTGATGACATTGATGGGCTTAAACTGTTTGATAAGTCTAGCACTTATCGAATTGATAGATTGCCCTAGGGCCCTTCTTAAAGTATACGACTGATAACTGTATTTTCCATTGGCATTTTTAGGGGTGTAAGTGGTGCCTACCAGACCATCTTCGGCACCAAAAGTTATGGGCTCATCCACAACTTCTTCACAAGTGGAAAAACCATTATCAATTGCGGTTACATAAACGAAGGGCTTAAAAGTGGAGCCTGGTTGTCTTTTGCTAGTTACATGGTCATACTGGAAGTTTTTAAAATCTATACCACCTACCCATGCTTTAATATTTCCATCTCGGGGGTCCATTGCCAGCATACCAATATTTAAGAACTTCTTATAGTGCCTGATGGAGTCCATGTGAGACATCAATGTATCTTTTTCTCCTTCCCAGGTAAATACATTCATGTCCATCTCCTTGTTCATTTCAATGAATATTTTAGTTTCATCGTTTCCTATACTTCTTTTAAGAGCTTTATAATATTGTGTCCTTCGTGCTACTTTTTCTATAAATCCTGGAATCTCTTCGAAACCTCCAGAAGATGTCTCAGCATTTCTTCTTTGAACCCAAGGGTTTTGCCCATTCCAATGCTTATAAAAAGTTTCTTGAAGCTTGGACATATGCTCAGCAACGGCTTCTTCTGCATAAGTCTGCATTCTTGAGTCTATCGTAGTATAAATCTTAAAACCTTTAGTGTAGATATCTTCTGGAGCGTATCCGTAATTTTTTATTTCATCTTTAATCCATCTTTTAAGATACTCTCTGAAATAAGGTGCTAAACCATTATTATGGGAATCGGGCGAGTAGTCTAATTTAATATCTTCTTCCTTAAATTGGTCGTAATCGTCTTTAGCTAGTTTACCATACCTTACCATTTTATACATGACGGTATTTCTTCTTGGCTTAGCGTACTGCGGTCTTAGCTTTGGATTAAATCGAGAAGGATTCTGAATCATTCCTATGAGCAGAGCGGCCTCAGGTACTGTGACTTCTGAAGGTGATTTTTGGAAATAAGTTTTAACGGCAGATTTAATGCCATACGCACCACTACTAAATTCAATGGTATCGAGGTACATTTTCATGATTTCCTTTTTTGTGTAGCGTTTTTCTAGCTTTACACATGTAATCCATTCTTTTGTTTTTATGAGAAGCGTTCTAAGGCCAGGAACTTCATAGAGTATACTTTCAAAAGATTTATCTCTTCGTAGCCTAAAAAGATTTTTTGCTAGCTGCTGAGAAACGGTACTTCCGCCACCCTGAGGGTTAAAAGTGAGCAATCCTGTAAAAACCCTAAGCATAGCTCGGGCATCAATACCTGAGTGCCTTGAAAATCGTACATCTTCTGTTGAAATTAGAGCATTAATTATGTTCGGTGACAGTTCGTCAAAATCTACAGGACTTCTATTTTCATAGAAAAATTTGCCAAGGACTTTACCATCTGAAGAGATGATCTCTGTGGCAATTTCACTTTTAGGGTTGTCTAAGTCATCCACAGGCACCATATCTCCAAAGAGATAGAGAAAGTTGAAGTTTACTGCCAAAAGATAGAATACGAATAAGCCAATACCACTAAAGAATGTGATGTAAAAAAAGTTGATAGTTTTCTTAAACTTACCATTGGCTAAAAAGCCAGCTTGTGGAAACTTCATATGAGAAAAAGTATTTTATACTAAAATCAAAATTAAGGGTTTATGGCTAAGAACGAGTTCTTTTAATTCAAATTTCAATCCAGACAGAATTCAACGCAGAATTTAGAATAATTAACTCTTTTAAACTTGGACTTTGGCCTGGCTAATTTTTTCAATCAATTCTTTATAAAGCATACCTAGGTAGTGGGCTTATGGATTGCTCTACAAATTGACCGTTTAAGTATTTAAAATGAGTAGCCATGGCGATCATAGCGGCGTTATCTGTGCAGTATTCAAAATTCGGAATAAATAATTTCCAACCCTCTTTTTGTGCTATTCCCTCTAAAGTTTTTCTTAATCCCGAGTTTGCGGCCACACCTCCTGCTATAGCCACCTGTTTGATCTTATGAATTTTGGCAGCTTTCTTAAGTTTTCGGGTAAGATTTTTGATTAAGGCGAGTTGATAACTCGCACAAATATCATTTATGTTTTCATCTATAAAATTTGGATTTTCCTTGACCCTCTTCTGCAAAAAATAAAGTAAAGATGTTTTAATTCCTGAGAAGGAAAAGCTTAAACCCTTCATTTCTGAAACAGGAAATTCGAAGGCTATAGGATTTCCTAGAGAGGCATATTTATCAATCATCGGGCCTCCAGGGTAAGGAAGCCCTAACATTTTGGCACCTTTATCAAAAGCTTCACCTACTGCATCATCTAAGGTTTCGCCTATCACCTCCATTTCTAGCTGATTTTTTACGATAACTAATTGTGTGTGTCCTCCACTTACTGTCAAACAAATGAAAGGGAAAGTGGGCTTAGGGTCTTCAATGAAATGGGCTAATATATGAGCTTGCATATGATTGACTTCAATGAGCGGAATATCATTTGCCAAAGCAAATCCCTTACTGAATGAAGCCCCTACCAAAAGAGAACCTAATAGACCTGGACCACGAGTAAATCCTACCGCTTTAAGGTCATTTTTTTCTATATTTGCTTGTCTCAAAGCCGCATCTACTACGGGCAGAATGTTCTGCTGATGTGCTCTTGAGGCAAGTTCAGGCACTACCCCACCGTACTTTTCATGTATTAATTGTGTAGAAACAATGTTGGATTTGACTTGACCGTTAATAATAACCGAAGCCGACGTTTCATCGCAAGAAGATTCTATGGCAAGCAAGGCAATACTTTCGGGCATAAATAATTTTTTTTGACAAAATTAAGAAGAACTAAATTAAGGAAGTGACTAAGAGGCTTAAAATAGGAGTGAGGGCTTTTTGGCTGCTACTGTTGCTAATTATGATTACAGTAGGGGGGCTTTTTTATGCCCTTCAATATGATTCTTTTCAAACTAATTTAAGTAAGAGAGCTACAAATTGGTTAACTCAAAAGCTGGGTTCCGAAGTTAGTGTAGGTCGCGTGACTGTCCGGTGGCTTGATGAAATAAGACTCGAAGACGTTAATATAAGAGACTTAGATGGAAGAGACATGATTTCTGTCAAAGAAATTTATATTAACTGTGCAACCAATTTCAAATTTGATGGGACTACGATTATTGATTTTGATAATAATCTAGACTTTGTCATGCTCAAAGAACCTGATGTTAAAATAATAAGAGAGAGAAATGGGAAGCTTAATATTGATCTGTGGTTGAGTAAAATTGGAAGCTTGGCGGTTAAAAAAGATAGCCTTAAACTCAGAAAATCTAAACCATTTACAATTGATGAAGCTGTCATCCAAAATGGAAAATTCACTTTAGTAGATCCTTTCAAAGAACGGTTTCCCGAAGAACTTTTTGACTATGCCAATTTTGAGATAAATGGTATATCAGGTAACCTCAAAGACTTTTTTGTTCACCGAGATACTATAATTTTTGAAGGGAGGGGAATCAAAGGACTTGAACCCAGAAGTAATTTGGCAATCAAGAAAATTGACACCGACTTTTTTTATTCTAAAAAGAAAATTCTGCTTCAAAAATTAGATGCTAGGATTAATAACTCGACTATCAAGAATTTTTTAGGGCTGTATTATGACAAACCTTCGGACCTGAATCAGTTCATTACTAAGGTAAACTTAAAAGGAAATCTGAGAAAATCGATTTTTGATTCAAAGGATTTAGGCCGTTTTTCAAGTAATATGTATGCTTACGAAGAGAAATATAAACTTGACGCAGACGTTTACGGGCGTGTGTCAGACCTTTATTTTGAGAATGGTAAATTAAGGTTTGGGAAGGAGAGCTACATAGCAGGGAAAGGACATTTCAAAGGATTGCCCAAGGTGAAAGAGGCATTTTACCATATGGAGGTCGCCCCGTCTGTGATTAATGCTCCAGATGCCAAGCAATATGCAGGAGAGGAAAAATACGTTCAGTATGTGGAGCAGTTTAAAAAAGTAGATTTTAATGGATTATTTAAGGGTACCTTTTTTGATTTTTTTACTGATGCAGAGGTTGTTTCTTCCAATTTGGGTCGGATAAAAGGTAAGCTCATTTTTGAGATAGAACCGCTTTCAGGTTTGCCTGTTTACAATGCTGAGGTTATTCAAAGTTCAGTGAACTTGGGGAAAATTACGGGGAATAATGGATTAAGGTTCATCACTTTTAAGGGTAAACTAAAGGGAACTGGGTCTGCGATAGATAATGCCTCAATTGATATGGATGGTAATATTTCTCAAGTTTGGTTTAACGATTATGATTTAAAAAATATTAATGTAGCTGGAGAACTTAGAAAGTCTGTTTTTGACGGTAAGGTAAGAATTAGTGACCCTAATTTGGTTGCAAATGTAGTGGGTCAAGTAGACTTTAACCCTGCAGATAATAAATTTAGAATTGACGGAAAAATTGATAAAAGTAACTTGAAACCCCTCGGTTTCTCAAAAGAGCCAGCACTTCTTCAGACGGAGTTCGATTTTAATTTCGATGGAAATCAGCTAGATAATTGGCTAGGAGAAGCTGCTTTCTCAAATACTTTCGTAAATCATGATAATAGAAACTTGATTGTTGATAAAATGAAATTCTTGAGTCGGGAGACTGGTGGCGTAAGAAACATGGGAATTCGGACTGAATATTTTGACGGAGATATTTATGGTGAGTTTGTGCCTACGGAGCTTCTTTCAGACTTGTTAGAACTAGCAACAGAATATGGTTTGTTTTTTTCTGGTAGCAAGGTGGACAGAGAAATCTATTATGAGACCAAAAAGTTAGATTCTCTAAGAAGTAAATATGCAGCTCATTATAATATTGATGTAAAGGATACAGATGATTTCTTTGCCTTTTTTAATCCAGATATTGAGATTTCAAAAGGAATGAAAATTTCAGGGGATTTTAAAATGGAAAGTACTTCTCAATTTTCCATTTTGGCTACAGCAGATACTATTCTATTTGAAGGCAATGAGTTTTATGATAATGAGTTGGACTTTTTTTCCTCTAAAAATGCTTACTCACCAGACGTTTTAACTGCACTAATTCTTTATTCCGACAAACAGAGGCTCAATAATGTTGATACTGAAAGTCTAGAGCTGAATGGTTCGTGGGGCGATTCTAGGAATATATCATTTGACGCAGCCATTAGACAGCAGCAAAGTACGAATAGAGCCCAAGTATTTGGTGATATCGATTTCTTAAAAGATGGTTTTTCGGTGAGTCTTAATCCTAAAAATAGTTCTATTAATTTGTTAGATTATAATTGGCAGTTTGATGCGAATAATAGGTTAATTGTTTATGGTCAGGAAGTACAGTTTGAAGATTTTAGAGTGTCCAACAAACGCCAAAGTCTGGCTTTAAGTGGCTTTATCTCAAAAGATCCGACCAAGAAACTTTTTGCTGCTATAAATGAATTTGACCTTAGGGTATTAGAACCAATAGCAGCTCTAAAAATTCAGGGTATCGCAGATGGGGATTTGTCAGTAAGTGATTTTTATGATAGCCCAATACTTCTGAGTAATATCGTGTTCACTGAACTTGTGTATAAAAACATTTTAGTGGGAGATGTAAACGCTGTAATTGATTGGGATAGGCTTTTGGGAAAAGTAAAGATTGAGTCCAAAATTGATAGAAGGGGAGTCCAAGTCCTAGATGTGATGGGCACTTATGATCCTAAAGGGGTGGAGGGAATGAATCTAGTCGCAAAGTTAAAAGATACAAATCTTGAGATTTTGGGGGCGTTTGTTGATAATATATTTTCAGATTTAAAGGGTTTTGCAAATGGAGAACTTGTTATTACCGGAGAGCCTGTGGATCCCATTTTTAGAGGAGAAATAAAAATTAAGGAGGGTCAACTCCGCATTGATGCTACAGGAGGCTACTTATACTTTAATGACAGAATCTTATTTACAGAGGAAGGTTTTGTAGCTGCTAATGAAGGATTTAAGGTTTATGACGCAAAGCAGAATGGCAATGAAGCATATTTGAAGGGTGGTATTTTTAATGGTGGGGAAGGTAATTTTATGATGGGCCTACATGCCTATATTAAGGATTCCGATGGTTTTTTATTGCTAAATACAACCTCAGAACAAAATGATACTTTTTATGGATCAGCATATGCTACAGGTGACATACACTTAACAGGTTCTTTCCAAAATGTTTTGATATCTGGTAGGTTAGTAAGCAAGCCTAAGAGTAAAGTGACCATTCCGCTAGATGGAGTACAAAGAGTAGATACAGATTCTGAAGCGATTCCGTTTGCAATCAAACCCACTGATAAGCTACTAGAAGATGACGAAGAGCGAATAGAGAGTAAAGTTAATACCAATGGCCTTAAGGTTTCAATGAATCTTACGTTGACACCTGAGGCGGAGGTGGAAATTATTCTCGACCGAACTAACAATGATAAATTGAATGCTTTTGGGAATGCCAGACTTAGTCTGGATTATGACACTCGTGGTGATAAATTCACAATGAGTGGTCCCTATGAAGTAGTTTCAGGAAAATACGACTTCAGTTTTCAAAATTTAGCTTCTTTGAGGAAATTTGAAATAAGTCAGGGTAGTAGAATTACATGGTCAGGGGATCCTTATAACGCTGTGGTAGCCTTGAAGGCCTTCTATAGGACAAACATAGATCTGAGCACTTTATGGACTACGAACGATAACTCTGAGGTCGAAACAGACAATACTAGATATCCAGTTAATGTTACTGTTAATATTACGGAGCAGCTTCAAACTCCAAATATTAACTATGAACTGTCTTTTGAACAGAATCAAATTCCAAGCAGACATCAAACTGATTTACTGGCATTCGAGCAGAAACTCAAGGATAATGAGCAGCTTTTGAGTCGGAATGTCAGTAGTGTAATAGCTTTTAATAAACTTTTCCCAGAGAATAACATAAGGGACGCTTTTGATCAGCAGTTTTTGATAGACAACATCAACAGCATGCTTACAAACCAGATCGGGAACTTGGCTAACAAATTAGACCCTAACTTGGAAGTGGGTGTTTTACTTGGAGATTTTAGAGAGAATTTGCTCAATAATTTACAGCTTAACTTTACCTATAAGTTTTTAAATAATAGGGTTAAACTAAGCGGGAGAAGCTCCTACTCTAATGGTTTGGCAAATGCAGCTACTTTTGCGGCTACACAAAGCCAGCTGACCGTTGGTGGAGAACTAGAATATCTTCTTTCTGACGACGGTATGTGGCGACTTAAAGTACACTCCCGAAGTGTTCCAAACGCGAATTATTCTTTTTTAAACGCCAGTACTGGTAATGTTATGGTTTCTGGTGCTAGTATACTTTTCTCAAGAAACTTTAATAGTTTTTTTGAAAAAAAACCAATCAAAACCTCTGTGGGTGTAGGCACTAAACCAGAAGATCCCCAAGAAATTTCTCTTGTAGAATAAGTCCATTTTATGGATTTAAGGATTCCACCAATAGGTAAACTTTAATACAATGGATCGGTCCCTGAGATTCGAACCATTGATATAATCATTATCTGAATAGACTAAGAAGAGGTCTGAAGCGGGGCTATACCTCCATTGGAGACGAGTATTTATGTTTACTGTTGCACGTTGTTCATTATACTGAAGGAAATTTGTAAGAAAGAGTTTGTTACTGAGTGTTACGTCTATCCTTGGACCAAAAAGCCATAATTTTTGTCTTACATTTTTCAATCCTTCAGGTAACAGAATATTATCCGTAAAATTGATTTGGTTATAGTTTGCTCTCATTAGTATAGCCACGTAAGGCTGAAAACGATAACCAACTTCCATCGTTATACTTTGACGATTTCCGTCAGCATAATAGCCACCAATACGTGTGCCAAGTGAATAAGTAAAAATACTCTGTGGTTTTGAATCAAACTCAAAGCCAAAGGCATTCCAATAATGCTCTGTTCCTGCCGCTAACTTTTCACCAATAAAGTTAGTTGGGTCGAAATCTGTTTGAAGTTTTTGATAATCTTGGGCTACCCAAATGCTCAGGTTACTCCTATCCTTAAACGTGAAACCATATTTAAGAAAACCCAAATATTCGAAGGTTTTGCTATTTTCTTGAGATAAATACTGACGCCACATAAAAGAAGGGCCATGGCTAAGAATTAGGCCTGTTTTAGGGAAAAATAAGTAGGCTATGTCTGGGTTTAGTAAGAAATAATCTTTTCTGGGTACGAAACCTACTTCATTAGCTTCAATACCGTTTCCTACACTTTCCATTTGCAAACCATATTTCCAATGCTTTGTACGTCTATCTATGTTTCCCGCTACAACAGTATTCTCTTTAAGCTTTATCGGTGAAAAAGTTTTGAGAGCAAAGGCCTTTCCAGTCCATTGATTATCCTCTGAAGCTAGATTGAACTCTAGCCCAAGAGTCCGATTAAAAGAAGCCAAAGAGTTTTCTTGGCCATTAACTTGACTGCCTACCAAGTCTCTATTCACGAAAATAGCTCCAATAGTAGATCGCTTAAATACTTGCCTCTGAACAGATAAAATATTGAAAAATGACCCAGGATTATCATTTCCTTTATCTCTTCCAGTCTGCATAGACATGGCTCCTAATCGCCATTTTTTATTGATTTTCCCGCTAAGTTTTCCTCCATAGTAAATCGGAGCATTTAGCCCAATTCTTCTAGAAAAAAATGGACGAATAGAGCGAAATCCAAAGTTGTTAAAGATATCTCCGTTTTCTAAAAAAAATTGTCGCCTTTCGGGGAAAAATAACTCAAACCTATTAAGATTCGTTACCTGCTGATCAACATCAACCTGTGAAAAATCAGGATTGACCGTTAGGTCAAGGTTTATAGCCGAGGTGAGGCCTATTTTGGCATCAAAGCCCACGTTTTTTGTAAATTCATTCGAATTGACAAGTCCTTCGTTAAACGCTCCACCGACATTAATATATGGAATTAGAGCAATATTGAGACCAGGTTTAGGAGGTGCTTTCTCCCATATTAAATCTCCTGTAAAGGCGAGCGAGGCTGTTGGAAACTGCCTCGCAATAGGTGTCCAAGAGGACTTTTCGGTAGATTTTAAATCATTTCTAGAAAAGTTTATACCCCATGAGGTTGTTTCCTTTTTGTATCTCAGCGTTTTAAAAGGAATGGCAGCTTCCCAGATCCAGTAGTCATCTGTAAAGCTTACTTCAGATTCCCATTTATTATCCCAGCTTAGATCTATTTGGCTCCCATTAGACATGAGACCATCCCATTGTCCACCTCGAGCATTTGAGCCAAATGAAAAACCTGTGGTGAGGTCATTAAAAGTATCTATGAAAAGAAGGTCATTATCGTTTTTGCCAAAAGAAAAGTCTCTACGCATCGACTCTACCATTAGTGGGCCCGCTATGGTATCATGATTTATGAATAGGACATAGAGGTTTTTATCATCAAAGCAGAGTTTTACATCTGTTTTTACTTCAGCTCGGCTGGTATCCATAGGCAGCACCTGATGGAAATTAGAAATGGTTTTCGCATTTTTCCAAGCCAGTTCATCGGCGATACCATCAATTTTTAGAGAAGAGCTAGCTCTTTTAATCGCATATTGGTAATCGGAGTTAGGTTTTTGGCCAAATGATTGACTAAATAAAAAGGAAAGTAGGACTAAGCCTAAAAGGCTTTTGTTGGACATAAAAAAACATCTTAGAATTTGTACAAAGGTATACTTTTGAATGTTCTAAGATGTGCTATTTACTTCCTTTAGTCTACGCTAAGACCGTGTTTATCTATTTGCTGTCAAATTCTCACGACTTCCGCTTGGGTAAGATGAGCACTTTCTATTAATTCCTTGGCATACTTCAAGTTCCCTGTAGGAGCCATCAAATAAAGTCTGCTATTTTTCATTTTAGCCAACTCATTGAAAAGAGTCAGCTTTGAAAGCGACTCTTGACCGTCTAATACCTTTAAACAAACCTCAAAAAAACATTTTTTAGAATAACTTACACCTGTTACATCTGGAACAAACTTTAACTGGTCCTGAGCTCTTTCATAGGAGAAAGGGAGTTCATAGCCTTCCATATTGGCCTTAAGACTTCCAAAACCATTTTTTTT
>JBNMFK010000106.1:0-11541 GCA_051269965.1 Algoriphagus sp. | reverse complement strand
CCGGGCTCAGATTCATCGGCATTGCATACTAAATACCTTGGCACACCTTCTGGCTTTGCCAAAAATCCCCATTTCATACCCATCGGGAAACCTGCTCCACCTCTTCCTCGCACACCTGCTTTCTTAACTTCTTCCACGACATCACTGGGTGAATACTGCTTCAAGGCTTTTTTTAACGAAGTATAGCCACCTGTTTTTTCGTAGACCTCGATTTTGTGTAAATCGGGTACGTTTATGTGCTGCGTTAATATTTTAATTTTGTCTGCCATTAATTTTTTCTTAAACCATTAATGATTTCATCTACTTTGGCATTATTCAAATGCATATAATATTGATCTCTGATCTGGAAACAAGGTCCCCAACCACAAGCAGCTAAACACTCTACTTCTTTCAAAGTGAATTTTCCGTCAGGCGTAGTTTGTCCTGTTTCAATCTGAAGTTTCTCTCTTAGATGGGCATAAACTTCTTCACCACCCATGACACAGCAGGGTCCTGTTCTACAATATTCTATAACATGCTCGCCAACTGGATTCAGATGGAACATCGTATAAAAGGTTGCGACTTCATAAACTTCAATAGCCTGGATATTCAAAAGGCCAGCTATATAATCCATTGTGCCGGAACTTAGCCATCCATACTGTTCTTGAGCGAGATGAAGCATGGGTAACAAAGCAGACTTCTGCTTGCCTTCTGGATATCGTTTGATAATTTCCTTTATTTTTTCCAACCTTTCGGGTGTAAAAACAATATTTTCTGTTGTTTCAGGCATCTAATTCTCCGGCTATTACATTTAAACTACTCATGATAGCTACGGCATCTGAGATAGTGAGACCCTGTACCATTTCAGAATAGGCCTGATAATAAATAAAACATGGTCTTCTAAAATGAAGCCTATATGGGGTACGACCACCATCACTCACTAAATAAAAGCCTAATTCTCCATTTCCACCTTCCACAGAATGATATACCTCGCCAATAGGGGCTTCTATTTCACCCATAATAATTTTAAAATGATAAATCAGGGCCTCCATACTTCTGTAAACTTCTTTCTTCGGAGGGAGATAATAATGATTTTCATTTGCGAAATAGGGCCCTTCTGGCAAGTTGTCCATCGCTTGTCGGATGATCTTCAAACTTTCCCACATTTCTGCATTACGCACCATGTATCTGTCGTAAGTATCCCCATTATGTCCGACAGGAATTTCAAAGTCGAAGTCCTCATAGGAAGAATAAGGCTCCATGGCTCTAACGTCGTAATCTACTCCTGTTGCTCTTAGATTTGGCCCTGTAAAACCATAATTCATGGCTCTTTCGGCTGTAATTCCACCTACATTAATAGTACGATCCATGAAAATTCTATTCCTATTCATGAGTTGTTCAAACTCGGCAAGAACTTTCGGGAATGAATTTCGAACTAAGTCGTCTATTTTGGCCAATGCAGTGGGAGAAAGATCTCTTTCCATACCACCCACACGGCCCATATTCGTTGTTAAACGTGCACCGCAAATCTCTTCGTAGATTTCGTATATTTTTTCTCTTTCTTGAAACAGATAAAGGAATCCTGAATAGGCTCCGGTATCTACACCCAATATAGAATTGCAGATGAGATGATCTGAAATTCTTGCAAGTTCCATTAAAATCACTCTGATATATTGAGCTCTCTTTGGTACTTCCACATTTAACAGCTTTTCTACAGTCATATGCCAACCAAAATTATTGATGGGGGATGAGCAGTAGTTTAGCCTGTCGGTAAGTGTAGTTATTTGATAGAAAGGGCGTCTTTCCGCAATTTTTTCAAAAGCTCTGTGGATGTATCCAACGGTTTGAACACCGGAGACTATTTTATCTCCATCCATTTTTAGGACATTCTGAAAGACACCATGCGTAGCAGGATGTGTGGGACCAAGGTTAAGCGTAGTTAACTCACGATCCTCTTCAATGGGCCTGTTGAGGGCCAAAGCATCTGAGGTAGTTTTTATTATTTCGATTTTTTTCGCCATAATTTATCTTCCAAAAAGAGCGTCTATTTTATCTTCCCGAGTACCATCTTCCAACGGATATTCTTTACGCATGGGATGGTAATCCATCTCATCCATATTTAGTATCCGAGTCAAGTTAGGATGGCCGATGAACTTAACTCCGTAAAAGTCAAATGTTTCTCTTTCCATCCAGTTCGCAGACGCATACAGTTTAGAGGCCGTTGGTATTTCGGGTTTTTCCTTGGGCAGATAGACCTTCATTCTTAGTCTAATAGCGTTCTCAAAACTGTGTAGATGGTAGATGACTCCAAACTCCTTTCCTTGAGAATCAGGAAAATGTATACCAGTTATATCTGTTAAGAATTTAAATCTAAGCCTATCACTATCATTCAGATATTCCAGAATGGGAATGATATCTTCAGGAGAAGCTCTGAACGTCAAAAGACCAAAGGGTTCTTCTAGTTCCGTAATTTTTGGGCCGAAATGGCTTACCAGTTCCTCTACTATTTCTTGATTGCTTATCATCTTCTAGATGTTATAAGATTCTAGTAAGCGTTTATATTCGGTGTCTTCTCGCCTTCTTAAAGGTTCGTTTTTGGCCATGTCTTGAATTTGCATGAGCCCGTCTAAAATTTGTTCTGGCCTTGGTGGGCATCCAGGAACATAAACGTCTACTGGGATTATTCTGTCTATACCTTGTAGAACTGAATAGGTATCAAAAACACCACCAGAGGATGCACAAGCACCTACGGCAATCACCCAGCGAGGTTCGGCCATTTGAAGGTAAACTTGCTTTACTATTGGACCCATTTTCTTCGCAATGGTGCCCATCACCATAAGCAGGTCTGCCTGTCTAGGGGAAAAGCTTGGTCTCTCTGAACCGAAACGAGAAATATCATAATGGGAACCCATAGTCGCCATAAATTCAATTCCGCAACAAGAAGTAGCGAAAGGTAAGGGCCATAAAGAATGACTCCTTGCTAGACCTATCACTTTGTCTAATGATGTGGCAAAGAATCCAGATCCTTCAAGCCCTTCTGGAGCATCCACTGTTTTAATTTCATTCATGCTGCATGTAAAAGTTTAATCTTTTTCCCAATCTAAAACCCCTTTTCTTATAATATAGTAAAATCCTGCCATGAGAAAAGTTACAAAAATCAACATTTCCACAAACCCGAACCAGCCTAATTTCTTAAAATTAACAGCCCATGGATACATGAATATGATCTCTACGTCAAACAAGACAAAAAGTATGGCTATTAGAAAATAACGAACGGAAAGGGGTGTTCTGGCGTCGCCATCCGATTCAATGCCACATTCAAATGGGGCTTCTTTAGCCTTACTTTTTAATCTAGGACCTAGATAATGCGTGATCGTAATGGTGAGGCCAACAAAGCCAAGGGCGAGAGCAAACTGAAACAAAACTGGGAGGAATTCCTGAGGCAAGTTGCTATTCATCTGTTCTTTTTAATGTCGTAAAACTACCACTCAAAAGAATAGATTCAAAGGAAATTCAAAGTCAAAAGAGCTTCATGACCTTCTATTTTAATGAGTTAGAATCATGAAATAATACAATATGAAGTTATGGGGAAGTATTTGTATTAAAGTACTAGAAGTGCGACTATTCCACCATAAGTTTACCAGAAAAACTACTTCTAGAGTTTCTTACTTTTAGAAGATATCTTCCATTAGGTAGCTTTTCTAAATTAAATGTTTTGGGCGAGTCAAAAAGCTCAACATACTCTGTTAGATAAGGAACCCCTTTGAGGTCAAAAATGGTAACCGTAGCCCTGTCTATGTCTTCTAAAGTCTCGATCGTTATTTTTTTGTCAGGAGCAGGATTAGGATAATAACTGAATCCTTGCTGCTCCGTATTTAAATAGTAATTGAAAGATTCTGATTCTTGAGAGATGCATACTTTATTTTGCCCATTTTTTAAGCGATAATTTTTTACGCCTTGTACTACATAATCGCCAGTTTTGATGACTTTAATAAAGGGTTTTGGACTTACTATTTGCTTATCTTCTATACGCCATTGATATTCTAAATCTGTGGTGTCTGTAGTGAAGTATGATTTAAGGGTGAAGGTGCCACTTTGTACAATCAAGGGGTTTTTAGGTTTCACTAGGACAATAATTTTTTTAAGGTCTGAAGCTTCAGATAAACAGCCGAGTTCATTTCTTGTTTTCAGGAATACTTCACGGGTATTTTTTATGGTGATTTGTTCTGTCGTGTGACCTGTGCTCCAGCTATAACTATAAGCAGGACTAGCCTTCAATACTATTTCTTCGTCATCACAAACTTCCAAGCTCCCCTCTGTGAGGATTTCGGGTTTCGGAGGGATTGGATTGAATTTAATATTTAGCTTTTCTGAGCTGGAAGTGCAACCAAATTCATTTCTATTGATAGCAAAGTATTCACCTGTACTTTTAACGATCAAATCTTTAAGGTCAGTTCCTGTGTTCCAAATCAAGTTTTGGTCGTTCGATGCTCTTAAAATAGTAGAGTCGTTTTTACAAAGAATAGTGTTTCCGAGATTTTCAATAAGTGGTCTAAAGGCTGCTGGTTTTATGGTAACACTGAGTTCTTTAGACTGTCCTTCACAACCAAACTCATTTTTAACTTTAACAAAAAAGTTACCTGGACCAGTCACCTTAAGATTAGGTTCTGTGGAGCCATTACTCCAAAAAATAGCGTCATTTAAGTTTGTACTTAGGGTAAGTTCTTCATCGGAACATATATCTAAGGGTCCAGATGCTATGATTTCAGGAATTGGTGTGGGAAGTGTTCTGATTTCAATATCGTCTGATTTAGCTCCACAGATGTATAGATTGACACTGTATAAATGATAAAGGCCTGGAGAGTTAACCGTTATGCTACCACCTTCAGCCCCATTGCTCCAATAATTATACGACTCCTTGTTTGATTTTAATTCTACGGAATTCCCATTACAAAACTCTGTTGGGCCCAAAGCTTCTATGTTTGGCTTCTGAGGGATCAAAGAGTTGTCATATTTTATTGGAGGGGAGTAGTATACATTCCCAAAAACATCAAGTGCCTCTACTTGATGGTATCCAGGGCCAGCTTCCAAAGATCTCTCAGGCAGGCTGTTGTTCCATTTATAAGAGACATATCCCTGTGGGGCACTTAGCCTCATGGGCTTACCTTGATTCTCGTTTATGCAATAGGATTCTAACTGCATAGGAGGATTCCCATATTGTGGATTGGAACTATTAAAGAAATTGGCGTTCATTTGTTGGTTCCATTGCTCGGCTACTTCTGTAAACCCTGTCGGTGAAAAATGGACACCGTCTAATCTATCTAGTACAAGATCTGTATTAGGGCCGGGGAAAACATTGGCGTTGCCTCCAATGACGAAATTTTGGGCATCTACGATAGTAGGATAGAAGCGGTCTTGATTTTTAGATACACGAGCTACCATCCATGATATATTTTTACCTGTTCTGTTATTTGTTTCATTTATAATTTGAGACAGATCAGACGAGTAGGACTCAAAACTGGTATTGAGGAAATTATCACTTTCACCTTGATGCCAAAGAATGGATCTCAAACCTGTTAAATTGGTATAATAATTTAAGGCATCTACTACACTTCCAAATGGATATCCTGGGGGAGCTTGGTTATAAGAGTATGGATTAATACCTGATTCTCCTTTGGAGGATTTAATAAATTCATGAACTTGGAATCCTTCCCAAGCGGCATTCATAAATAAGATAGGAACATTTAATCTATCCGTGAGTAGATCGCCGAGTTCTCCCCAGTACCATGCACCGTTTCCTGTAGGAGCAATGTTAGATTCGGCGTCTAAATGGCCAAAGGTTGGATAAACTGGTTTTGCGAAACCTTCACTTTTGAAATTAGATATAACGTTAACTCTATCATCATAAGCACCTCTTTGACCTCTACCGTTGTACCCTTGTGCGTTAGACTGTCCAGATATAAGGAACACTTCACCGACACCAAATTTTGGAAGAATACTTTCGGCTACTACCTTATTGTTACGAATGCCTCGGACATGAAGTTCATACCAGCCACCATTGACTACTAGAGATCCTCTATAGGTTCCAAAGAAGGGTTGAGCTACAATCGGGGTCCAATCAACGGGTGTTCCACCTTGAATAGGAATAAGTTTAGCTTCTATCTTATCTAACCTTGTTCTATAATTACCTGCGATGAAGACAATTGTTGCATTTCCATTATTTCTCTGAAAAATCGCTCTCTCAGATGGAAATGTGATGTCCAAATCTTGTGCATATATGATTGTACTAATGAAATACAAGAGTGTGAATAATACTTTTCTTACAGTTCCCATTTAACCTGAAAGGTTTACTTTTAATACTAAAATCTGTCATATCGAAAGCACAGTTCTTCAGGGGAATTACTTAAGAAAGATTATTCCATAGAATATCTTTTAATTCTGGAATTCCTGTAAGGTTCAGGGAGGAAAACATCACCGTGGGAATATCCTTAGGCAACTTTTTCTTTATTTTTTCTAGTTCTTCTGGTGTTTGGGAATCAATTTTAGAGATTCCTAAAATTCTGGTCTTATCCAAAAGCTCCGGATTGAATTTCTTAAGTTCATTCAACAACGTCTTAAATTCTTTTTTTATGTTCTCGCTCTCTGCGGAAACAATAAAAAGCAAGATGGAATTACGCTCTATATGACGCAAGAAACGTAACCCTAGACCCTTTCCTTCTGCCGCTCCTTCTATTATCCCTGGTATGTCAGCCATTACAAACGACTTATAATCGTGATATGGAATGACTCCCAAATTCGGCGTCAATGTTGTAAAAGCATAGTTCGCTATTTCTGGTTTAGCTGCTGAAACTACCGAGAGCAACGTTGATTTTCCAGCGTTTGGAAAACCAACTAAGCCTACATCCGCCAATACCTTAAGCTCGCATACTGCCCATGCATCTGTACCATCTTGACCAGGTTGTGCATAATCGGGAGTTTGCTTTGTGGCTGATTTGAAATGTGTATTTCCAAGTCCTCCCATTCCTCCTGGATAGAGTACCGTTTCTTGTTGGTCTTCAGTTATCTCTGCTAAGAGTGCTCCAGTTTCAGCATCTTTAATAACTGTACCCATAGGTACATCTATGTACATATCCTTGCCTTGAGCACCGGTACTTCTACTGCCACTGCCTCTTACTCCATTACCAGCTCTAATATGCTTTTTATAACGAAGATGAATGAGTGTCCAAAGGTTTCTGTTTCCGCGGAGAATTACATGCCCTCCTCGACCACCGTCACCACCATCTGGCCCTCCCTTATCTACCATTTTTTCCCTTCTGAAATGAACTGAACCCGCCCCTCCTTTTCCAGATTGACAGTGAATTTTGACGTAGTCTATGAAATTTGAAGACATTTTAGAACGATTTTTAAATTTAGAGGATATTATCCAAGTATTGAATATTACTCCAAAAATTTGATTTTACGGTCAAATATAAGTGTTGATAGCCGTGGATATAGAAGAAGATATATTTTCAATCTTACCCATGCCTTGGATCATTTCGAGTTTTCCTTGCTCTTCGTAATACGGAAGTACATGAACAGTCTTTTGGAAATACTCGTCTATTCTTCTTACTAATTTGCTCTCATCATCATCTGCTCTACCGCCAACCTTTTTGCGTTCTGCAATTCTCTTTTTTATTTCATCTTGATTTACATCTAACTGCAGCACCAAATTGATTTTCTCTCCTTTTTCTAATAAGAAATTATCGAGAGCCTCAGCTTGTGCCACTGTTCTAGGAAAACCATCAAAAATAAAGCCAGAAACGTTGGGATTAGCATTTACCTCTTCTTCTAACATATTTATGGTGATAGAATCGGGTACTAAGATACCTTCAGACAAAAGTTCTTTTACTTTTTGGCCCAAAAGAGTATCATTGGTGATGTGCATTCTAAACATATCTCCTGTAGATATATGTGCTAGATTGTACTTATCAATAATTTTAGCAGATTGAGTGCCTTTTCCAGCCCCCGGAGGTCCAAATATAACGAGATTAAACATTTTTAATATACTTAGGATTTAAAGAGCAACAAATTTATGATTATTTGCCAAAAGGCTGATAGAAAGTTATAGAAACAAAAAAGCTCGGCTGATGCCGAGCTTCTTCCCCCCATAATACAAAAATTACCTTCCAGAATCTTCAGGAATTACTTCTTCCATGATTTCTTCCTCTGGTACCACTCCATTAATGGAGTTTCTTAAATTAATGGCCTGCTCATTGGTAGGGTCATACTTTAACAGCTCATCCAATAATGCCGTTGCTGCTACGATGTCTTTGTTTATAGCGAATTCTTTTTGTGCTAGGTAACCATAGGCCTCAGAAAGGTTACTGGCGTTACTTGCTTTATTCTCATCAGGGATTAGACTAATGTATTTTTCGTATTTCTCAGATGCAATGAACGTAGTATCTGTTCGATCCTTGTATATTTTTGCTCGTGCACTCATTAAATATGGTGGAGCCCATCCATCTTTGTATATACCACAAACTTTTTCAAAAGTCGTATCTGCGGCAGCGTAATCTCTCGTTGTATATTGAAGAGTTCCAAGGTTCCATAAAACAGTAGCAGGAACTTTTTTCTTTCCAACTATACTCTTGCTGATAAACTGAATTGCTTTTGGATATTTCTTTTTCTCTTGGAAGTATCTTGCAAGCTCGCTGTAGTAATCAAAGGTAGTATCCTTCATAGAAATGGCTTTTTCAATATTCATAATAGCCATACTATCATTTAACTCCATATTAATTTCGTCGTCCATAGCTAGGTAGGCCCTTCCTTGAAAGCCATAATCAAGTCCGAAAATTTCTTCCTCCTCTGCCATACCTACATATTTAGTAAGGTCTGTAATAGCCTCATCCAACTGACCTAACTCAAATTTAGAGATACCTTTCAATCTGTAAATGATAGGATCAGTGCTACAATTCTCGATTTTGTTTGCCTGAGCGAGTACATTTTCAAAGTCTTTACCTGTAAAGGCTAGCTTTGTATATCTTAACTGTGCTGCACAATCGCCATCACCATACTTTAGATAGTTTTGGGCCGCTTCTGCAGCTGCTTTCCAGTTTTGGAATGTTTGCTCTAACGAAGAGAGATAGTAGTACGCTGGAGCGTGCTCTATATCTGCGGCAATCGATTTTTCAATGGCGTCTTTTGCCTCTGGATAGTTTTTACCTTGTAACCATATTTTAGCCATTGAGGAATAAATTGAAGCTTTATCTTTAGCTCCTAATCTTTCCGCATTTCTTAAGGCGTTCATTACGTCTCCACCTTCGTTTTTGATATCAAAAGCCTGAGCTCTTATTACAAAATATTCTGGATTGTCTATTTTTTTAACGTCTAAGGCTAAGTCAATAAGCATAACAGCTTCTGCTGGGTCGTTAGACCAATCAAATAGGGTATAACCTTCTGCGGCTCTGTAAATCAGCTCCGAATCTCTAGAACCCCTACCTTTTCCTATAACAGACTCAATGAGCAGCTTGGCTCCTGCGATATCCTCCTTTGCTATTTGTACCATAGCCAATCCTAGTGTATTAAGAGGATTTCCTCTTTTATCTAGAGCATTGCCAGCATCAAAGGCGGCTAAGGCTTTATCTAAATTGTTTTTCGCATTTGGACTACTCAAGTAATAACGACCTAATTGGAAATAATTTTCTTCAGTTGGCGTAGTTTTGGCAAGGCCGCTAAATATTTTTTCGGCAGATATATAACGCTCTGCATTGAGTTCTCGTAATCCGTCTTGAACGCTTTGTCCATTACCTTGGGTAGCAAAAAGCATCACCATGGATAGACCAAAAAGTAGTGTTTTCATAATTCGTTTCATCTTCACTTCCAGTTTAAGGTTAGTAGTTACAGTTAATAAGATGGCAAATTTAAATAAATGATGCTAATCCAAAAAATATTTCTGCTCTACTTATATGTTCTTTTTGTGTTTAAGTTAGACTTAAATAAGAAACTATGGTTTGTAAATGATTTGTTAAGGCTTATTCTACGACGTTAATTGGATCCGTCTCTCCCAATTGATACATCTTTGGAATGAGGTAATAGGGTTGTAGACCCATTTTTTCTACCACAAGTTGACCAACTTGCGTGCAGGCAAACCTTATAAATCCCATGGCTACTCCCCAACCATTTTGAGTGGTATGGAGATAAATTATTTTTACAAATGGATATTCCTGATTCTTGATAGTAGTCAGGCTAGCATAACTTATATCCTTATCCATCCCCCTTTCTATTCCAATTATTTTGATTCTTTCTTTTAGGGCTACTGCTGGTTTATCATGTTTATCACTTATCCAATTGAGCCCTACAAGACCAATAACATTTTCGTTGTTTTCGACGTAATCAAATACATCTTTTGTTCCCTCAGCAGCGTAAATATTTGTTTTGTTGACATTTTCTATATTAAACTTCTTTAACATGAGATTTAAGTTACTAGAACTACTATGGTCGAAAACAAATTTAATGGGGCTGGGTTCTCCTTTAAGTATTGCTTCGATTCTGGAAATACTGATATGTTCTAAGTCGTTGGATTTATTAGTAATTAATATAACAGCGTCTAAGGCCATTATGGCTGGTTGATACGCCATTTCTCTGTTCCTATAGTAGGCTTGTTCCTTGTTTGTAAGCTCTCTAGAAACCATTACTAGATCGGCAGAGTCTTGTAGCATTAGACTTATGGCCTTTTGCTCTGGGGTATAAATTATTTCAAATTCTGCCTCAGGATAGTGTCCCTGATATGCCTGCATTTGTGCATCGGCAATAGGTCTAAAAGATTCATCTACTGCCACGGTAACTTTTCCTTTTCTTACAGATAAACGGTCATTTTCTTTTGGGTTACCACAAGAAGCTAGTAGTCCAAATACTAAGGCAGTATAGTATATTTTCATTTTTTACTGTTTCACATACATAACACAAAGGCTAGCCCAAGGGTTTCCCTGAGCCAAACTCTAAAGCTTTTTATAATTAAGGCTTGAAAAGAAACGACCGTCTTTGCAGACGGCCGTTTCGGAACTCACTAATTCTTTGTAATTCTATAGATCCGGAAGACTCCGTAGGCTATAAGTAAGCCCCCTAATAGATAACTGACCACCTTTTCAAGTGAAGTCATGAACCATTGTTCTTTAATGATATAAATTCCAATGACCATGTACAACAAACCCATGGTTACGTGTAACATAAGTTTGGTATATGCCCAAAGTCTCTTAGGATCTTTCTGCATGGTATTACTCTAACTGATAGAAAACTGGCATGGTGAAGAACACACGAACATTTTTTCCGTTCTGACGGCCAGGATTCCACTTTGGCATTGATTTAATAACCCTCATGGCTTCTTCATCACAACCAAATCCAATTCCTTTTAGAATATCAATTTTACCTATAGAACCATCTTTCTCAACTACAAACTTTACAAATACTCTTCCTGAGATGTTGGCTCTCTGAGCGGCAGGAGGGTACTTGATTTTAGAATTGATAAAGTTATACATCTCTCGTGTTCCTCCAGGGAATTCGGGAGCTTGCTCTACGGCGGTGAAA